>NZ_JAXBLY010000012.1:0-158212 GCF_033963925.1 Rossellomorea sp. YZS02 | reverse complement strand
TTTCGTCAGTTGATTCTCGCTGCAGGTGCTCGACTCCTGCGGGAAACGCTGGACAGCACGAAATGCGAAGGCGACTCGTTCAGCCCCGACAAGCATAAGTTGAACGGACGAAGAAGGCGTTCTTTTGCCTTCTTGGGCCATTTAGCTTATGACCTCGAGGGGCTAGCCGCCGTAGCTGGACAGGTGAGACCCCGCAGGCGCAGCCGAGGAGGCTCACCGCCAGCCCCGCGGAAAGCGAGCACCTGTAGCGGAAATCAACCGCCACTCGCTACATCCAAAAGCAACAATGTTTACGAAAACAGCCTTTAATAAACAAATGTACATAATATGGATGAATACCGGGAAAGATAGTAGAGGAGGTGAATCAAATGAGCAATAGAAAAAAGGATGCATCAAAAGCGGCTCTGGGTTCTTCTCAAGTAGAAGGACAGGGAACGACCAGTAAGGAAATGCCGGGTGGAGTGAAAGTATCTTCTTCAAGGTCTAAACAGAAAAAATGAAGCATTTTCTCTTCTGAACATTTACATAATGATCTAACTTCAGCGTGGATATATTAAAATGGTGTCAAGTATGGTATAATGGAAATAATCGATGCATGTAATCCGATTAATTAACTATTATTGACCACATATTATCTGCAGCATAAATTACCACAATCATATTTTCCTGTTAGAAAGCTTAGCAAGAAAATCCTACTTACCTTAAAGGAGGACGTTCAATGGCTTTTGGTCGTAGAAATCAAGTTGAGGAAGAAATCAAAACAGAGGAAACAAAGATTTGGGCTTGTTCCGCTGAAGATTGTAAGGGCTGGATGAGAGATAATTTTAAAAGTGAAGATACACCTAAGTGTCCGCTTTGTAAAGAAGATATGGTGACTTCCACAAAAGTGTTGCAAGTGGTGGATAATCCCCATCCCACAATGAAATCATCATGATTAATCCTAAAGAACCAATCAATCGATTGGTTCTTTTTACATCTTTGTTGCATATATGATTACCGTTGCATCAAATAAATACTTTAAATTTATTAAACTCTTTTTTTACATTTGAATAGTATGTAATGTATTTATGTATTAAAGGAGGGAGCACCATGTCCAAGAAAGAGAAAGAAGTGAAAAGTCCATCCGTTGAAAATGACCGTAAAGAAACTGTGTGGGACGGCTTTTGGAAGCTGTCTAAACCTGTTGAAACAAATAAGGAAGAAAAAACAGTCAAGTGGTTCTAATATGATGAAGACTGTACATGTGAATGAATATCATATGTACAGTTTTTTTATGTTTAATCCCATCTTAATGAGGTAAAGGAAAACTATCCCATTATCCACTTTAAGGAGGAAGTATCCATTGAAATTAACGAATGTTCGATTGTATGACGGTTTGGTGTATAAAGATCCCACTAAAAAATACAGTGTAACGATTGAAGAGGGTCGAATAGGTGAAGTCATTGAAGGAGAACTACCAAGTAAAACGGAAGACGTAGTCGATGGGATGGAAAGGGTTTTGTCCCCTGCATTTCATGATTCACATATGCATTTTTTACGGTATGGATTAATGAAGAGAGAATTGGATCTCAGGCATGTAGAAAGCTGGGAAGAAATGAAAAATGAAGTGCACGAATATTACCCAAAAATGGAAGAAGGGGACTGGGTTGTTGGAAGGGGTCATGATGATAGCAACTTTAAAGATCGACAAGACCTGCTGACAGGAAAGGACCTGGATGAACTGCATTTACATACGTACATGTTTTTTCTTCATCAAGACGGTCATGAGTGCGTCGTGAATCATAAAGTGCTGGATTTACTAAAGGAAGAAGATGAATTTAAGGACATTCCTGATGCTTTCAAAGAAACAGACGATCATGGGGAATGGACAGGGCGGTTTAAAGACAGTGCCGTTCATTACATCAAGCATCATTTCCGTGGCCGAAGTTCTGATGATGCCAAGGAGGCAATTAAACAGGGGATCCCCCACATGCTTAAACACGGAATCACAACCATACACACGGATGACTTGAATTTCATCGGGTCCTATGACCGGCTATGGACAGCCTATAGCGGGTTGGAGAAAGAGGGAGAGTTGCCAATAAGAGTTTATTTGCATCATTACATCTTTAAGAAAGAACATCTGCAGGATTTTCTTGAACGTCATCCTCACCGCACGGGTGAAGGGAGTGATCATGTTAAGGTAGGCGCAGTGAAAATCTTCCTGGATGGGACTCAGCGCCTTCATACTTCTGCCATGAGGATTCCATATAAGGACCAGCCTGATACAACCGGTAATTTGATTTATTCTCAAGAAGAGTTAAATGAACTGATCAGGCTGGCAAGCGAAAATCGAATGCAGGTGGCCATGCATGCCATCGGTGATAAAGCCGTAGAACAGGCCATTACGGCATTGGAACAGGATGAAGCCCGGACCAATACCTATCACCACAGAATTATTCATGCCCAGACATTAGGTGAGGACTTGCTGTACCGTCTGGGAAAAATTAAACCCACTATTGAAACCCAGCCTTCTTTCTTAATGGGAGAATGGGATCAAAAGGAGAAATGGGTCGGTGAAGATTTGGCTCCCTATTGCGATGCGTTCAAAAGCATCATCAATCATGATATCCCTTACACATTAAGCTCTGACTTGCCTATCGGCTCAATTGATCCGTTCGAAGGTATGTTTGCAGCCGTCAACAGGACCGATCTCTCCGGTAGACCTGAAGGAGGATGGCAGCCTCAGGAGAAGCTGACGGTAAATGAGGCATATCGCGGATACACGTCCATGCCTACCCTTATTGAATTAAATGAACCTCATAATTCAGGATCTATCTCCGCGGGGGAACGCGCCGACTTCATCTTGCTGGATCGACATCCTTTGGAAGTTGCAAGTGATGATCTGAACAACATCAGGGTGGTGGAAACCTGGCATGATGGTAAGAAGGTGTATTCCGTATAAGCAAATGTCAAAGCCTCACTGGTTTCAGGGGGCTTTTTTTCTGGAAACTTATCGACTTCCTATTGGCACGTCCACTTATCTTTAATAAAATATAGGGATAAGAATGTTATTTATGGAGGGAAGCTCGTGATTGCAGAAGCAAAACAGGTATTAAAGCAGTACTTTGGTTATGATGAATTTAGGAACGGTCAGGAACGTATTATTCAATACATAATAGACGGGAAAAACACGGTCGGTATCATGCCGACGGGTGGGGGGAAGTCTCTATGTTATCAAATCCCGGCACTGATGCTTGATGGTGTAACCCTAGTGATCTCCCCTCTCATATCCCTGATGAAAGACCAGGTTGATTCATTAATACACCAAGGGATTCCGGCTACCTATATTAATAGCACGTTATCAACCAGTGAAGTAGAGAATAGAATGGAAGAGATTTCTTTAGGGGAATACAAGCTCGTTTATATCGCTCCTGAGAGATTAGAATCATATGGATTCGTCCGTTTTCTCAATACATTGCCCATCCCCCTTGTGGCTGTAGATGAAGCACACTGTTTATCTCAATGGGGCCATGATTTTAGACCAAGCTACTTAGGCATCTACAAGGCAGTGAGCCAGCTTCATTCAACCCCCACAATCCTTGCACTCACAGCAACCGCTACTCCTCAAGTTCAGGAGGATATCCTTCATCACCTACATATTCCGGATCAATATAAAGTGTTAACTGGATTTCAGAGGACGAACTTGTTCTTTCAGGTAGTGAAGGGGGAAGACCGAAAGCGATGGGTGGAAAGGTATGTAAAGAAGAATCATCAGCATTCCGGCATCATTTACTGTGCTACACGCAAGGAAGTTGAAAATCTTTTTATGCATCTTGAGAAAAAGGGTTTCTCTGTCGGGAAATATCATGGAGGCCTGTCTGATGCAGTAAGGCAGGAACAACAGGAAGCCTTCCTGAATGATTCTAACACGATCATGATTGCTACTAATGCATTCGGGATGGGGATCAATAAATCGAACGTTCGCTTTTGTATTCACTATCAAATCCCTAAGAATATGGAGGGATATTATCAGGAAGCGGGCAGGGCTGGCCGTGATGGAGTAGACAGTGAATGTATCTTATTATTTTCACCTCAGGATATTCAAACTCAGAGGTACATCATCGACCAGAACATTGTAAATCAGGAGCAGCATGATAATGAGATGCAGAAACTGCGGGATATGATTGACTTTGTCCATACAGAAGCGTGTCTGCAAAACTATATTTTAGCGTATTTCGGAGAACAGATAGACGAAGCATGCGGCCATTGCAGCAACTGTCTGGATGATAGGGAATCTGAGGATGTAACGAGAGAGGCACAAATGGTTTTATCGTGCATGATGCGGATGAATGAAAGGTTCGGTACCTCACTCATCAGCGGAGTACTCACGGGTTCTAAGAATAAAAAGATCCTGGATTGGGGGTTCGACCGGTTATCCACATATGGATTGATGAAAGAACAATCCCAGAAGGAAGTCGGCCTGTTCATCGATTATCTGATTTCAGAGGGTGTCATTCAAGTAGAAGGGGGGAGCTTTCCTATCCTCAGGGTTTCCTCTAGAGGCAAAGAGGTATTGATGGGGGAAAGAAGCGTTACGAGAAAGGTACAGCCTACAGTTACAGCCATCATTACCAGAGAAGATGAATTGTTCCAGACGTTGCGGACACTCCGTAAATCGATTGCGGATTCAGAAGAAGTGCCACCTTTCGTCATTTTCTCTGATAAGTCGCTTCAGGACATGTGTGTGAAGAAACCGAGAACATCAGAGGAATTCATGCATGTCAGCGGGGTCGGTGAAAACAAGCTGAATCGGTATGGGGAAATT
The DNA here is from genome assembly GCF_033963925.1 of Rossellomorea sp. YZS02. Classification (NCBI taxonomy): domain Bacteria; kingdom Bacillati; phylum Bacillota; class Bacilli; order Caryophanales; family Bacillaceae; genus Rossellomorea; species Rossellomorea sp. YZS02. The sequence goes on along the minus strand of NZ_JAXBLY010000012.1, from coordinate 153,405 downwards.
TTCTTAAAAGAAATCTCCGCTTTTTTACGTGAGAATCCTGAACATGAAGTCGAGGTTGTCAAGCCTTCACGACCACGGAAGACGAGTCAGTCCGATACAGCGTCCCATTTAATCAGTTATGAGTTGTTTAACAATAACATGAACTTAAAAGCCATTGCGAAAGAGCGTGGGATGACGACGGCAACGATAGAAAATCACATCATCCGTTCTTATCAAGAAGGCATTACGGACGACTGGACCATTCTTTTTACAGAAGAAGAAGAAGCTCTGATTGAAGAGGCGGTCTCGAAAGCAGGGACGGACCTCCTGAAACCCATTAAAGAAGAATTGCCTAAACATATAAGCTATTTCCAAATTAAAGGATACTTGGTTAAACACGGACAGCATCAGTAAGAAAATGAAAAAAAGCAGGCGCCCTTCAGGCAGCCTGCTTTTTCTTGTCAGTATTAAGCTTTCATTGCAGCTTTCATTTCCAGGAATTCATCATATGTCGTTTCTTTATCGATGACACCTTCTTCTGTGATCTCGATAATACGATTGGCGATCGTTTGAATGAACTGATGGTCATGGGATGCGAAGATCATAGCACCCTTGAAATTGATCAACCCATTATTCAATGCGGTGATGGATTCCAAATCCAAGTGGTTCGTCGGTTCATCCAATAGTAGAACATTTGATCCGCTCAACATCATCTTGGATAACATACAGCGGACTTTTTCCCCACCGGATAGAACACTCGGCTTCTTCAATACTTCTTCCCCTGAGAAGAGCATGCGGCCTAAGAATCCGCGAAGGAATGTTTCACTCTCATCTTCCGGTGAGTATTGACGTAACCAATCGACAAGGGAAGGTTCACTACCTTCAAAGTACTTGGAGTTGTCATTTGGGAAGTAAGCTTGTGAAGTTGTTACACCCCATTTGAACGTGCCGCTGTCCGGTTCCATTTCTCCGGCAAGGATTTTGAAAAGGGTGGATTTGGCGATTTCATTAGTGCCGACCAGGGCAATTTTGTCTTCTTTATTCATGATGAAAGAAACATTGTTTAAGACCTTTACACCGTCAACCGTTTTTGTGAGACCTTCCACACGAAGAACATCGTTTCCGATTTCACGTTCCGGCTTGAATTGTACGTATGGATAACGACGGGAGCTTGGCTTGATGTCATCCAATGATATTTTTTCCAAGGATTTCTTCCGGGAAGTGGCTTGTTTGGATTTAGATGCGTTTGCACTAAATCTGGCAACGAAAGCCTGAAGCTCCTTGATTTTTTCTTCTTTTTTCTTATTTTGGTCCTGAGCCATTTTCAGTGCTAATTGGCTTGACTCATACCAGAAATCGTAGTTCCCTACATATACTTGAATTTTTCCGAAATCAAGGTCGGCAATATGTGTACATACCTTGTTTAAGAAATGACGGTCATGGGATACGACGATGACCGTGTTCTCAAAGTTGATTAAGAAGTCTTCAAGCCATTGAATTGCTTGGATGTCCAAGTGGTTGGTAGGCTCATCCAGTAACAGGACATCGGGTTTTCCGAATAGTGCCTGTGCTAATAATACTTTTACTTTTTCTCCACCGGTCAGTTCGGACATTTGTTTCGAGTGAAGATCTTCATTGATCCCCAAGCCTTTTAATAGGATGGCAGCTTCGGATTCAGCTTCCCAACCGTTCAGCTCGGCGAATTCACCTTCTAATTCTGCCGCTCTCATGCCGTCTTCGTCAGAAAAATCTTCTTTCATGTAGATGGCATCTTTGTCCTGCATGACTTCATATAAACGGGTATGCCCCATGATGACGACTTTTAGCACTTCATATTCTTCATATTCAAAGTGATCCTGCTTTAAGACAGCAAGGCGCTCACCTGATCCCATCGATACATGGCCGGTCTGCGCTTCGATTTCTCCTGAAAGAATCTTTAAGAATGTTGATTTACCAGCACCGTTTGCTCCGATAAGACCGTAGCAATTCCCTGGATTAAACTTTATATTCACGTCTTCGAATAATTTTCTATCACCGAAACGTAAGCTTACATCTGAAACCTGAATCATATATGATATACCTCCTAATACTCAATCTAAAAGATTATAACACGCGAGTAAGCTAAAAAGATAGAGTGTTGGCAGGAACAGTGATAAATTTACGGGGTGTTTACATTAGGGAGAGGGTCTTACCATGGAGGCTCATCAGGTGTGAAAAGAAGGATGGGTAATGGAAATTATATATAGAAGCAAAGGGAGATAGCTTCGTATGGGAGTGATTTTTGGCTCATTCGAGGGAAACGGATGTTTCCCTCGCCTTTCAGCAAAGCTGAAAGGGCCCCAAGTGGAACAGAGACCCGGGCACAAATGCATTTGTGCCCGGGTCTCTGTTCCACTTGGGGAAATGAGCCAAAAATCCATGCTCGTTGATAGCAGATTCTCTCCATTTTTATTTGTGTGCTATGATAACGTTATAAACAAACAGACAGGTGATGAGGTATGATAAGGATTGTGAAGCGGGTGAGGTTTCTTTTTAATGTTCGGAGGTCGGTTCCTTTTTTGGTGGATTTTTTTCGGTCCCGGGATGTTTCGCCTGTGAAGAAGGGTTTATCGGTGGGGGTGGTCGCCTTTTATTTTTGGCTGCCTCTGGATCTGATTCCGGATGTTTTTGTCTTATTGGGAATAGTTGATGATCTGGCAGTGTTTACCTTCATCCTTCAGATGATTGTGAAGATGGCTCCAGAGGAGTTACAAAGGAGATATGAGTTAACAACGAAATGAGGAAAAGAGAATACGGTTCTATTAATATGATATAGAAAACCGGGAGCAGCCGAAAAATGGGCAGCTGTTCCCGGTTTTTTCTTTTGATTTTTTTTCGTATATGCACTACACTGTAATTACTATAATTCCAATAAGAAAGGTATGAATTAGAATGGGTTCAGGTAGAATAAATTCAATACCAAGACCATTAGTTCAACTCAATCAAGGATTTATCGTTTCAACTGTTGCCATTTCATGGGTGATTCAAATAGAGTATTTCTTATTGCTTCCATTCATAGTGGGGATATCGGCATTACTATTCAATTACAATCCAGTCATCAAGACCGGGAAGTTGTTCTTAAAGAAAGAACCTTCCGCTTACCACCAGGAAGATGCCGATCAACAGCAGTTTAATAATATCATTGCGGTGAGTTGCTTAGGAGCTGCCATCTTAAGTTCCACGGCAGGATGGAGCACAGCTTACTATATCTTTTCGGGAATGGTCTTCATGGCCGCATCCGTTGCTCTTGCAGGTTTTTGCATTGGCTGTTTCATCCGTTTTCAATGGAAAAGGTTCCAATACAAGCGATCTTTACAGTAACCTATTGACAAATAGATGGAATACAACGTAAACTAAACATGAATGAAATAGTGTATACAAAGGGAGTATGTTATATGTTAGGTGTCGTTCTTAACTAACCGTGAAATGAATACGGACATTTTGCAGGCAATGGCTTAGAAAATGGGCTATTGATGAAGCTTATTTAACTGTGCCTTCAAAATGTAGTTAAGAACAATGGTCATAGCATACTCAACCTTTTATCAGGAGAGCTGTGTCTTTGTGCACAGCTCTTTTTGTGCGCAATTTCGCAAGTCACCTCGTTTTTTCAACCGTTTGGAGTTGAAGGATATACGTGCTTGCAAATCGGCGATCATTAAATGATAGGGTGGATTGTATACGAGTGAAGGAAGACCACAATGGACATTGTTCGTTGTGGTCTATTTTTGTTTATATGGAGGAAAATAAAATGAATGAAAAGACGTTTCAAACACTGGAATTCAACTCAGTGAAAGAAAATTTGATGGGGTTTGCCCTTACAGAAGAAGGGAAAAAGAAATTGATGAACTTACGGCCGTCGACCAATATCCGCCAGGTTGACATGCTGCTGGATGAGGTGACGGAAGCCGTACACATACTCGAGAAAAGTGCCAGTGTACCGATCCATGCATTAGATGGTGTAGAGAACATAATGGCAAGCCTGAACAAAGGAGTACCGCTTAGACCCGATCAGCTCATGGGGTTGTATTATTTTCTGGATGCATGTAAAAAGCTTAAGAAATACATGGATGACAAACAATGGCTGGCACCGAGGGTTTCATCATACGTTTATTCCATTGAAGACATTCCAGATCTTGGAGAGGAAATCAATCGATGCATCCGAAATGGCAGAGTGGACGATTATGCAAGTAAAGAATTACTGAGGATTCGAAAGCAATTGGGGATTCAAGAAGATCGATTGAAGGATAAAATACAATCGATCGTAAAATCGGCAAAATATAAATCCTTCCTTCAAGAATCGATCGTGAGTCAGCGAAACGGCAGATATGTCATCCCGATCAAGAAAGAATTCAGGGGGAAGTTGAAAGGGACGGTCTTGGATTCTTCAGCTTCCGGTTCAACCCTTTATATTGAACCGGAAGAATTAAGTACACAACAGGACCAGCTTCTCACTATTAAATTCGAAGAAGATCGTGAAGTTGAAAATATTCTATGGACATTGACGGGAATGGTTCAAACATTCGAACCGCAATTAAAACTCGCGATTGAAACGATGGTCCATTACGATGTATTGTTTGCCAAAGCGAAATATAGCCGTTCTTATGATGGAGTGAAGGCAATCCTGAATGAAGACCAACGAATACACTTGATAAATGCCGTACATCCTCTATTGGGGAAACAGGCTGTCCCCCTTTCCATCAAGATGGGGGAAGGCTTTCATGCATTGGTCATCACTGGACCCAATACGGGAGGGAAAACCGTCACCATCAAAACGGTAGGTCTGCTAACCCTCATGACCCAGTGCGGTCTTCACATTCCGGCAGGGGAAGGGAGTGAAATCAGCTTGTACCAGCAAATCCTCCTGGATATCGGGGATGGGCAAAGTCTGCAGCAGAACTTAAGTACATTCAGCTCACATATCAAAAATGTAATCGGCATTTTATCGGATACCAACGACCGTTCCCTCGTTCTGTTGGATGAGCTCGGCTCCGGTACTGATCCTTTAGAAGGAATGGGTCTCGCCACAGCCATTTTGAATCAATTGTATGAAAAGGGGGCTACAATTCTTGCCACTACCCACTATAGTGAGATCAAATATTTCGCAGAAGAACATGAGGGCTTTATGAATGGCAGTATGGAGTTTAACATCGATACTTTGCAGCCGACGTATAAGCTTGTCGTCGGTCAAGGGGGAGAAAGTCAGGCATTCTCTATTGCTTTGAAGTTGGGGATGCATCCGGAGATCATTGAGAAAGCCCATGAAATCACCTATAAGGAGAGTAGAGAATACAGTTTGAATGATGTTGACTTTCATCTGAGAAAGGAAATGGATAAGCAGGTCATCGTAAATAAACACAGTACAAGGGTGAAAAGGAAGACCAAGAAAGAAAACCACGGAATCACGCTTTTTTCTAAAGGTGATAATGTCAAGATTTCACCCGATGGAGAGTTCGGAATTGTATTCGAGGGTCCTGATGATAAAGGGAATTACACGGTGCAGGTGAAAGGGATGAAAATAATCGTGAATCATAAACGACTCCGGCTCTATGTGCCTGCCAAGGAGTTATATCCTGAGAATTATGACTTCGATATCATCTTTAACAGCAAGGAAAATCGGAAAAAAGATAAACTCATGGGTAAAAGATTTATAGACGGATTGACCATCAACCATGAAGAATAAAAAAAACGCACCCAGGTGCGTTTTTTTTTATTCGCTCCATGAATCCTATGACAAATGGGTCAAAATAAAGGAGAGAATAATCCCTAAGGAGGAAAGGAAGCCGACAATGGGACCACCTTCTTCATATGCTTCAGGCATCATGGTGGAGGAAACCATTGCGAGCAAGCCACCGGCACCGAAGGCTCCAATCAGGTAGGAAGTGCTTTCAGGTGCATTCTCCAAAAATACATAACCGAGTAAAGAACTGAGAGAGGAAAGCATGACCACACTTCCCCATAGAAATAGAATTTTCCTCGTACTGTACTGATCGAGCTTCAACCCGATACTGCTTGATAATGATTCGGGTAAATTACTGATGAAGATAGCGGTGATGAATACCCATGGCATGGATTGACTTTCAATAAAGCTTACGCCGATAATGATGGATTCAGGAATGGCATCCATTATCGTTCCTACATAGATGGCCAGCCCTGAATGATTGTGAGGGTTTTTCTTAGAACGCTTCCTTTCGCTTCCACCTTTTTTAGAGATGAAAATTTCGAATAATGTAAAGATAAGGGCACCTAACAGAAACATGGATATTAAATAAAGTAGATTTGCTCTTCCTTCTGCCTCACTTAAGAGATCAAAGGTAGCGGAACCGATGATCAATCCCGTTCCTAAGGCCATAATAAACGCTACAACCCGCTTCGGAATATGTAGATAAATTCCCATAAAGGCCCCGATTAATAAAGATAGACTGGCTGCGCCTCCCCATAAAGCTGCCTGAAACATCTCTCACACCTCCCTGATAAATCATTCATTGTGAGTTTTCCCTAATTGAATAAAGAATTAAACACGTAATAAATCCTGAATAGATTTAAATTGGTGTGGGGATAGTAAGGGTGAATCAAATTTAGGAGGCATTCGAATGAAAAAATATCTATTGATTTCCCTTATGGGATTGGTGTTCATGACTTTGGCTTCAGGTTGTGGTACGAGCAATAACATGAACGAAGAAGGACAGCAGATGAACAACCGGAATCTGGAGAGGGTCAATTATAAGAATGATCAGGCGAACCGTGATTATATGAATGACGGTACGATGAGGGAAAACTATTCTCTTGCTGACAAAGAAGCGGATAAAGTAGCTGAACTTAAAGAAGTAAAAAGCGCATATGTGCTTACAACTGATCAAAATGCATATGTAGCTGCTGTACTTGAAGATAAGAGGAATGGAAATGTATCGAAGGAATTGGAGAAAAAAATCTCAGATCAAGTGAAGAATGCAAATGGAAGTATTAATAATGTGTATGTTTCAACTAATCCTGATTTCATTGACCGGATGAGGGACTATGCCGATAAAGCGGAAAATGGGAAACCAATCGAAGGATTTGGTGAAGAAATAGCTGATATGGTAAAGCGGGTATTCCCGAATAGAGGCTAATAATTGATTGGGGAAAAAGTCGAACTTTGGTTCGGCTTTTTTTATTTTCCATAGGAAATGAATGGGTTTTTCAGTATACTATTTAGAGGAGCGAAATAATTTTGAAAGGGGAGGACAGCTTGGCACAAACACTGACAAAGCCAGCAGTAAATCCTACTATTTATGGCATTCTCTTAGCGATCAGTTCGGGTCATTTTATTAACGATACCCTTCAGGCTGTGGTGCCGGCTATGTTTCCAATCATTGAAGAATCATTGCAGCTTAGTTACACGCAAATTGGCTGGATCGCATTTGCGCTCAATATGACATCCTCTTTATTACAACCCGTATTTGGTTACTATGCCGATATTCGAGCGAGACCTTATTTACTGCCATTAGGGATGTTGTCGAGCTTAACGGGATTGATAGGCTTTGCATTATCCGGTCATTTTATTTGGATTATCGTATCCGTATTGTTTATCGGGTTTGGATCTGCCATTTTCCATCCGGAAGGGTCACGGGTAGCCTACTTGGCAGCGGGAAACCGAAGGGGGCTTGCACAATCGATTTATCAGGTCGGAGGAAATACCGGTCAATCACTGGCGCCGTTGATAACAGCCTTTATTTTTGTTCCTTTTGGACAAAAAGGAGCGTTGTGGTTCACCATCGTGGCAATCATAGGCGTGTTAGTGTTACTTCGTGTGTCTGCCTGGTATTCAGAGAGACTCCGTTCGAATGAGAGAATGGATTATAGGAAGAAACCTGCTTCAACAAAAATGTCGATTCATCCAAAAGTGAAGTGGGCCATGGTATTCGTGGTTTTTCTTGTATTTTCAAGATCATGGTACGGTGCCGGGATTTCAAATTACTATCAGTTTTATTTGATTGAAGACTATGGTCTTTCCATTAAAGAAGCACAAGCGTACATATTTGTTTTTATGTTTGCCGGGGTACTGGGGACCTTCTTAGGAGGACCGTTAGCTGATCGTTTTGGAAAAAGAAATATCATCTTTTTTTCCATGATTGGTGCCGCACCATTGACCCTCGCATTACCTTACTTGTCTTTGGACATGGTTTATCCATTCATTTTTTGTATAGGGCTTATATTGTCATCAAGCTTCAGTGTCATTGTCGTGTATGCCCAGGAACTTTTGCCAAGTAAGATTGGGATGGTGTCAGGTTTGACCGTTGGCCTGGCGTTTGGAATGGGAGCGGTTGGAGCCGTCTTATTTGGGGGTCTTGCCGATTTATTCACCATTCGATTTGTGATGATCCTATGCAGCTTCCTTCCCCTGCTCGGTATGATGACTTTCTTCCTACCCTCTGACAAAACCGTTCGAAGCTTTCATAAGTAACGATAAAGAAGGGAAGATGCCTTGAAGTTTTCGAAGGCATCTCCCCTTTTTGCTTTAGCATTAAGAAAATGCAAAATAAAGTATGAATAATCCGCAAAGGATATATATTATGGGATGAACCTCTTTCCATTTCTTTAGTGAAATCATGGCAAATGGATAGAGAATGAATCCTAAGGCAATCCCGGTTGCGACACTAAAGGTTAAAGGCATCATAATGATCGTGACAAAGGACGGAATGACAACTTCGAGTCGATTCCAATTGATATGCCTTACTTCCGTAGCCATTAAAGCTCCTACAATAATGAGTGCCGGAGCCGTCACCTCAGGCGTTATGACAGACAAAACGGGTGAGAAGAACAGCGCAATCGTGAAACAAATGGCAATCACAACCGATGTGAATCCTGTTCTGCCTCCTACGGCAACCCCTGCAGAAGATTCCACAAAAGATGCAGTCGTTGAAGTACCGAAAATCGCACCTGCCACCCCTGAGGCAGAGTCAGCGAGAAGGGCTCTGCCTGCATTCGGAATTTGATTATCCTTCATGATTCCTGCCTGACTGGCTACGGCAATCAATGCACCTGCAGTATCAAAGAAAGCGACGAATAGGAAAGTGAAGATAACGGCCATGATTTCAAGGGTGAAAATATCGCCCAAATGTGTAAATACTACACCGAATGTCGGGTCCAGACTAGGGACCTTTCCGATAACAGAGTGGGGCACGTCAATTTTGCCTACAATCATACCGATGACGGTGGTTGCAACCATCCCGTAGAATATTCCGCCTTTAATTCCTTTCACTAACATCATCAACGTAATGATGAATCCGAATACAGCAAGCAATGTGGCAGGGGAAGATAGATCCCCGATCGAAACGAATGTTTCCGGATTGGAAACAACGAGCCCTGCGTTCTTAAAACCAATGAAGGCAACGAAGAATCCAATTCCTCCTGCAATGGCGAATTTCAGATCCTGTGGGATGACGTTAATGATTTTCTCCCGGATTTTCATTATGCTTAAGATCATGAATATGATCCCGGCAATGAATACCCCGGTTAGTGCTATTTCCCAAGGGACTCCCATACCGATGCATACTGAAAAGGTAAAGAATGAGTTCAGGCCCATACTTGGGGCTATCCCTATTGGGAAATTTGCAAGAATCCCGATTAATAGGGACCCTACTATCGCAGATAGGGCGGTAGCCGTGAATAAGGCACCTTTATCCATTCCTGCCTGACTGAGAATAATAGGATTAACGACAAGAATGTAGGCCATCGAAAGGAAGGTAGTCACTCCTGCTAATGTTTCTTTTCTATAAGTTGTCTCTCTTTCAGCAAATTGAAAGAATCTTTTCATTAGGTAATCCTCCCGGTAGATAAAATAAAAAAACTCTGGTGAAAATCAACCAGAGTGTCATCTACAGGATAAAATAATTCCATAGGCATTACTTTATCTTGTAGACAAGCCATTTAAGGTAGCTGGTAGAAACGTTCAAGCCATATTCTTGAACTTATACAAGGTGTATGTGTTTGTTATAATTGAATTAGAAGAATCATAACAACTCACTTTTAACAGGTCAATGGGACCGGTAAAAGTTCATGAATTCATTATTTTCTAAATTGATGATTTATTGTAAAAAACCTCATACGCACTATACAACACAAGTGAAAAAAGCTATATTTAGTGAATACAAACGTAGAGAAATGTTTTAAGTTAATTTATATAGGAGGAAATAATATAATGTCTTCTTTAAAGCCAGGTACGGTAGTGGATTTATTCGTTGATCATGAAGTACCATATGGTTTCTTTTTAACGAATGATGAGGATCGTGTATTGCTGCATCACTCTGAAATAACAGAAGAAATTCAAGAAGGAGATACGGTGAAAGTATTTCTTTATCATGACAAGGACGTTCGTCTGACAGCGACTATGCGTATCCCTAAAGTACAAGTCGGTGCATACGGGTGGGCAGAAGTTGTGGACAAAAGGGAAGATTTAGGTGTCTTTGTTAATATCGGACTACCTAAGGATATTCTGGTCTCATCGGATGACCTTCCGAAGTTTCTGGAGCTGTGGCCAAATCCCGGTGACCAGCTGTTCTTAACCCTGAATCGGGATAAGCAAGATCGTCTATACGGAAGATTGGCAACTGAAAATATCATTGAACAGGTGTCCAGGAGAGCTTCTAATGAAATGATGAATGCAAAAGTGCAGGGACGGGTATATCGACTGCTCCGAGTCGGGACCTTCTTCTTATCTGAGCAAGGGTATCGCTGTTTCGTTCACATGAATGAACGAAAGCAAGAGCCAAGACTCGGGGAGCTTGTTGAAGGAAGAGTCATCGACGTGAAGGATGATGGAAACGTGAATGTTTCATTCTTACCTTTAAAGCAGGATAAAATGCAGGATGATGCGGAGGTTATTCTTGAGTACTTGGCACAACGAAATGGTGCGATCCCTTACTGGGATAAAAGTCAGCCTGACGAAATCAAAGACCGCTTCAATATGAGTAAGGCTTCCTTTAAACGTGCCCTCGGTAAACTGATGAAAGAAAATCAGGTGTATCAGGAGGAAGGCTGGACGTACTTAAAGAAATAACTCATTACAAAAGAGTGCTGACACATTGTCAGCACTCTTTGTTTACATTTAGAGAAGGCGGTCTCTTTCGACTTTTAGCTCTGCCTTTTTTGCTCTAACAGGTGTAAGCGGTAATAAGGTTCCCAATAATGCGATGAACGAGCATCCTATGAGAACAGTGGAATATCCTTTCAAAGCTATGGTGGATAATAATCCGAACACGACAAGATCTAAGCAAGAATCCACGATGGAAAGCAATGAAATCGTCGTAGCCCTAATCCCGGAAGGTATTAAATCATTACTTAACTGGGAGTAGATGGGATACCGGATTGCCCGCACAAGCCTTAACAGAAAGAATGCACCTAACACGATCCATAAAGAGGAACCGAACAAGCCCGAAAGAAGTAACCCGACTACCGCTGTCAATCCAGATAGGTTCATCAGCAATATCCTGGAAAAACGAGCAGTCATCCAGCCGATTGAATTCGAAGCTATATAGCCAAAGATGGCAGAAACGGCATAAAAGAAACCAATCATATACACGGGAACCCCTGCATCCTTTAGAAGCGGCTGGTCAAAGTATTGGTAAACGGCACCGGCCGGGATGAAAACCAATGTGACATTCAGAAACATCAGCAATAACTGTGGTGCTTGCTGTATGACTTTGAAACCACTCTTAATTTGAGAGAATGGATTTTCTTTCTGGAATGAATCAGCAACAGGCTGTTTGACACGCAGAATCAAGAACAATTCAATCAAATGAAAGACCAAGCCGAGAATAATGAGTAGGGTGAATTGATTATCAGCTAAATCCTTTGCTAAATATGAACCGACCAAAACGGCAATTAGCATACTAATGAACGAAGCTGACTGGATTTTCCCCATTGCATGATCCATTCGATTTTCTTCATTTGACTCCTTGAGTGAATCATAGATCAAGGCCTCATCTGCCCCTGAGAAGAAGGTAACACTGAACCCATTGATGAAGCTGTAAAGGAAAAACATCCAAGGTTCATAGGCAAATAGAAGAAGAACGATACTAATGAACTTAAGAAACGAACCGAGTAAAAAAGAATATTTTGCCCCGAAACGATCGGCAAATATTCCAGTTGGAACCTCTCCGAGTAATACGGCCCCGCTCCAAAACATCAGAACGAGCAATATATCGGAGGAGGTTAATCCTCTTTCGAAATAGAATAATGTTAAAACGGGTTGAAGAAAGCTGATTGTACCAAAAAAAGAAATCCAAAATAGCATCCGGATATTATGGGATGCGAGCGTTTGTTTCATCATAAAATGTCTCCTGCTTCCTGATTTAATTTATACTCTGGAAGAAGGAGCGCCGTTTCCTGTTACAAACTCAGAACGTTCACTCCTTCTTGAATTAGTGAAAGTGTTTTTTGAGTTTTTTGCATGATATTTCCTCCTACAATTTGATGAATTAAGTGTAGCATAACAGGCGTTAAAGGGATAAGGTATTTATTCGACATTATATTAAGTGTGCAGAAAGGGTTATAGATGAATGAAAAAAGTTGTATTAGATGTATTGCAGTCAAGAGGGACTTACTATGAAATCGGCCTTCAGCTAGGACATGAACTTCGGAAATCCCCCCTTTACACCCATCATCTGGAGCGCCGTAGGAAGTCACTGCGAAACTACAAAGTGGATATCATGGAAGCGAAGAGATTCATTCTTCAGTATGCACCCGGCTTGTGGGATGAATTACAGGGTTTATCTAAAGGATTGCAATGGTCCATGGAGGAAACTGTTCATGAATATTCAGGCTTTCAGCAGGAGTGGATAGAGTCCGGTTGTTCATCTCTGGCGAAAGATGGTGTTTATGTAAGAAATTATGATTACCATCCCAAAACGTATGAGGGAAGGCTTCTATTAGTAAAGCCTTCAGGAGGGTATGCTTCTATAGGTTTCTCCGGCAGAGGGATCGGTCGGATTGACGGGTTGAATGAAAAAGGATTGGCAGTTGGCTTTCACTTTGTAAATCGCTTAAAACCTGGAGAAGGCTTCATATGTACGACAATCGCCCGGATCATCCTTGATACCTGTAAAGATTCTGACGAGGCCATTGATGTTTTGCGCAAGCTCCCTCACCGCCATAGCTTTAACTACTCTTTGTATGATCGAAGTGGAAAGGCAGCTGTGGTGGAGGCGTCTCCAAGAGGCATTGGGGTTTATCATTCATCAACTCTTGGTTGTACCAATCATTTTCAAATGAATCATATGAAGAAGGATAATCGTCATTATTTAAAGGATTCTCTGAAAAGGCTGAGCGTACTGCAATCCGAACAAAAAGAGAGGTTGACCATGGAAAGGGCCCTAAATCTGTTTAATGATGGCGAGGGCCCTGTTTTCAAGAAGGCCTATGATTCTTGGGCTGGGACCATTCATACATGTGTATTTTATTGTGAAACGTTGCAATGCTTAATCGGATTCGGTGAAAGTGCAAAAGGAGTAAAGATAGACTTTCAGGACTGGATGGAGGGAGATGACATCCCCATTCGGACGATAACCGGACATTTCGACACTGACGTCCGATTCTTATTTATGGATGAGGAATAGGGACAAAGGGGAGGGAACCGAGCAAATCAAGGGATTAACGGCTTAACTAAGTGGAGGACTTCCTCGGTTCTTACTTTTAACGTTTACATCGCGGTATAAATTTATGTACAATTTGTATCATTCTTGAAAATTAGATGCCTTGGATGGTTTCGTGCTTGCATGTTCTTGGATGTAAAAGAATGTTCAATCAATCGCATCCCTCTCTACCCCTGGCTCGAATCCATCCTGCCCCATCAGGAAAAGAGGGGGAGGGCTCGAATATTAGCAGCCCTCACCATGCTTTATCTTCGTTCCGATGAATGATTATCCACCGTGTCCGAGTTGTTTACATTGGCTTCATCTTCATCGGGATAGGGATCGAAGAAATTAACGATCTTACCAGGTCCATCAAATCCGGTAACCTGTTCTAGATCACTTTTACTCTTTTCTTTATTCAAATGAAAAACTCCTTTCTACCCATTAGTTTGGTGAAAGGAGTTTATTTTCATGCCTTTAATTGTTTTTCCAATGATCTTCAATGAAATCATCTCGGCCTGACTTTTCGCGGTCCTGTTTATATTCATCAGGATTCTTTTTATAGTATTTTTGATGGTAATCCTCTGCAGGGTAAAAAGGTGATGCAGGAAGAATCTTAGTGACGATCGGTTTATTGAATCGGCCGCTGTCTTCTATTGCTTTCTTTGTCTTTTCCGCCGATAGCTTTTGTTGTTCATTGTGATAGAAAATAGCTGTACGGTACTGGTCACCGCGATCGTGGAACTGACCTCCGTCATCAGTAGGGTCAATTTGGGGCCAGTATAGTTCTAATAGCTGCTCGTAAGGAAAGAGGTCCGGATCAAAAGTGATTTGGACGACTTCATAATGTCCGGTGTTACCCCCTTTGATATCCTCATAAGAGGGGTCTTCCAGGTGCCCTCCAGCATATCCTGAAATCACGTCGATAATCCCGGGCAGCTCATCAAACGGCTTTACCATGCACCAAAAACATCCACCTGCAAAGGTGGCAATTTCTCTCTTAACATTCATACTAGCAAACCTCCTGTACCATATGTACTCCTCTAAAGCAGTAAAGTAATTGCTTGAACAGATTCTACCACGAATGGTTCATCGCCACAATGTATTAAACTTATGCACTTACATGAAAAAATGTAAATCTGCAAGTTTTCTGCAATTTTATGAAATTTCATTTCCCATCCGTCATAATTTGTGTATAATTCTTTTGAACGGAACAATTACATATGGTAAGAATTCAGGTGAAGCGGAAGGCATGTTTCTTCTTAGCTTCTTAATAGGGAAGTTGGTGTAATTCCAACGCGGTCCCGCCACTGTAAATGGTAGTTTGCTGAAAGTATGCCACTGTGCGAAGCGTGCATGGGAAGGTATCAGCAAACAATGACCATGAGCCAGGAGACCTGCCTGAGTTTTTTTCGCACCAAATCTACGCGGATAGAGAGGTGTAATGTGCATGGTTTATTGTTTTGAACCCTATATATGCATCTTACACAACATCTCTGGTCCACTAGAGATGTTTTTTTCTGTCTACAATCTACATTCACAGGGGGAATAAGGAAATGAAACACACATTTAAGGTAATACTCTCATTATTTTTGGCCGTTGGGTTCCTTTCAGCATGCGGAACCAATGATGGTGATCAATCAAAGAATAAAGAAAATGCAGAGGTAAGTGGGGATTCATCAGAATTTCCTTTGTCTTTAAATGACGCATTGAATCATAAAGTTACACTGGAGGAACAACCTAAGCATATCGTTTCACTAATTCCAAGTAATACGGAAATTTTATTCGAACTTGGATTAAACAGGGAAATCGTCGGTGTTTCAGATTTTGATAACTATCCGAAAGAAGCCGCGGATAAAGAGAAGATCGGTGGAATGGAATTTAACGTCGAGAAAATTGTCAGCTTAGAACCCGATCTGGTCCTTGCCCATGAATCCACTGCCAAATCAGCGGAAGAAGGGTTGAATCAGTTGAAAGATGCTGGGATCAATGTATTCATCGTAGAGGATGCAAAAAGTTTTGAAGAAGTGTACACCACCATCAATGATATTGGTGTTCTTGTAGGGAAAAAAGACAAGGCAGCTTCTATTGTGTCTGACATGAAATCAGATTTGGAAGAGATTGAGAAAAAGGCAAATGAAGTATCAAATAAGAAGCGTGTGTATGTGGAAGTTTCTCCTTCACCGGACATTTATTCAACAGGAAAGAACACGTTCATCAATCAAATGCTTTCAATGGTCAATGCTGATAATGTCATGAGCGAACAAGAAGGATGGGTGAAGGTAAATCAGGAATCTGTCATTTCTTCGAATCCTGACGTGATCATCACAACGTATGGTTATTATAGCGAAAACCCGAAAGAACAAGTAATGAAGAGAGATGGATGGAAAGATGTCAATGCCGTGAAGAATGGGCATGTTTACGATGTTCATTCAGATTTAGTCACACGTACGGGTCCAAGATTGGTTGAAGGAGTAGAGGAAATTGCAAAGTCGATCTATCCAGAGGTATTTGCAAAATAGAATAGGGGTTACATACGGATTGGCTGGCCTATTTTTATTAGCGGCGGTTCTTGCAGCCATTTCAATCGGGACCATATCGATCCCGCCATTGGATATCGTTACAATCATCGGTTCTAAGTGGTTTGGCTTTGATTTACCTGAGACGGTCGATCCCATGTATTCGAACATCGTGTATACCATCAGGTTACCAAGAGTACTGTTAGCTTTACTGGTGGGGAGCTCTTTAGCCGTTGCCGGAGCTTCTTTCCAAGGATTATTGCGTAACCCGCTGGCCGATCCATATACATTGGGTGTCTCATCAGGGGCATCTGTCGGTGCAGTCATCACTTTATTTTTTCATTGGAGTATTCCGTTCATTGGGAAGTTTACGCTTCCCTTTTTCAGCATTATTTGCTCCATCATCACTGTATTTCTAGTACTATGGTTCGCACAAAAAGTCGAGAGGACCATGAAGGTTGAAACCATCATCTTGACAGGGATCATCTTCAGCTCGTTTTTAGGATCTTTGATTTCCCTGATGATCGCACTCACAGGCGAAGAATTGAGGCAAATCATCGGCTGGCTTCTTGGGAGCGTTTCTATGAGAGGGTGGGATTATATCACTATCATCTTTCCTTTCTTCCTTATAGGGACAATAGTACTCATCCTGAACGGCAAAGAGTTGAATGGAATGAGCTTCGGTGAAGAACAAGCCCGCCATATAGGCATATCCGTACATCAGAGAAAGCTTATCATTCTCATTGCCGGGAGTATCTTAACGGGATCAGCCGTCGCTGTCTCTGGAACAATCGGGTTCGTCGGTCTTGTCATCCCTCATTTTCTAAGAAGAATCGTCGGACATGATCATAAGCATCTTCTTCCCCTTTCCATCATCACAGGAGGAGGATTTCTCGTTCTCGCTGATTTACTCTCAAGAACCATCATCGCCCCGACTGAACTTCCAATTGGAGTGATTACGGCTTTGATCGGTGCTCCGATGTTCGCTTATATTCTCTTAAAGAAAAGGGGTTCTTCATCATGATCGCTGTTAACAGCGTCTCAGTGGGATATAACAATCATAAAATCGTTGATGACATGAATTTTCATGTGAATCAAGGAGAGTTTTTTGGCATTCTCGGGCCAAATGGCAGTGGGAAGACGACGCTATTAAAGGCACTTACCGGTCTTCTTCCGTTAATGGCTGGGACGATTGAATTGAAAGGAAGGCCGCTTACACAATATTCTTCGAAGGAATTAGCTAAGCATGTAGCTGTTCTGCCTCAAATATCGACTGAAACTTTTTCTTATGAAGTGAAAGAGACGGTCATGCTTGGTCGATATGCTCATCAGAAAGGTTTTATAAAAGGGGCAACGGAGAGGGATCGTGAAGTGGTTGACAAAGTGATGGACCAAACGGGTATTTCTTCTTTTCAAGACCGCTTCCTCCATGAACTGTCCGGTGGGGAACGTCAACGTGTGTTTCTTGCTCAGGCACTCGCGCAAGAACCCCAGATCCTTTTGCTTGATGAACCCACTAATCATCTGGATCTGTCCTACCAAAAATCGTTATTGGATTTAATCAAAGCACAGACAATCGAAGAAAAATTAACGGTCATATCCATTTTTCATGATTTGAATTTAGCAAGCCTTTACTGTGATCGCTTACTTCTATTAGATCGTGGAAGAACAAAACTCCTTCATCATCCGGAAGAGGTTTTGAAAGAAGAGCATATAGAAGAGGTATATCATACAAAGGTTCAAAAGCAAGCTCATCCTCTGGTGGCCAAGCCGCAGATGGTGATCGTTCCAGAGGGGAATGAAAGTGAGAATTTCATCCTGGATGAAAGGTACCTGACCTTAAGTGAAGAATGTATCCATTTCTCTGCTCCATATCCGTTGAAATGTATGTCCTCTGGAATCATTGGGGCAGGAATCGGGTGGTACAGCCACTTTATCAATCGAAGAGTACCAGGGGATTATGATTGTTCGGATTATCAGGGAGATATGAGAAAGTACCTTGTTCAAAAGGACTTGGACCCAACCTTAACCGTTGGGATGATGACGGCTCTCGATTTGACCAATATGGTGTATGATCGTTTTGAAACCGAAGGAAAATCGGTTTTCGTCGTGGTGACTGCAGGCGTTGGAAATGCCATGGACGTATCGACAAGTTACCAATATGATATGGAAACAAAGCCCGGTACGATTAATACTTGGGTATTCATCAATGGGAATTTATCAGACGAAGCGTATATTGAAGCACTCGTCACATCCACTGAAGCAAAGGTGAGAGCTTTGCATGATATGAATATACGGGACAGGAGAACAGGGAATCTGGCGACGGGCACACCTACAGACAGCATTCTGATTGCCTCCAGTCAAAAAGGCGACCACGAGCCCTTTGCTGGACCGATTACTTCAATAGGGAAATTGATCGGGAGGGGAGTCTATGAAGTAACCAAGAAAGCTATCGCTCGTTATTTGGAGAAAAAGGAATAGGGGATGTGGTCCTATTATAGAAAAGAGGCAGTACTGTGGGTAAATTGATATTTATAACCGGTGGTGTGAGAAGCGGTAAAAGCTCTTATGCTGAAGGACTTGCAGCAGGATTAAGGAAAGGGAAGGAAGAATTGGTTTATCTGGCGTGTGGGGTCAATACCGATCAGGAGATGGAACGAAGGATTCTGAAACATCAAGAAGATCGTGCTTCCGCTTCTGAAAACTGGATCACGATGGAATGCCCAAGATCGATCGGTGATGCCTTAGATTCCATTCCACATCATGCAATCGTTCTATTAGACTGCCTTACCACTCTTCTGACAAATGAGATGTTCGCTGTGGAAAAGATGGACGACAGAAGAGTAGAGAAGAAAATCTTTCAATCTATCATTGCGGTCCTCGATAAAGCACAGGTGTTGATAGTCGTTAGTAATGAAGTGTTTTTCGACCTTCCTTTAGCATCTGGCGACATACTCCGATTCCAAAGGACGCTCGGATCATTACATAAAAGGATGGTAGAGGAGTCGATGACGGCGATAGACATGTCGGTAGGAATTCCTGTTATAAAGAAGGGAATGCCACCGGTATGATTCTATTGAAAAGCGTGCTGTTGAATATACAGTTTTTCACCGTTTTACCAATCCGTATAGAATTTTTAGTTGGGAAATATGAGATAAAGTGGATGGTCCGCACATTTCCATTGGTAGGCTTCAGTATTGGCATATTTCTCTCAATCGGATATTTAGTACTGGATTCGTTTACCCAAATGAGCCCATTGGCATTATCGTTTTATATTTGGGTGTTGCCTATCATTCTTACCGGCGGACTTCATCTGGATGGTTATATGGATGCAAGTGACGCCTTTTTTTCCTATAGGGATAAAGAGAAGCGATTAGAGATTATGAAGGATCCACGTGTCGGTGCTTTTGGAGTGCTTTCTTTATTGGTTATGCTTTCCTCCCGTTTTGTCTTCATTTACGAAACTGTCCTTTACACTGATTCTGCAGTGATCACGATGGTCCTTATGTGGATACCTTTTTTCAGCCGCATAGTTATGGGAGCAAGTCTCATTCTTATTGCACCGGCACAAAAATCAGGTATGGGGTTTAGCTTCAGTAAATACATGACCAGAAATGAACTTTTCTTTCTTCCAGCATATTTTTTAGTGGGAGGAATATGCAGCTTCTTACAGGGTGGATTTTATCTTTATATCACATTCAGTATAGTCACAATTGGGTTTTTCTTATTCGTTTATGTAAAGTCCATCAAATGGTTTGGAGGAATGACTGGAGATACGGTTGGTGCCAGTGTAGAAGGGATGGAGTGGATGTTGTGGATGACTTTATGGTTATTGCCTTTATCCGACATGGTTTAACAGAAGATAATGAGAAGGGAAAATATATAGGCTGGACGAACTCGAGTTTATCCCACAATGGGATTGATATGCTTAAGGGGCGGAAGAGAAACTTCGATGAATACGAAGTGTGTTTTTCCAGCGATCTTAACCGATGTTTGGAAACAGCTCATTTTCTGTTTCCTGACGTTCCCGTGATTTCGTCGCCAATGCTGAGAGAATTACATTTTGGAAAGTGGGAAGGACTGACATACGAGCTCTTGAAGGAAGATCGAGTTTATAAGGAATGGTTAACCAACCCATGTGTTTCTCCTCCAGAAGGCGAAAATATCGTTCAGTTCAGCAAGAGGGTGGAACTTGCATGGAGAGAGATCATAGCACAAATCGAAGTCCATAATGGAAATCGATTTGCAATCATTACCCACGGTGGGGTTATTCGGCATTTATTGACAACTCTATCTCCTGAAAATGATACAAAGGCATTTTGGGAATGGGAGATTAACCACGGAAAAGGGTATGAAATGATTTGGGAAAGAGAAGAGGATTGGAGGAATCAGATTTGTACTTCATTACGGGCGGTTCCTTTAACGGAAAGGGACGATGGGTAAGGAATCACTTTCGTTTAACGAATTCTGATGCAGAGTGGGTTTCATTATTTGATGGAGATTGGAAAGCGATTTATCCGAAAATGTCTATCATCGTATTAGAGGGGATTGAGTATGCGGTCCGCGGAGCCCTTTTACAAAAGGATGGTGATATAAGAGCGGCTTTTAGAAATTGGATGCAATCATTAAGGAAGTGGGAAGAAGAAAGCCCAGATAGAAAGGTGATCTGGATTGGTTCTGAAATAGGGAAAGGAATTGTTCCCAGCGATCAATCCTCCAGAGAGTGGAGAGATATGACAGGTTGGGTTTATCAGGATCTTGCCGAAGAATCACAAAGAGTGTGGCTGGTCTGGTATGGCATGGCAACATCATTAAAAGGGTAAAGGAGAGATGGTTATATGCAACTTTATACAAGAACAGGGGACAAGGGCCGGACGAGTTTAATAGGCGGCAGGGTCGATAAGGACGATATCCGTGTTGAAGCATACGGTACCTTGGATGAGGTGAATTGCTTCGTTGGTCAAGCGATATCTGAATTGGATCATGAGCGTTATAATGATATATTGATTGATCTTGAGAAAATTCAACATGAATTGTTTGATTGCGGAGGGGACCTATCCAATATCTCAAAAAAAAGAAAGAGCAAGCTTCAGGCTGAGTCGGTTTTTTACTTAGAAGAAAAGATTGACGAATTGACAAAGGAAGCTCCTCCCCTTGAAAGGTTTATCCTTCCAGGTGGAGTGAAAGCCTCTGCCAGTATTCATATTGCAAGGACTGTTGCCAGAAGGGCAGAGAGATGCATGGTATCCCTTTCAAAGAACGACGAGGAATTTCCTGTCATCACGTTACAATATATCAACCGGTTATCGGACTACTTCTTTGCGCTCTCCCGTGTGATCAATCATCGCAGCCATGTAAAAGACGTTGAATATATCCGGAGTGCCAATGTATTTTCTTCTGGTAAAGTGCAGAACAATGATGGAAAGTAAGCTTAAAACGCTTCTGCTGATGTCATTATTCCTGGCTATATCTGCCATTGGAGGAATGGTGAAAGTCCCGGCTGTCATCGGGACGATTGCCTTGGACAGTATGCCTGCTATTTTAGTTGCTTCTTTATTCAATGGAAGGAAAGGGGCAGTTGTTGCCGGGGGAGGACATTTACTCTCGAGTCTGTATGCAGGATTTCCACTTGGACCTTTCCACATCCTGGTTGCTGCAGAAATGGCGCTCTTTGTCTGGATGTTCGGCTATGTATTCTCCAAAGGGAAGCGTGTATTGGCTGCAGCTCTTTTTTTAATAGGGAACGGTGTAATAGCCGCAGTCCCATTTATTTTTATCCTGAGTCCGTCTTTTTACGTGGCAATAATTCCTTCCCTGATAGCAGGGACCCTCATAAATTTAACAATGGCTCACTTTCTTTATCCTCCACTGGCAGCTAAATTACCGGAAGGGGTAAGGGTATGATCAGTAATCGTGATGTGTTATCAATCTCCATCAATGAAGAAGAAGAACTGATACTCGCCTCTGATTGCAGCGGAGGGATCGGCAGAAAAAATGCTGACGAGGTCCAGGCTGATCCAGAGGTTGTTGGGTATTTCAGTTTTCGGGTAGCTGTGATGGAATGCTTGGCAGTGGGTGCAAGGCTCGTAGCTGTTCAACTATTTAATTTTACATCGGATAACGTGTGGGATAAGTATACACAAGGTGTTCGAATGGGCCTGAAAGAACTTGGGATGGAGGGTGTCCCCCTGACCGGAAGTTCCGAATCCAATATCAATTTAAAGCAATCCGCTCTTGGCGTTACCTGTATTGGAATGAGAAAGAAGAAGAGGGATCAAACCTCCAAAAAGGGGATTTCGTATGCACTAATCGGTACCCCTTTAGTCGGGGATGAAGTGTTGAGATCTCAATCATATATTGCCCCATTATCTTTATTTAAGGAGTGTATCCTTCATCCTGCCATCGTCCATATTTTACCCGTGGGTTCTAAAGGTGTGCGTCACGAACTTTCTGTCCTGACAGGAAAGACGTTGAGTAAAGAAGATGTTCACTCATTTCAGGACTTAGAAAAATCCAGCGGCCCGGCTACTTCATTTATCATCTCATTTGAAGCAAAAGACGAAACGGTCATTAAGGAAATGACGGCAGGGTACTACCAACCTCTTCAGCTTTATTACTAGAACAACTAAATACTTTCAAGGATATTTGTGGTAAAATATATTTCCAGGTGTCATAGTATGGAGAAAAGTGTTAGTTTATCCATTATTCTGCGATTGTCATTTATAATGGTTTAGAGTACCATTTCATACTATCATCGGTTATTTCATGAATGTCATAAAAGTAGGTGAAGAAATGGAGTCACGGTTAGATCGAAAGACCAAGAAGAAAAAACGCGGAAGAAAAGTGATTTTGATATTATTACTCCTTATTTTTAGTTTACTCGGTTATGCTGCGTTTCAATTTTACAGCGGTTATAAAATGGCTGGTGAAGACCAGATGCAGGAAGATTATAAATTTAATGGTGTAAAAGACGAAAACGGTAAGGTAAACATTTTGTTATTGGGAGTCGATAGCAGAGGCGAGGAGAAGTCAAGGACAGATACGATGATGCTCGCGCAGATCGATCCGAAAACGAATGAAACCAAACTCGTTTCTTTTATGAGAGATATATATGCAGAAATCCCTGGTTATCAAAATTATAAGCTTAATACCGCATTTTATTTAGGTGGTCCTGAATTGCTGCGGAAAACCATCAAGCAGAATTTCGATCTGGATATCCAGTATTACATGATTATTGACTTTAAAGGTTTTGAAAAATCTGTTGATATTTTGGCTCCTGATGGAATTGAAATGGACGTTGAGAAAGCCATGTCAGAGAATATTGGTGTTTCCCTCGAGCCTGGTGTCCAGAACCTGAATGGGAAGGAATTACTGGGTTATGCGAGATTCCGTCATGATGAACAAGGTGACTTTGGTCGTGTTGAAAGACAGCAAAAGGTGATAGCTGCTTTAAAAGACGAAGTTCTATCCATCGGAGGTGTAACAAAGCTTCCGAAAATGGCAGGGTCCATACAACCTTATATTCAGACGAATATGAATAGGTTGGACCAAATCTCCATTGCGAAGGATATTCTTCTTAGTAACAGCAGTGACATGGACAAACTGACGATTCCTGTGAAAGATTCATACACAAATGAAAGTTACAGCGGAGTCGGTTCCGTTCTTGAAATTGACTTCGAAGAAAATATCCAAGCACTAAAAGATTTCCTGAGTGGTAAAAGTCAGGATGAAGCTGCAACAGAATAATGAAATAAATCCCGGTGGGCCAAGGCCCACCGGGATTTTCTTTTTTGAAGAGCAAGGTTGTTTTGAGACGGGCTAGGGCCTGTTCCACTGGGATGATGAACGTGATATTTAGTCATTTTGATTCGAATGTCAAAATTAAAAATTCTGATTATACGCTTTCTCAGCCAATTAAAGGCCCTCAGAAGGAATCTGAATAACATAAATGGTAATGATAACGCTTCCACTAGCTATTTCGGCAGAATCCTAACTACTTCCTTTATTGCACTTGATATCATTCTTCAGCATGTTACGATAATAAACGTTGTGAACAAAACACGCGCCAATCAAGGGATTCGGCGTCATGAAGCAACCATTTATTAAAAATTGAAACCTAAACATTACATTAAATGTTCTATTAAAAACAAAAAATGTGTTTTGAAAAACTGACATAAATAAGGAACGGGAGTGGATATGATTGTTAAAAAATAAGACGATTGCTTTTTTAGGTGCAGGTAACATGGCAGAGGCAATGATTTCAGGAACTGTACAAAGTGGTAAGATCCCGGCAGAACAAATTATTGTTTCCAATCGAAGCAATCAGGGCAGACTTCAGGAAATGAAAGCGAAATATGATATCACTGCTTTAACAAAGGATGATCTGCCCTTTGATGAAATAGATATCCTTATTCTTGCAATGAAGCCGAAAGATATTGACAAAGCATTAGATTCCATTAATCATCTCGTAAGAAATGATACGGTCATCATGTCTGTACTTGCAGGTATCACTACATCTCATATGGAAGATCAATTACCTGCCGGTCAGCCTGTCATCCGCGTCATGCCGAATACATCAAGTATGTTGAAGGAGTCTGCCACAGCAATCAGTGCAGGGCGGTTCACTTCAAGAGAAGATATGGAAAATGCAGAAGAATTATTATCAAGTATCGGCGAAGTATTCGTCATAGAGGAGAAGCAAATGGACATCTTCACAGGAATTGCAGGAAGCGGTCCAGCTTACTTCTATTATCTAATGGAACATATTGAAAAAACGGGTGCCGAAGCAGGACTGGATCCTTCACTGGCACGAAAGATCGGTGCTCAAACCATTTTCGGTGCAGCCAAGATGATGCTCGAACGGGAAGAGTCACCAACTCAACTAAGAGAAAATGTTACATCCCCTAATGGTACTACAGCTGCGGGACTTGATGCACTGGCACAGTTCGGTGGAGGTAAGGCTATCTCAGAAGCTGTCAAGGGAGCGGAAAAGCGATCAAAAGAAATCAGCTCTTCCTTACAGTCCAAACAATTAGTAACAAGCTAATTTAAACATCGAAACACTGACACCTCATTTAAAATAATACCAGCAAAACCAGAAATACAGGTCCGTCCCTGCATAAAGAGGGGCTTAGGGACGGACCTTTTTACTAGGAGTGATTGAATGTCCCAAGATAACCAGAAGAAACGTATCGTCATTAAGATTGGAAGTAGTTCATTGACAAGCTTACATGGAGAAATGAGCCGCAGAAAGCTTGAGCGCCTTGTTGATGAAGTTGTCCGTTTAAAGGACGACGGTCATGAAGTATTGTTGGTTTCATCAGGAGCAGTCGCTGCGGGGTACCGTAAGTTGGGATGTTTGACACGTCCAAGTTCGTTACCTGAGAAGCAAGCTGCAGCTGCAATCGGTCAAGGACTATTAATAGAAGCATATTCCGATCTGTTAATTTCAAACGGATACGTTGCTTCTCAAATTCTGATCACTCGTAGTGATTTCTCTGATGAAGATAGATATAACAATGCCAGAAATACGATCAATGTTCTACTTGAAAGAGGTATCATTCCTATTGTGAATGAAAATGATACCGTAACGATCGACCGTTTGAAGTTTGGAGATAATGATACATTATCTGCGAAAGTCGCAGCACTTGTTGATGCTGATCAACTTATCATTCTATCGGACATTGATGGATTATATGATTCAGATCCACGCAAAAATCCAGATGCTGAACTACTTGAGAGTGTGACTGAAATTACAGAAGATATTGAAGAGATGGCAGGAGAACCTGGCAGCGCCGTCGGTACTGGAGGCATGAGATCCAAGATTGATGCCTTTAAGATTACAATGGCTTCCGGCATCCCTGCATTCCTCGGTAAATCTGGGAACGCCAACGTCATCTATGATGCTGTTCAGCACACGGCGAAAGGAACCTATTTCGAATCGACGGAAGATTCCGTCAACCTTGACTCTAAAAAGCAATGGATTGCGTTCAATTCAGGACCAGAAGGTGAAATCACCATTGATGCTGACGCCAAAGACCGCATATTAGAACAGAAGGAAAGCTTGACCATTGAAGACATTTATACTGTAAAGGGACGGTTCGATAAAGGTGCCGTCGTGCGAATTCTCGATAATCGCCATGAGGAAGTCGGGCTTGGAATCGTCAACTATCGTTCAGGAAAGCTAAAGAACCCCGAAAATATTAAAGCAGATGAAATTGTTGTGGAAATAGATCAACTTGTCTGTCATGTAGAAGTGCCTATTCCAGTAGGGGTATAAATTATCGATACGGGACGAATCAAGAAACCCTGACAATCACGAATGCAAACGAAAAGCGTTGTTTTAAAATAAACAGGAGGTATTTGATGACTTTAACTGTAGAAAAAACCGATGTAAAAAAACAAGCGATACTGGCTAAAAAAGCTTCTAAAACACTTAGTATGCTCTCAACTGAGCAAAAAAATAAGGCACTTCATATCCTGGCCGACCATTTGGAGTCCAACTACGAATACATTCTAAAGCAAAACGAATTGGACCTTGAGAGAGGAAGGGAAAAAGGGTTTGAAGCTGCCTTTATGGATCGTCTGTCCCTTTCAAAAGAACGGATTGAAGACTTTGCAAACGGTCTTCGCCAAGTAGCCGACCTCGATGATCCAACAGGGAAAGTGGTTTCAGATTGGACTCTTGAAAATCAGCTGCAAGTGCAAAAAGTGACTGTGCCCCTTGGTGTCATCGGGATGATCTATGAAGCCCGCCCGAACGTGACGGTGGACGCTACTGGTCTTGCACTAAAATCCGGTAATGCCATCGTATTAAAGGGTGGCTCAAATGCCATCACGTCAAATAAAGCCATTGTGGACGTCATGCATGAGGCGTTGGAACAAACCGATATTCCAAGAGGTGCCGTTCAATTCATCAATACGACAGACCGCGGTGCAACCAGTGAATTATTCACAATGAAAGAACATATTGATGTATTAATTCCCCGTGGAGGCGGAGCCTTAATCAATGCGGTTGTCAACAATGCTACGGTTCCTGTTCTTGAGACGGGAGTAGGGAATTGTCACATTTATATTGACAGTGAAGCTGATGTCGAAAAGGCATTAAATATCATCATTAATGCGAAAACAGATCGTCCGGCAGTCTGTAACGCAGCGGAAACCGTCATCCTGCACGAAGAATGGTTCAATAAGAATAGAGATGCTTTTGTGGAAAAACTAAAAGAACATCATGTCTCTATTCACGGAGATGATAAAGTGGTAGAGGCAATTTCAGATGCAACGCTTGCAGGTGAAGAGGACTGGGCGAACGAATATTTAAGCTTGGATATTGCCGTTAAAATTGTGACTGCATTGGATGAAGCTGTTGAACATATTGAACAATATGGAACGAAGCATTCTGAAGCCATCGTCACTGAAAACAGTGAAACTGCGAAGAAATTCATGATGCTTGTGGATGCAGCAGCTCTGTACCATAATGCTTCCACTCGTTTCACAGATGGTGGAGCATTAGGATTCGGTGCCGAGATCGGAATTTCTACACAGAAACTTCATGCGAGAGGTCCAATGGGGCTGCCGGCTCTAACAACAGTAAAGTATATGATGCATGGAACAGGACAAATTCGATAATCAAACAGAAAAGACCGCATGAGGATTTCCTCATGCGGTTTTTTTAGTGTTGAACATTATTCATACTTAGCCCGATTCGTCTAGAAGGAATTCATGTAGCCCCCGTATCGTATGAACCTCTTTTTGATAGCAGATGTTCAGGAGCTTTTCGAAGATTTCTGCTGTCATGATGGCATCATTTAGAGCATGATGCCTGGTTCTGTCCTGAATATTGAATGTCTTCACTAATACATCCAAGTAGCAGTCATCTCTGTCAAGTAAGCTATTGGCAAGTGCAAATGAATCGACAAATTCGGGATCAAACGATGGTAGTTCCCACTTACTGATCCTTTTTTGAAGAAAATTAATGTCAAAGCTTGCAGGGTGAGCGACGAGAATCGTCCCCTTACTGAACTCTAAAAACCGCTCCAATCCTATCGGCAGGGTCACACCGTTTAAGAAATCTTTTCGTCTTAGCCCTGTGAATCGTTTCGTTTCTCGCGATACGGTCTGAAGGGGATCGATCACCTGGTAAAAAGTATGATCTTTCTGGATTTTCCCTTCTTCCACCTTAACAGCCCCTATGGAAATGATTTCATCTCCCACCTCAGGAAAGAAACCAGTGGTTTCAAGGTCAAATATGGTAAAGGTGCAATGAAATAAGTGCTTCTTCTGTAGCGTCGGCTTTTCTTCTTCAAATTGTTTAAGGGCACGTGACAGCTTATGATAGGATAGCTTTTCTTTTTCCTTCTTTACTTGATAACGAAAGAAAAATTGCTGCCATAAATAATACTTAAGTATACGATAGCCTACATTAATGCCTATATCATCCATTAAACCACCCGGTTCCTGTTAAAACTGATTTCCATTACCTGCTGGAGTCGATTGGCAATCTGGATAGATTCCTTTAATTTTTGACGGTCTTCTTTCGAAAGGGTCCGGACATCTATATCATTGCTCAATGGTTTTCCTTCACTAAGTTCCAAAAGATTCTGTTTTGTCCTTAAGGAAAGGAGGATGTGCATGGCTGTTTTTACATTTTCTGCATCTCTTGGGTGAAAGGCTTGTAATTTTTTTAATGACTGTACCCTTTTGATCGTATTGACTTCTTTAATACCATATTTGACAGAATGGATTCGAATCATATTCACAATTTGCAAAAGGCCGGACTTCTTAATGTTGAATAAATGATTTTTAGGCTTAAGATTGACACGTCCCAACGGTCCGACCGGAAGCTTGAATCTTAGGGCATCTTTTCGTAATAGTTGTTGCATATTAAGGGATCGTTTTGACTTTTCTGTCAGGTAATTTCGTATTTCCTCAGCAATGGAGTAGTCGCCGTAGATTGGACGGAAGTCATAAAACATCGTGATATTCTGGATTTCCTGTGCGTCCATTTCCTGAAGCCACTCATCGATTGCTTTTTTCCAATCTGTATAGGATCTTTTCCACTTTTGCTCCTTAGCCATAATTCCCCCCGTGCATTCAGGAAAACCACAAGCAGCAAGCTTTTGATTTAACTTCTCCGTAAACGCTTGAAAATAGTGATCTACCTTCTTTAAGTCAGATAAATGATTATAGTCATCAAGAATGATGCCATTGTCCTGATCGGTATGGAATCCCTGCTCACTCCGACCCTGGCTGCCCATCACGATGAAACAATAATTGATAGGAGCGGAACCATACCCTTCCTGCCTCATTTCTTTTTCACTCAATTGAATGATTTTCCGGTGAAGACGATCATTATAGTTTGAAATGACTTCACAGATATCAAAACCAAAACTGTCTTGAATCAATAAGTCTTGGATGAATTGTTGAAAGGTCTCACTCTTTACTGTAGCAAGTTCAACCAATTCATCATTTGTAACAGCCTTTTGAATCTTATATGAAAGATCAAGATAATTTGAATCCTGAATATTGAGGAAAGACGTACTGGTAAGCACACCAACGACGACATCATTGCGAATGATGGGGACAAAATCCACTTCCTCATGCTTGAAGTAGGAAAGGGCTTCATAAGCAAAGGATTCATCCCTGATCCAGAAAGGTTTTTCCTTCATCCAGTCCTTTATTTTATCAGAGACACCTGGATTAGTAATATATGAAAGAATTTCCCGCTGGGTAAGGATACCTTCCATTTTTTTATCTTGGTTCACCACTACCAAGCCGTATGTATCATGTTTTTTCATCGTTTGAGCAGCTTGAATTACGGTGGCATTCCCATCCATGAAAATAGGGCTATCCATCAGAGTATGTACCTTGGTCCTGAAAAGGTTGATGTTTTCATCGTCGGTTTCTGTGGCAGATTTAACTTTTATTTCATCGTAAAGAGTCTTCATTCGATTGCCGATGCTTTCAAAGATAATCTTTGAAAAATCGTTGTTTTTAGTCATAATGTCTAAAATCCGGTCTTTTTGAATACGGAAAACCGTGCAGTCTTCGATTGCCTGTACCGAAAAAGTCATCTGCCCACTCGTGAGCATGATCATGATTCCGATCAAGTCACCCGGGTAATAAAACCGGAGTGAGTATTGTTTCCCGCTTGACCTATGAAGCACATTCTTCGCAAGACCAGAGACGAGAAAGTATATATCAAGCTCTTCAACCGTTTCATCTTCATGAAATAGAAATTCACCTTTCTTGAAGGTCGTGTATGTGGAGCCGGTAATAATATAATTTAACTGTTCAAGAGACAGCACATCAAAGGGATAGTGATCCCGTATAATTTGTAGTAATTCCTGCTGGTTCACCCGAAAACCTCCCGTTCGATCTGATTCCATAGTACTTTATCATAGAATTCCCTATTTTGAAATGAAAAAACGAGTTCTATTCAAATATGAAAACATCTTAAAAATTTCTGGTACAAGGTGATAAAGGGCGGTGGGAGGATAGGCAGGGGGCAAATCATTTAATGATCCTTCACAATGAATTCAGAAGCACTTAATAAATCAGGAAATATATAATCAGCATCTGTAGGAGAAGGGATCTTGTTAAGCAAAATGGTCGTGCATCCTGCTTTCTTTCCGGCTTCTATGTCTACTTCACGATCACCGACCATATAGGATTTCCTAAGATCGAGGTCATATTTTTCAGCCAGTTTGAGTATCATCCCGGGTTCAGGCTTTCTGCATAGACATCCCGCGTTAGGTTTATGGGTACAACAGGAAACTTCCTGAATAAATCCATCCGCTTTTTCCAATTCATTTACCATATGAGCATGAATTAATTGTAGATCATCATGAGAAAGAAACCCTAGGCCAACGCCACCTTGATTGGTCACGACAAAAAGGAGGAAGCCTGAATCTGATAATAATTTCACGGCTTCCTGAACTCCTTCGAGGAAATAAAATTGCTCTGGAGTATTGACGAACTTCACTCTATCGGTTTTTACCTCATTGATAACACCATCACGGTCAAGAAAAATCGCTTTCTTCATCATTAATCCCCCTAGTTCGATAAAATTCATCAGGAAGTTTGTGTTCCCTGTCGGTTTTTGCGGTTTCCGAGGAAATAATAACAGAGTATTCTGTCATTTGTTTATATAACATTTCATTCATGCATTTCCTTATTATAAAATCAGAAGGTGATCCGGTGCTGACTCCGGATCACATCCTTTATAATTTGCGGATAAAAGCGACCTTTAGATAATCGCTTTGCTTGTATTGCCTCAGTGTTTTAAAATCCTCTGGAAGCGTATATTCTTCGAGGATTTCATATTTCCCATTTGTTTCTTTAAATGCTGTCTGGATAAAGCCTTTGAACTTCTTCATATTGAAGGTACTGCAGTTTGTGGAAGCCACGATGGTGCCGCCCTTTTCAGTGATGGCAATCGCTTCCTTCAATAAATTTTTATAGTCCTTTGCAGCACTGAATGTATGTTTCTTTGAACGTGCAAAGCTTGGTGGATCTAATATGACCAAATCGAAAGACAGTTCTTTTTTTATAGCATATTTGAAGTATTTAAAGACATCTTCAACAATGATATTCTGAGCTTCATAATCGATGTCATTGATGCTGAACTGTTCGATTGTTTTACTTAAGCTGCGATTTGCCAAGTCAACGCTTGTTGTTTCAATGGCGCCACCGAGAGCAGCGAAAACAGAAAAGGCACCGGTATAGGAGAATGTATTTAAAACCCTTTTACCTTCAGAGTACGCGTCACGTATTTTCTTTCGAACTTCCCTTTGATCAAGGAATACACCAACCATTGCTCCATCATTTAAATAGATCGCAAATTTCACACCATTTTCTTTAACGAGGAGTGGGAAAGTTGGGCGTGTTCCTTCAACGAAGTCATCCTCTTCAACGTATTTCCCTTCTTGTGCGAATCTTTTTTTCTGATACACACCTTTAAAATCTGTCAATTCCCTTAACGCTTCCATTACTTCTTCATGAAAAGAATAGGCTCCTTCTGAGTACCATTGAATGAGATAATATCCATCAAAGTAATCTATAGTCAAGCCACCGAAACCATCCCCTTCTCCATTAAATATTCTGAATGCAGTCGTATCCTCGCTATAGTAGAAGTGAAGACGTTGATTGATGGCAGCTTGAAGCTTCTTACATATGAAATCTTTATCGATGTCTTCATGTTCTTTCCAGGTTAAAAGCCAGCCGATTCCTTTATTCTGGATCCCGGCATAACCTTTCGCAATGAAATGATTGTTGTTGTCGACAAGTCTGATAATATCTCCATCTTGTAAATCCTGTATAGACGTTGTCACATTTTCTTTATTTAATAGGGGAAACCCTTTTTGGAACTGTGATATGTACTTAGGGTGTGATTTCACTATTATTTCTTTTGTCATTCAACTCATCCTAACCTATTGGTTTAGTCTTGTGTAGTATAGAACGTAAAGGTGATTTACGCAACTGCATAAGAAAATCCCCCTAAGGATGATTTCTTTCCTTAGAGGGAAGCAGTACTTGATTATTCACTCCATAAGTAATCTCCTACAAGCCGGTCGACTTTGACGGTCTCGTGTAAGCCACTATGGGAAATGGATGGATCATAAACAATTTGAGACTGGAAGGTGTTCTTCTCGAAAATAAATTCACTTCCTAATGCACTCTGTACATTTACTACGTCATCTCCAGACCCTGCTATGGAGAATACCTCGATATCTGAAGGGATCATATTTCGATTGATGAATAATTCCTTCAATGCTCGTGATTCAGGTTTTAAATCAATCACGGCAGCACCAGTATTGATTTGATCATATGAGTCCTTAGTGACACCCTGGAAAGGAGTTGCGATCGTAATGAATTTATGGGTCTTCGGAACAAACGGGCTATCGGTTGTATCTTCAAGATATTTCGTTGAAGCAAGTCCTCCCATTGAATGTGCAACAATATTGACGTTGGACACATTAAATTGATGATGCAGAAGTTTCAAGGCATTTTCCAGCCAAATCCCTTGTTTATCAAGTGAAGCCCGATTATTTTCAAAAATGACTTGAACAAGTGGTGGGGAAGTGGGGTTGTCAGGTATAGAACCTTTGTATCTGACACTCCCAGAATCGGACACCGTGATTTCCAACGTTTTTTGCCCCCAGCCGTGCTGATTTTCAAAACGGTCCAGCATTGTTCTGAATGAATTATATGTACCTTTATAACCGTGCACAAATACTGTAGGGTATCTTTCCTCTGCGGTTAACGGTTTTTCACGGGATTGTACATTTGTAGTACGAAAGATTGTATATAAAATGAGGAAGGCAATAATGAATAGCCCGCTCCAAAGAAAGGATCGTTTATATTTTACTGACAAGAAAATCGCTCCTTAAAATGTTATACTTCCATTGTAATGGATACGTGAAGTATTGAATATGTTAAAAAAGAAATTTATTTGTCATATTCTATGTAACTTTTTCCATTATTGGTACTGTGTTCTTTTATCGGCGAAATAATTGGAGAGGGAAGAGGATTCCATAAGAAAAAGGCTTAAATGTGCAACATTTAAGCCTTTAACGTTATTCTGCCATAGAAAGCAAATTTTAAACCCAGTCACCAGCTCTAAAGATTGGCTCGATTGTACCGTCTGCTTTTTCACCGTCAATATTCAATTGAGCAGATCCGATCATAAAATCAACATGAATCATACTTTCATTGTAGCCGATTTCCTTTAGTTGTTCAGCTGTCATGGACTTACCATCTTCGACACATACGGAAAGGGCTCTGCCAAGGGCTAAATGACAGGATGCATTTTCATCAAAAAGCGTATTATTAAAAATGATGTTTGTGTTTGAAATAGGGGAGTCATGAGGTACTAGCGCGACTTCGCCCAAGTATGATGCTCCTTCATCCGTTTCAAGAAGGTTCTTTAGGGTTTCATAGCCTTCTTCAGCTGAGTATTCAATCACTTTACCCTCCTTGAAGGTTAATGAAAAATCCTTTATAAGCGTACCGCTGTAATTAAGCGGCTTTGTGCTTGAAACTACACCGTTTACTCCATATCTGACTGGAATTGTAAACACTTCTTCCGTTGGGAGATTCGGCACAAACGGGATGCCTTTATCATTGGTGAATTGAGCACTGATCCATTTGGTTTGCGGGTGGAATTCGATGGTCAGATCTGTACCCGGACCTTTGTAATGAAGTTTATTATATTTTCCTTCATTTAGACGGTTTGCTTTTTTATTCAGGTTATGGATATGGGCCTCCCAGAGTTTCACGGTATTTTCTTGATCTGTTCTGGTTGTATAAAAGATATTTTCCCATAGTTTATTGAAAGCCTCTTCTTTTGGAAGTTCGGGGAAAACGGTCTGAGCCCATTCAGTTGTTGGGATGGCTGCGATTAACCAGCTTATTTTCCCCCCGCCGATATAAGCTGAAAAGTCTTTCATAGCCTCGGCTGAAGTCCTGTTCAACAAGGCAACCCGTGTAGGATCTGTATCTCTTAGGAGAGAAGGGTTCGGGGCTGCTAAGTTTAGTAAAGCGACATTGTTTTCTGCCATTTCGATATATCCTTTTGCCTTCCAATCAGGAAACGTTTTCAACCCTTTTTCAGAGGATTTCTCCAAGCGGATTTTTTTCAGCTCTTCATCATAGAAGTCGGTCAATACGTTGACGGCACCGGCTTCATACGCTTTCTCGGTAACCAGTCGAACAAACTCGTATGAGGTGATGGGTGCTGATATCAGCAGTTCCTGATCCTTTTGCAGGTTCAATCCGACCTGCACGATTAAATCTGCATATCTTTCTAAGTTTTTCTCAAATGAATGTTCCATTTGGTTATCCCCCTTAAATATGTATTCATCAATAACTATATCTCTTTTGTCAGAAAATTTCATTGAATAATATAGATTTTTAATCAAAAGCTAATGCTAGCTTTAAAAAGGATGTGAAGGAATGGATTTCAATCTTTTATGGCAGGCGGTCATTCTTGTTGTAGGAGGTACACTCTTATTAAGAATAGCAGGCAGGAAGTCGATTTCACAAATGAGTCTGGCTCAAGTAGTCATCATGATCGGAATCGGCTCTTTGCTCGTCCAGCCGATTGCAGGTGAAGGAGTTTGGTCTACATTAATGGTGGGGTTGGTTCTGGTTCTGTCTCTTGTTGTAATGGAGTATGCACAAATCAAAATTGATGGATTGGAAAAACTGATCACGGGAAGATCTAAACTCGTGATAAAGGATGGTGAACTGCAGAGGGATACGTTAAAAAAACTCAGATTAACCGTGGATCAGCTGGAAATGAAATTGCGACAAAATCAAATTCGTTCCATTTCAGACGTAGAAGAAGCCACTCTCGAACCCAGTGGACAATTGGGGTTTATCCTAAAACAAAATAAACAACCTGCAACGAAAGAAGAAATAAATTTATTGAAACAGGAAATACAGGCGCTTACCCTATTATTGAGGCCGACTCAAACCGGCTGCCAAGTATCGCGTACGCAATCCCAACCATTAAATGCCGCAAACGATTTGTTTGATGAAGTGAGCACAGGGTACCATTCCATAGAGCCACCTGAAGAATTGAAGTAGGGTACATAGAGGTGTCTCGGTTTAATGCACTTATACTTTAGCTAGAATATAGGACTGGCCCTATACAGATGCCAGCCCTTTTAAATCTTATAATTTACTTGAAAATGGTGGGAACTCTTCTTCATTAGAATTGACTACTACAACTCCGGCAAGGGCCATCGCCGTAAGGCTAATGATGATCACTAATTTTCTTAGTTCTTTCAATTGTCTTCACCTCCTATAAAGTCAACATTTCTTCATAAATGATATTAGCTTCATTTAGATGAAATGCAGCAAGCTTATATTTTCTGACCCCCTGGTAATACTGTCCGAAAAACGTAGAATACTCCGCGTATAATAAATGGGAACCATTCTTCTTGAAGAAGGGGAGAGCGTACTCTTTCATAAACATCTCGAATCCAGGAGGGAAATCATTTAATGCAAATTGATAATAAGAGAACTG
Source organism: Rossellomorea sp. YZS02 (assembly GCF_033963925.1). Lineage (NCBI taxonomy): Bacteria > Bacillati > Bacillota > Bacilli > Caryophanales > Bacillaceae > Rossellomorea > Rossellomorea sp. YZS02. Next base: position 117,229 of record NZ_JAXBLY010000012.1, on the reverse strand, counting down.
ATAGTATTTATCCGGGTACTTATCTTTGGAACAAAGTCCCAACCCTTTAGGCAACCAGAAATGAACATTGGAAAATTGATTCATCTTATAATATTCTTTGACGAGTGAGAGAATAGAGTAGAGTTTCCCTTCTTCGTCGGATTCTTTTAATTCTATGCTTTTCAAGTAATGCTGGATTGCTTCGTCACTTTTTTTCATAAAAGATTTTAGGTACCCCAGGTTTTGCTCAACTTTTGAAAGTAAGGAGGTATATTGAATGGAGTGAGAAATGAAATTCGCCCATTCATAATGCTTTAAAGCTTCCTCACTATAGCGAATTCTCCGATAACAGATACCTAATAGGAGATGTACCTCGGCGCATCTTTTCTGATAATATACTCCCTGAAAAATGGAAAGCGATTTTTCCCCATAATAAATGGCTAAACGGTACATGTTCAAACGGGCCAGAACCAGACTGTACAAATAGTATAAATCTGCTCGTTCTTCTTCATTTACGACATTACCGAGCACATAAAAAGTTTCCGCCTCTTTTAATTCTCCTTGGGCTTTTTTGTACTCTTCCAAAAGGTAATAATAATTCCCTTTATATTTGTGGTAATAAAATCTCAAAGTATCCGTAAGTTCTTTATAATTAGATTGAACATGGACCATGTGTTTCAGAGCTTCTTCAAGGTTTCCTTTTATTAGTTGTACGCGGAAGCATAGGATTCTATAAAATAAATGCGTCATCAAGTCATCGGTCTCATCAAGATCTTTCATGATGAGTCTTTGAGTGGAATCGGCTTTAGCGGTATTGTTCCATAGTAATTCGTGGTTCCATTTTTCGAGAAGATTGTTCAAATGATTCGGACGGTCTAGCAGATTATTCACACCCAACCGCTCACAAAGCAAGTTGATGATGTCATTTGACGGGGTCACTTGATTATTTTCCAGTTTGGAAAGGTAAGATATGGAAATGATTCCTTTTGCTAAATCTTCTTGGGTTAACTTCCTTTTATGTCTGTGAAAACGGATTTTTGAACCGATCGTCATTTGAGTCTTCTCCTCTAACTAGACATTAGACACTGTGTTATGGAACAGATTATTAAAATAGTAACATAAAAAAAGGATAAAAGTTTTGAATATTCCTATAATTATAATTTTTTGTAGGTAATTGGTATGGTGTTATGTTCATGGTGATGGTCAAATCGAGACCATCGCCAATCCATTCCCTTTGGTATAATGAATGTAACAAACGTATTAGAGGAGGAGTCTCACAATGATTGATTTACGAAGTGATACAGTTACAAAGCCAACGGAAGAAATGAGAAGGGCAGCATACGAGGCTGAAGTCGGGGATGATGTATACGGTGAGGATCCTACCGTCCTAAAGCTAGAAAAGGAAGCCGCCAGGATACTGGGTAAGGAGGAGGCTTTATTTGTCACAAGTGGTACACAAGGGAACCAAATTGCCGTTTTAACCCATACACGGCCGGGAAATGAAATTCTATTAGAAACAAATTCACATATTTTCTATTATGAATCAGGTGCGGTTGCAGCTTTAGCAGGTGTTCAAACCAGGACAATTGAAGGAATCAATGGAGAAATGGATCCTAAAGAAATTGAAACTGCTATTCGAACGGAAGATCAACATTTTCCGGAAACAGGTTTAATATGCCTGGAGAATTCACATAATCGTGCAGGAGGGGCCATTGTTTCACCTGAAAATATGAAAGCCATTCATGCCATTGCGAGGAAACACTCCATTCCTGTACATGTTGATGGTGCACGACTCTTTAACGCAGTGGCTTCAAGTGGCAGAGATGTCAGGGAATTCACGGATCATTGTGATACCATTCAAATTTGCTTAACTAAAGGATTGGGCGCCCCTATAGGTTCAATCATTGCCGGTGACCATGACTTTATTAGGCAGGCTCGAAAATGGAGGAAACGACTGGGAGGGGGATTAAGACAAACAGGAATAATTGCTGCTCCAGGTTTGGTTGCACTGACCAAAATGAGAGAACGATTAGTGGAAGACCATGATAAGGCGAAGCTCTTGCAGGAAACCCTTCAATCATGTAATGGAATTGAAGTCATCAATGAAGTTGATACAAATATCGTAGTGGTGGATGTATCCGGAAGAGGAATGACATCGGAGCAATTTGTAGAAGGGTTAAAGAAGAAGGGAATATTGGCTGTTACCTTTGGACCGACTCTTGTCCGATTCACTACTCATTTTGATGTATCGATGGACGATATGGAAAAGGTTTCTCTTATACTCAGGGAAAAATGATTAATACATATCGTGGGAGATACACTTGATTAAAGGAGGAGAGGGCATGAAGAGCCCTTCCACCATAATTATTCTTTGTGATCCAGTTGTTTTCCATGATGTGGATGTGGATGCCATCTCATCATGTAGCCATTTTCTTTCAGCTTTTGATGTTTGCTTTCCATCATCTTAAGTACTTTGTCTCCTTGTTCTTTTGAGAAGACGCCGTATTCAACATATTTATTCACGAGTTCTTTCTTTGTCGAGTACATTTGTTCATGTAATTTACCAAGCTCAGCTTTTTGTTCTTCCGTTAGATTCACCTTTTGATCCGGTGCTTGTCCTTCACCTTCTGCAGAAGCAAAAGATCCGAAACTAAGGCTAAGTATGAAGACAGCTAAGATGGATACAACCAATTTTTTCATTTATATTCCCTCCTTTCTAAAGTTTCTCTTATATTCTTTGCGAAATATTAGCAGAATATGTAAGAGTGGACGAGTCATAAAAAGAATTGGTAGTATAAATAGTAATAGAAATAGAATGAGGGGGTTGAATGATGTTAAACAAATTTTTATCGAGTATCGGGATCGGACATGTGAAAGTAGATACAATCGTGCATACTACTGAGATTTCCCCGGGGGATCATATTAAGGGGGACGTCGTTCTCAAGGGGGGGATGGCCGATCAGCCGATAAATAAAGTTCAATTATTATTGCTTTATAAATATGAAGAAGACAAAAAGGATAGTGATTTTTGCTATCATGAAAAAGACTTAAAGACCATTACCATAGACAATATCGGGACGATCAAAGCCGGGGAAGAAAAGCGGATCCCATTTGAGTTCCCTACTGCATCCGATCACCCTAAAACCACTGATACAGACCAAACAATACTGAGGACGACGGTAGATATCCCTCAGGCGGTAGATCCTACAGATGAAGACAGCATCTTCATCCGCTGAATACAAGAAGGACCGATTCATTTAATGGATCGGTCCTTCTTGTATTCAGGAAGAAGACCAAGAAAGAAAAGTACAATGTTCTCATTGAAATCCATAAATACCCAATGTAAAATGTAGTAAGCGTATACATTCTAAAAATTCAGATATTAAGATGTATACTAATATGAGATAGAGGAGGAATATGATGGGTGGAATATGGTTAGCGGTCATTGGGGGTATTGTATTTTTAGTAGGATATAAATATTATTCTACACTTATTGCGGAAAGAGTGTACAGGCTCGATCCGAGTTATGTAACACCCGCTCACCAGTATAAAGACGGTGTGGACTTTGTTCCAACGAATAAATTTGTCCTTTGGGGGCACCATTTTACTTCAGTTGCCGGGGCTGCCCCAATCGTCGGGCCGGCAATTGCCGTGTATTGGGGATGGCTTCCCGCTTTTCTTTGGGTGATTTTCGGGACCGTGTTCGCAGCGGGTGTCCATGATTTTGGAACTTTGGTACTCTCCGTGAGAAATAAGGGACAATCAGTAGGTTCTTTAGCGAATAAGTTGATAGGGAAGAGGGCAAAAGTACTTTTTCTATTTATCATTTTAATTCTTGTATTAATGGTCAATGCGGTGTTTGCATGGGTCATAGCGAACTTATTCATCACGTTCCCGGCAAGCGTCTTATCTGTCTTTATCCAGATTCCGCTGGCTGTATGGATTGGATATTCCGTATACAAGCGGAATGGTAGCATGCTATTGCCTTCGATAGTAGCCCTTGGTGTCATGTATGCATCAGCAGTTATCGCAAGCAGGGTTGATTTTTTACAAATTGATTTGGTCCGTTATTTCGGAGGGCAGGATGCCACTTCATTATTTGGTTTAAGCTCAACAAGTATGGCATTCTTTGTATGGATCGTTATTCTGATGATCTACGTGTACATAGCTTCCATTCTTCCTGTATGGAAACTGTTACAGCCAAGGGATTATATCAATTCACATCAGCTCATAGTAGGTCTGGGATTACTATACCTCGGGCTATTGTTTACAAATCCTGAGATTACGGCTCCAATGACAAATGGATCTGCGGATGTATCCTGGTTCCCATTACTATTTATTACAATTGCATGTGGAGCCATCTCCGGTTTTCACGGTCTCGTTTCTTCAGGTACATCTTCAAAGCAGTTGAATAAGGAAACAGATGCACGCTTTGTTGGTTACCTTGGTGCAGTCGGGGAAGGGGCGCTTGCGTTGATTGCAATCATCGCTTGTATTACCTTTTTCCCCAATGTTGAAGAATTTAAAGCAACATACAGTGGATTTGCCGCTGCCAGTGGTGCCGGATTAGGAGTGTTCATTAAAGGAGCCGGCCAACTCGCCACAGGTGTAGGCATCCCGGCAGATATTGCTGCAACGATTGTATCCGTCATCATCGTAAGTTTCGCTGCCACTACACTGGATTCATCTGTTCGACTCATGAGGTATATCATTGCAGAATTGGGAGAGGAATACAAGGTAAATCCTTTGACCAATGCTCATGTTGCCACAACCATTGCAGTCGTATCCAGTGCTGCATTGACCTTGTTGCCTCAAGGTCCTAAAGGATTTGGATCCGGTGGATACCTTCTTTGGCCGTTATTCGGTACATCGAACCAATTGCTTGCTGGAATCAGTTTACTGCTGATTACAATATGGCTCAAACGTCAGGGCAGGAATTACTTAGCTACATTGATTCCAATGTTGTTCCTCATGTTTATGACACTTTGGGCAATGATTCATCAGGTTGTGTTTGAATGGTCGGGAGCTGGTGAGTCTGAGGGGAATATGCTCTTGTTCATCTTCGGAAGCATTATCCTGATTTTCACTCTGTGGATACTTATCACCGCGGCATCTTCGCTTTCTAAAAAGGGAGATGGACCTTCACAATTCTCAGCTTAAGCATTACGTTAGGGGGATTCTATTCGGATCCCCCTATTCATTACATATTTAAAAAGGGAGGAATAGGAATGGTAGAAGTCATGATGATTCGTGCAGAACTTGAAGTCGGTATGGGGTGATGCGGTGGGGTTAGTGGTGACGGGTTCATCACAATGAAACATGATTTTTCTCATCATGATCACGAAAGAAGCCTCCTTGCAGGACTATATTGTGAAACAGCTGAAAAATATGGGGAAGCCGTACAGATCATATACTGTGATCCTAGAAATATGTTATCCATCGTCTACTACATGGGAAGACAGGTATGGAGAAAACAGATTCCTTTTTTCACTGCATGTTATTCTTTGCTATTCCATATCAAAAGGGAAGCCATTTTCATTAATGGGCATTATCTGAGCGACAAACGAATGTATCATGCAACAATCCAAGACTTTCTATAAGGAGGGAACACCGTTGGATTCAACTTTAAAAGCAAAGTTCAAAAGAGTAATAGAGCTTTATGATGACATGATACGCCTCCCTCACAAAACGGAAATTGCCAGGGAATTGAGGGACGAGGATGATTTATTCTTTTTGCTGCTTTATTCAGAAATGCTTGGAATACCCAACCCTGTATTCTATTACACATTGGAACTTTATCCATTTATCATAGAAAAGTTTCATGATTGGCACTTAAGGATGGGGATGGAACACTCTCCTCTGGATGGTATCAGATGTTGTTGAAAATAAGTGAAGGAAGGAGCATGGTATGAATGATCTATTACAGAAGTCCATTATATTTGTAGGAGGGAAAGGGGGTGTAGGGAAATCGACGACTGCATCTGCCTTAGCTGTCATGTACGCAAAAATGGGAAAAAAGACGTTAATTATTTCAACAGATCCGGCACATAATCTGGGAGATATTTTCCATCAGGAAATCAAGGGACATAAGACTCCATTACAGGAAAATTTATGGGGAATCGAGATTAATCCTGGCAACGAAACACGTCAATACATTAACGGAGTAAAAGGGAATCTGAAAGGGATGGTCAAGGCCAATATGGTAAATGAAGTGCACCGGCAAATTGACATGGCCGCTTCAGCACCCGGGGCAGAAGAAGCTGCGTTATTTGATCGTATAGTTTCCATCATTCTTGAAGACGGAAATGATTTTGACAAAATCATTTTTGACACTGCACCGACCGGTCATACGATTCGACTGCTTTCGCTCCCGGAACTTATGGGGGTATGGATGGATGGAATGCTCGAGAGAAGGAAAAAAACAAACAAGAATTACTCTCAGCTTTTGAATGATGGGGAGCCCGTCGATGATCCCATATATGAAGTCCTTCAAAAGCGACGGGAAAAGTTTTCAAAAGTAAGGGAGGTTTTACTTAATCAGCAAAAGACAGGCTTTATTTTTGTACTGATCCCTGAAAGACTGCCCATTCTTGAAACAGAAAAAGCGGTTGAATTGATGTCTAAGAACTCTCTTAATATTGAAGGACTGGTTATCAATAAAATTCTCCCCAATGGGGCAGACGGTGAGTTCTTGCGAAAAAGAAGGGATCAGGAAAAAGTTTACTTGAGACTGATGAAAGAGAAGTTTACAAAGCAATCTTTCTATCATATCCCCCTAATGGAAGAAGACATCTGCACCCTTCCCCTTTTGGAAAAATTCGCAGCAGCTCTTGAGAAAGAAATCGTTAATAGTGAAAAAGCTTGTCGACAATAGGATAGTACATAGCAAGAGTGACCATTGAAGATTTCTTCGATGGTCATTTTTATTTATTGAAGGGGAAATGTGGTTTTTTGTCGAAAGTGTATTGAAACAATAAAGCGAAGGAAGTGATTCTAATGAAAAGTGAGAAAAACATTATACCCGCCGTTCTTCCTTTAAAGAAAAGGGAAGAAACCCAAAATCGCTGGTTATTTCATCGCCTTAATACACTATTACCTACTTTAATGGAAAAACACGATGTCAACATGTGGATTGTAGTAGGAAGGGAGTATAATGAAGATCCAGTCCTTAAGAGTCTGTATCCAGCGTCAATAGACAGCTCGAGGAGATTGACGATCCTTGTATTTTATTTAGACAGTGGAAAGCATCTCAGAAGATGGGTCCTCCACCCAAATCCTAATTTCGAACCATTTTATGAACGCGTCTGGAATCCAGAAGAGTGCGATCAATGGGAATGTCTAAGACGACTTGTGGATGAACATAACCCTGATAATATTGCGTTGAATTATTCATCGACTTTTGCTGTAGCAGACGGGTTGAGTCACTCCCATTTTCAACATTTAAGCATGTTATTAGATGATCATTCACATAAATTCACGTCTGCACAACATGTTATTGTAGATTGGCTATCGATTAGGACTTCCAAGGAATTAGTCGCTTACCCCTCTATAGCCGAGCTTGGGAGGACCATTGCCGAAGAAGCATTATCAAGAGCGGTGATACATCCAGGAATCACGACAACAGAAGACGTAGTCGATTGGATACGCCAACGTGTTTTAGATGAAGGAATGGAAACGTCTTTTTATCCTACGGTCGATTTGCAAAGAAAAGGATCGGACATGGACCGGCTAGAAGGTGAGATTATTCGATTTGGAGATATCGTTCATTTAGACTTTGGTATTCGTTACCTAGGTCTTACAACGGATACGCAGCAACTGGCATACGTGCTCTATCCTGGTGAGGTGGAAGCTCCAGAAGGACTTCAATCCGCCTTCGAAACTGCCTTAAGGTTTGAGGACATCATAACGGAGGAAATGAAAATTGGCAGAACAGGAAATGAAGTGTTTTACCGGGCAATGAAAAAGGCAAGAGAAGAAGAAATTGAGGCAATGCTCTATTCCCACCCAATAGGGAATCACTGTCATGAAGCGGGAGCATTAATAGGCTTATATGATGTACAAGGAGACATTCCCATCAGGGGTGACCTTCCTTTAACAGCCAATAGCTGCTATGCCATGGAATTCAATATTAAACAATACATTCCCGAATGGAATCAAATCATCCCGATCTATTTGGAAGAGCCTGTTGCTTTCATGCAGAATAGACTGGAATATATGTCTAAAAGGCAGACATCATTCTATCTAATTTAGATATAAAACGGAACTCCAAACGTAAAAGGCTGGTCACAGTTACTGTGTGAACAGGCCTTTTTTATGTATAAGGAATAAAATTTAAAATACCCCCTTGACTATATACCTTATAGGGTATATTATTGTGTATGTAGCAAGAAACAATAAGCCAATAGGAGGTGTCTTGATGGAATACAATGCACAAATTAAGAATCGAATTAAACGTGTTGAAGGGCAGCTCCGTGGAATTGTAAGAATGATGGAGCAGGGAGAAGATTGTAAAGACGTTATCACACAGCTTTCCGCAGCAAAAACAGCTCTTGACCGTTCCGTCGGCTTAATTGTCAGTATGAATCTTGTTGAGTGCGTGAAAGATTCGCATGAAACAGGCGAAAACACAGAAGAACTAGTGAAAGAAGCAGTGAATTTATTAGTGAAGAGTCGATAAGAAAAAGAGTTGACAACTTTTTTTATATCAATTAATATACCCTTATAGGTATTTAAAAACAACATTATCAGGAGGAATTCGAATGAACGCAGATAAAGTATTAGATGCAAAGGGACTTGCTTGTCCAATGCCGATTGTGAAAACGAGAAAGGCAATCAAGGAGATTGAATCCGGTCAAATTTTAGAAGTACAAACAACAGATAAAGGTGCAAAGAGTGACTTGACCGCGTGGGCGAAATCCACTGGACACGAATTAATGGACTCAAATGAAGAAAATGATGTCTTTACATTTTGGATTAAAAAAGGTTAATTTTTTTTGAGGGGATAAATACCCCATACAGTAAATAGGAGGAGATACAATGTCAGAAACAAAAACAACCAATATTATTCTCTTTAGCGGAGATTACGATAAAGCGATGGCGGCATATATCATTGCCAATGGGGCAGCCGCGTATGATCATGAAGTAACGATTTTCCATACATTCTGGGGATTGAATGCTTTAAGAAAAGAAGAAATGGTCCCAATGAAAAAAGGTTTCATGGAAAAAATGTTTGGGCGTATGATGCCACGAGGTGCAGATAAAATGGGATTATCCAACATGAACTTCATGGGAATGGGGCCAAAAATGATTAAAGGCGTCATGAAGAAGCACAATGCAATGCCTCTACCCGATTTAATTGAGATGGCAAGGGAACAAGACGTCAAACTCGTTGCTTGTACCATGACAATGGATCTACTGGGTTTACACAAAGACGAGTTACTGGAAGAAATTGAATATGCTGGTGTAGCTGCTTATTTAGCAGATGCTGAAGACGGAAATGTGAACTTATTCATCTAATTTTTTTTGTAAATAAATATACCCTATGAGGTAATAGGAGGTCATTATATGAATAGTATTGAATCAAATTTCGTTTTAGATGCGAAAGGACTTGCTTGTCCAATGCCAATCGTGAAAACCAAAAAGGCAATGAAAGACATGGAAGCAGGACATGTGATTGAAATCCAGGCAACAGACAAGGGCTCAAAAGCAGACCTTCAAGCTTGGGCAAAAAGTTCAGGTCATGAATATTTAGGGACTATCGAAGAAGGAGAGGTCCTTAAACACTTTGTACGTAAATCAAGCGGTGAAGAGGCAGTTGAGCGTAAGCATGAAGCTGTGACCGATAATGAAGCATTAGCAAGTAAATTAAAGCAAGAAAATGTCATTGTTCTGGATGTCCGGGAAAAAGCAGAGTATGCATTCAAACATATTCCCGGTGCCATCTCAATGCCATTAGGGGACCTTGAAAACCGTGTAGAAGAATTGAACAAAGATAAAGACATTTATGTGGTGTGCCGGACTGGAAACAGAAGTGATATGGCTGCTCAAATGCTTTCAGATAAAGGCTTTGCAAATGTAATCAATGTGGTTCCAGGTATGAGCGAATGGACTGGAGACGTTGAATCTGATATTAAGTAATTCATATTTTAAGGAGGCTTATTAAAAATGGCTGTTAAACCGATGAATTCTAAAGAGGTAGCACAAAAGGTGATGAACAAAGAAGAATTATTCATTTTGGATGTTCGTAATGTGGATGCCTTTGAAGATTGGAAAATTGAAGGTGGGAAATTTGAGTATTTAAATATTCCGTATTTTGATCTTTTAGACGGAGTTGAAGAAATCATGGATCAACTTCCTGAAGATAAAGATATTCTTGTCGTCTGTGCCAAAGAAGGATCTTCCATTATGGTGGCCGAAATGCTGTCTGAAGAAGGCAAGGATGTCTCTTACCTTGAAGGAGGTATGAAGGCTTGGAGTGAGCATCTAGAGCCTGTTAAAGTGGGTGACTTGTCAAATGGCGGTGAACTTTATCAATTCGTACGTTTAGGTAAAGGCTGTTTATCGTACATGGTTGTATCAGGTAGTGAAGCTGCAATCGTGGATGCCACTCGTATGGCGGATGTATTCATTGAATTTGCGAAAGAAAAAAATGCAACGATTACAAACGTATTTGATACACATTTACATGCCGATCATATTTCAGGAGGTCGTACGATTGCAGAAGCAACGGGTGCAACTTACTGGTTACCTCCTAAAGATGCGGAAGAAGTGACGTTTGAGTTCGCTGCTCTGGAAGACGGAAATAAAATCGTAATCGGAAATACAACCATTGAGATTTCCGCCCTGTACTCACCGGGACACACGATCGGATCTACATCTTTCGTAGTCGATAAGAAGTATTTATTATCAGGTGATATTCTATTTGTCGATAGTATCGGTCGTCCCGATCTCGCGGGGAAAGCAGAAGATTGGGTAGGAGACTTAAGAGAGAGTCTATACAAACGCTATAAAGATCTTTCCATGGAGCTTATCGTTTTACCTGCTCACTTTATGATTATCGATGAATTAAATGAAGATGGTTCTGTAGGTGAGAAGTTAGGAACACTATTTGCCAAAAATCACGGTTTAAACATTGAGAGTGAAGAAGAATTCAGAAAGCTTGTTTCTGAAAACCTGCCTCCTCAACCGAATGCGTATCAGGAAATACGTGAAACAAATATGGGGAAAGTCACTCCTGATGAAGAAAAGCAGCGTGAGATGGAAATCGGACCAAACCGTTGTGCTGTAAGATAAAAATCAGCTGGCTTAAAAAATAGATTCCCAATGGGAACCTGCGGCTGCCGGTTCCCATTTTACTAGAAAAGGAGGGCTCACAATGGATTTGGCATTTATAATAACAATCTTTTTAATCGGTTTTGTCGGTTCCTATATTTCAGGAATGGTGGGCATCGGCGGAAGTATCATTAAATATCCCATGCTCCTGTATATCCCCCCGTTACTCGGAGTAGCCACATTTTCAGCTCATGAAGTATCAGGTATCAGTGCTGTCCAAGTGTTCTTTGCAACACTTGGTGGAGTTTGGGCTTACCGTAAAGGGGGCTACTTGAATAAAACACTCATTACGTATATGGGAGTAAGTATTCTGATCGGTAGCTTCGTTGGTGGTTTCGGCTCTAAATTTATGAGTGAAGCAGGGATTAACATCGTGTATGGAATTCTTGCCCTTATTGCAGCGATCATGATGTTCATTCCTAAAAAAGGAATCGATGATGTGAAATTGGAGGATGTTTCATTTAATAAATGGCTCGCTGCCATTCTTGCCCTCATCGTCGGGGTTGGTGCAGGAATTGTTGGTGCAGCAGGAGCATTCCTATTAGTCCCTATCATGCTTGTCGTGCTTAAAATACCGACAAGAATGACAATTGCTTCGTCTCTTGCCATTACGTTGATTTCGTCCATCGGATCCACAGTAGGAAAGATTTCCACTGGTCAGGTTGATTACTTGCCGGCCATGATCATGGTAGTGGCGAGTCTGATCGCCTCTCCACTTGGAGCCATGGCGGGAAAGAAAATGAATACAAAGATTCTCCAAATGATCTTAGCCCTCTTAATCTTAGGGACTGCCATTAAGATCTGGGTAGATATATTATAAATGGTTGCCTGGTTCTACTAATCAAGCATCTTTTCTGAAAAGAGAAGGGCGTGATGAACGAGCCTGGCTTTTTTTTGTTTCCCTGTAACTTTCCATAGTTCCGATTCGTCTATATAATTGAAAGAAATAAGACTCTAGATGGATGAATATATTCTATTGTACAAGTACAATGGATGCGTTCAATGATTAATCCATTATGAAAAAGGGAGAATGAAAATGAAAAAGCTTATTGCTATTGTCTTACTATGTTCACTTATGGTAAGCGGAATCCAGCCTGCATTTGCTGCAGATAATGATAAAGCAAGCATTAATGAAAAGTTTGGACTGCCAATCGTTGTATATGGGGAAACACTTACAAGCGAGCAGAAAAAACAAGTTCAAGAGCAATTTGGTATGGACGAGGGAACAGAAGTGGAAGAGTTTACGGCTACAGGAGAGGATCTTGTAAAATATATAGAAGGTGAGAACCGAAACGCCCGTATGTTTTCGTCTGCCATGATTACTCGAAAAGATAAAGGTGAAGGCTTGAAGGTCAATATTGTGACACCGGAGAACATTACGGAAGTAACCAATTCAATGTATTCAAACGCCCTGTTGACGGCGGGAGTCGAAAATGCAGTCGTGGATGTTGCTTCGCCAGTTAAAGTCAGCGGTCATTCCGCACTGGTCGGCATTTATAAAGCGTATGATGTAAGCGGAGAAAAGCTTGATACGGTTCGAATGGAAGTAGCTAATGAAGAGCTTTCAGTTGCAACGGACCTGGCGAAGGAAGCCGGGATTGACAAGGAAGAAGTTAGTAAATTATTAACTGAAATCAAAAAGGAAATCGCCGAGCAAGATCCTGCGACCAAAGAGGAAGTAGAGAAGATCGTTGAAGATAAGCTTAAGGCACTGAATATTGAATTAAGCCCGGAGGATCGTCAGTTATTGATTGATCTGTTTGAAAAAATGAGATCCCTTGATATTGACTTCGACAATGTCCAACAACAATTGGATGACTTGACGAAGGATATTCAGACGACCATTAAAGATATTGTGAACGATGAAGGGTTCGGTCAAAAAGTGTCTGATTTCTTTACCGGATTATTGGAGGCAATCGCCAACTTCTTTAAATCGATCAAAAATTTATTTGGATAAGCAGAAACAACTATAAAAAGACTGAGTCGACCGACTCAGTCTTTTTATAGTTCAAGTAGGGGGAAAGAAAGAATGACGGTCGTGCCACATCCTTCTTTACTCTCAACAATTAAGGATCCCTTATGCTTATGCATAATTTCTTTAGCGATGGATAAACCGAGTCCATACCCCCCTGTATCCCTTGTTCTCGACAGGTCAGACCTGAAGAAACGTTCCCCTATTTGAGATAAGGACTCTTCAGGTATTCCCATACCTTTATCTTGGATCTTCACAACAGCCATTCCCTCTTCTTCATAGGAATGAATCAATATTTGACTTTTTTGCGGTGAATATTTCAATGCATTATCAAGGATATTGAAGAATACCTGCATCACTCTATCAGGGTCACCATTAATGATGGAATCTTCATTCAAAGTATGTTTAATATCAATTTTCTTCATTACTGCATTAGGTTGAATCAGCATTAAGGAATCCATGATAAATTGGGAAAGTACCATCGGTTCAACATCAAGTGAAAAAGAAGCATCCTCCAATTTATTCAAATCCAACAGCTCAGTAATCAATTTCTGCATCCTTTTCGATTCTTTTTGGATGAGGTGTAAGCTTTCTTCAATTTCATCAGGATTTGTTTGAACGCGGTCAGTCAATGCTTTTGCATACCCGCCTATATACGTGAGGGGGGTACGCAGTTCATGGGCGACATTCGAAAGAAATTGGCGTTTCCGATCTTCTTGATGCTGCAGGGAGTCCACCATGCTGTTAAAAGTTAATGCCAGTTCTGCCATTTCATCATTGGTGGTGACGTTAAGCCGATCCGAGAAGTCGCCATTGGCTACTTTATTCGAGAACGACTGCATCTCCCTCACAGGTTTGAACAAAGAGCCCAAGGAAGACTGAATGATTAAGAAAAGTACGAAATAAAACATGACACCGGTCAATATTAAGATTGGGATCCCTTTACTGAATACTTCTGTCATTTCAGCAAGGGGTATATAAATGAACAAATATCCCTTTAACTTATCTTTATTCATAAGAGGAAAGATGGCTCCAATCACATTTCGATTGAATTCATCCACAAATCCTTCTTTCATAAGATGATTTCCTTTAGCCAATTCACTCCTGTCTGAAGCGCTGATAAGAGGTTTTCCGTCTATTTGAAAAGGAAAGCTTTCCCGTAAATCATCAAGATCTTCAACCACGGAAACTTCATAAGGGGAGATGACGTTGTACCAAAGAATCTTGTCTTTGACATTTCCGCTCACATCCCCATAATGATAGTGCGCTGCTGTTCTCTCTCCCTGATAAAGGAGAGATTCCTTCACAGTACCTATATAAAGGTCTTTATACAGAAAATGAATGAATAAGAAAGAAAACACAATCGTTAAAAATAAGCTGATTAATAATAGGAGTGAAACTTTTTTATTTAGTGTAAGCTTTAGGTTCTTCAAGACGCTCCCTCAAATTTATATCCAAGACCCCAGACGGTCTCAATCAAATGACCGTGGTTCTTTAGTTTGAGCCTTAACGTTTTAATATGAGTATCAACGGTACGATCACTGCCTTCATAGTCATTGCCCCATACTTGATCAAGGAGCTGATCTCTTGTGTACACTCTTCCATGATTGCGTGCCAAGAACAAGAAGAGCTCATATTCCTTTAAGGTCAGGCGGGGAGAATGCTCACCGACGGTTACGGTCCTTGATGCTGTATTGAAAGATACCGGGCCGAACCGCTCAATCATCGAACGGTGATTTGTTTGTATCCCGTATGATCTTCTCAGGATTGTTTCCATTCGTGCGACAAGTTCTTCAGCGTTGAACGGCTTTACCATATAATCATCGCTGCCAAGCTTAAGACCTTTAACCTTATCCAGATCGTCACCTTTAGCTGACAGGAAAATAAACGGGATTTGACTTGTCTCCCGCACTTCCTGAAGTAATTGGAATCCATCCATGAATGGCATCATAATATCCACAATCATAATATCGACATTTGTTTTATTCAGTTGGTCCAGTGCAACCAATCCGTTCTCAGCTTCTATACAGAAATAATGATCCCTGTTCAAATACAGCTTGATCAGCTGTCTCATTTCTTGTTCATCATCAACGATCAGTACGTTCCATTTTTTCATCATCAACACTCCAAACCTCTACACATAGGTAATTGCATCAAACATTATTATAGATAAAAATAGTGAATTATTTGTGAGATTTACGATTTTTCTCTTTCCCTATTTTATCATGAGGGAAATTGATTTTGAAATCAGGCTAATGTCTTCTACTTTTTATCTAACAGGGACACATGCCCTTCCCAATTTTGTTTTTTCTAATAGGCTAATAAAGAGGAGTGACGAACATGCATGAGAGGAGCACGATGAACAGAAAGAATTTACTGAACCTATTTAACTCAGGCACAGGTTTTCCTAATCTAGGAGATGGAGGTCAATTTCCAGGTGGAAACAGTGGATATCAAGGTTATGTTCAACAGACCGCATTTCAAGGGCAAGGGGCAGGATTCGGTTCAGGGCCGCCATTTAATCAAGGCCCTTACAGCGGGGCACCAGGTTATTTGCCACAAGGGTATCCTGGACCAGGTTATCCACCTTCAGGTTTTGGGCCTCCGCCACCATATGGACCGTCAGGCGGCTACGGATATGGCATAAACCCCCTCGGTGCAGGATTGATTGGTCTGGGATTAGGATTTCTCGGAGGACAGATAGTGAATACTCCATTTAAAGGTCCACATAAACGTTACTATTATTATTTATAAATATTACTAACCGACTCCCCAGCAGAGTCGGTTTTTCTTTTGGAGAGGTAGAGTGGAATTCATTTTGACATTATACCCATCGGGGTATATAATGAGAATAGAAATATAAAGGTGTGACAATCACACTAATAAATAATAGGATGAGGTGCATGAAATGGAATTTATCGGATTGATGGTTTTGGCTGCATTGGTTTTTATATATGTAATGGTCAAGAAACCAGGGAAACATATCAAGCAAATTTCAACAAATGAATTAAAACCATTGTTAAAGGATAAAAGCAAACAGTTTATCGATGTGCGAACGCAAGGAGAGTACAAGCAAAATCATATTAAGCAATTCATGAATATGCCTTTGCAATCCCTGAAGAACAACGCGGACACATTATCAAAAGATAAAGATGTCATCGTCATTTGTCAAAGTGGAATGAGAAGTGCCAATGCATGTAAATTACTGCATCAGAAAGGTTTCACTTCTGTCATAAATGTAAATGGTGGAATGAATTCCTGGTCGAAATAATCCTTTTAAACATACCGAAAGAGGGGGATCTCTATGAAAATCATTAGTGCAAATGAAGTGAATCAACGTTTATCTGCAGGTGAAAAATTAAATATTATCGATGTTCGTGAGGCATCCGAAGTACAAAATGGGAAGATACCCACAAGTGTCAATATTCCATTGGGTTTACTTGAATTTCGTATGAATGAATTAGAAAAAAAGGAAGACTACATTATTGTGTGTCAATCTGGAGGGAGAAGCAGTCAAGCTGTGAAATTTCTCGAGTATCAAGGATACAACGTAACAAATATGAATGGCGGTATGCTGGCTTGGGAAGGAAAAGTTGAATAACTACTCCAAACCTTGTTTCGATTCACAATTCTTAATACCCCTGTAGGTTTAAATCGGGGAATTTAGGATAATGTATAAATGAAGAGATAACAATAACATGAGGGAGGAATGTATGTTATGACAACAGTAAACATATTGACAGCTAAGGAACTTACAAAAAAAATCTTGGACGGGGAAAGGATGTTCATTCTCGATGTCCGCCCTAAAGAAGCATTTGATGATTGGAAAGTAGAAGGGAAGAACGTTAAAATCATTAACAAACCCTTTTCCGAATTAAAGGACAATCTAGAATCAGTTCAAGCTACATTGCCGAAAAATGAAGAGATATATGTTATATGTGCTAAAGGGAAATCTTCTACAAGAACGGCGGAAATGCTTGTTGAGGCAGGCATGGACAATATTTATTCGGTAGAAGGGGGCATGCAGGCCTGGAGTGAATATCTGGAACCCGTTAAGATTGGGGAACTCGCAGGTGGGGAGATTTATCAATTTGTGCGTATCGGGAAAGGATGCTTATCTTACGCCGTCGTCTCTAAAGGTGAGGTTGCTTTCATTGATCCAAGCCGTCTGCTCGAACCTTACAAAGCATTCATTCAAGATAATAAATTATCCGTAAAAGCTGTACTGGATTCTCATCTTCACGCGGATCATATTTCTGGTGGACGATCACTAAGTAATGAATGGAATTCACCGTACTATTTACCTCCGAAAGACGCAGAAGAAGTTCAATTCGCTTATAGTGAATTGACTGATGAAACGGTCATCAGGGTAGGAGATACGACGATTGAAGCTGTCTATTCGCCTGGTCATACGATTGGAAGTACTTCTTTCATAGTTGATCAGCACTATCTATTAACTGGGGACATTTTGTTTATCGATTCCATCGGACGACCGGATTTAGCCGGAAAAGCTGAAGATTGGGTTGGGGATTTGAGACAAACATTGTATTCCAGATATAAACGTCTTCAGGATGATTTAATCGTTCTGCCTGCACACTTTATGACTATCGACGAGATGAATGAAGATGGTTCAATATCACATCTATTAAGCGATTTGTATAAAGAAAATCATGGCTTGAATATTGACGATGAAAAGGAATTCAGAAAAACGGTTACAGAAAATCTTCCTCCACAACCCAATAGCTATGAGAAAATTCGTGAAACAAATATGGGTAAGATCAACCCTGAAGATAAAGAAAAACGTGAAATGGAAACTGGTCCTAATCGATGCGCCGTACGCTGAAGAGTGGTTCTGCAGTAGCAAAAAGAATGCAAGATAATAAAAGGCAACCGTCCCATTATCTATTTGGATGGTTGTCTGCTGGAGATCTACCAAGGAAGTGATTCAGTATGAAGGAAACCAATGAATCAAAATATATTCAGCAGCATTTGGCGAATGAACGAACGTTTTTGGCTTGGATCCGAACCGCTATTGCCATCATAGGTATTGGTTTCTTGACAACAAGTTTACATTTTAATTCTCTTCAAGGGGATCCCCTTCAAGATCGGATTGCAGCAGGAATAAGTGTTGTTTCCATTTTCATAGGGTTGGCAATCATTATAGGTTCGACGCTCAATTATTACCGCACGAGGAAACATATTAATACCCAAACATTTGTATCAGCTGATGTCTTCATTAAAATGATGGCTGTTGTAGCTACAATCGTGCTCTTATTTGTAACGGTGTATTTCTTCACTTTAAATTAGAAAAAAGCTGAAGGCGAGGTGAATTGATCCCTCGCCTTCAGCTTTTTTAGTCTTGTTTCTGTTCGTTGTAGTATTGTACGGATGTCATAGCCCCTTCACTCACCATGGAATTGTCTTCTATATTTGATGGATCCGGATTTCCGCCTTTATCAACGGGTAAATCTTCTTTTTTTCTCTTTTTAAATTTCGTTACAAGGCCCTCTTTCATATTATGAAGTTGATTACGTTTTTCTTTCGAAGACAGCATCCATCCTAATGAACCTGCAGTTACAGTGGCACCGACAAGCAGTGTTTTATTTACTTTCATTCTGTTCTCCTCCAATCAATAATTTTATTTGCTTATTATGTTCCTTGTTTTCCCGGCATGCATGAAATTAAACATGGGGATTCCATTTTCATATTACAGGAGTGGACATTATGCTCATTCTGGTTGAAAATAAACATAGTATGTAAACGAAGAGAGGATGGACAGGATGAAAGATTCAGAGAAACAAACTGTTGTCGGTTTTATAGGAACAGGCGTCATGGGAAAAAGTATGGCGGATCATATCCTAAAAGCAGGCTACCCATTAATTGTTTATAATCGTACGAAAGAGAAGGCAATGGACTTGATACATAGCGGGGCGAAATGGGCTGAAACACCCCAGGAGGTGGCAGAAGCTTCAGATGTGGTCATTACAATCGTAGGGTACCCTTCAGATGTAGAGGGGTTATACCTTGGAGAAAATGGAATTTTACAATACATGAAACAGGGTTCAGTGGCCATCGATATGACGACGTCTTCTCCGAAATTGGCTGTGGAAATATGTGAAGCAGGGATTGATAGAGGGATTTCCGTATTGGATGCTCCTGTATCAGGAGGAGATATCGGAGCCAGAGAGGCAAGGCTTTCCATTATGGTCGGCGGGACAGAGGAATCGTTCGAGTTGGTCATGCCACTCTTGAAACTCCTTGGTTCCAACGTAGTCTATCAAGGAAAAGCAGGTTCTGGTCAGCATACAAAGATGTGTAATCAGATTGCCATCGCATCGAATATGATGGGGGTTACAGAAGCCCTGCTTTACGCAAAGAAATCTGGATTGAACCCAGAAAGTGTCCTGACGAGTATCACATCCGGGGCAGCAGGCAGCTGGTCCTTAAGCAACCTGGTTCCACGAATGATTGATCAAGATTATGCTCCAGGATTTTATATAAAGCATTTCATCAAAGATCTTAAGATTGCTCTTGATTCAGCTAAGGATATGGAGATCAGGACTCCGGGTCTTCAGTTAGCCCTTTCATTATATGAGGAGTTGGCCATGAAAGGCGAGGAGAACAGCGGAACCCAGGCGCTAATTAAATTATTGGAAAACTAATGTAAAGAAACGTCCCTCAGGCAGGGACGTCTTTTTATATCTTTCCGATGAAGTCTGGATCTTTTTGTATTCCTGATTGGGTGGGGAGCCAGTTCGCAGGAACTCCTTTGCCAGTCTTTCGTGCATATTGGATCCCTTCCAATACCCTTAAGATTTCAAATGTACTTCTCCCGACTTCGTTCGGGTAAATCATTTTAGAAGATATGATTCCTTCAGGGTCGATGATGATGGTGGCACGAAACGTTGCACCTGCATGCTCATTCAGTACACGATAGGCTTTACTTATTTGATGGTTTCGGTCACTCACCAACTGAAATTGTACCTTCGATGCAGAAGGGGACACTTCCGTGAATACTTTGTGGGAGTAAACACTATCTGTACTGATTCCAAGCACTTCAGTCTGTAATGCTATAATTTTAGGGTAAATAGCAGCGACCGCTGCCAATTCAGTCGGTCAAACGAAAGTGAAATCACTGGAATAAAAAAATAATATGACCCATTTCCCCCTATATGCCTCCAAGTTAACGGTATTTATTTTCTTTTGTGTATTATCGTATGCTTCAGCAATAAAGAGGGGGGCAAGGTCATTTGTTTGAGCACAGAAAGGAAAGGTACCAGCTTCACTTCTCATTTGAGGATATCTTGAATAGAAAGGATTGTACATCCACTCACCCCTTTAGAGAAAGTACTATCAACATATGCAGTGATGCGAATAAATATGATGGAGAGGGCAACCTTCTGTGATTCATACTTCATGCAAACATGGGAATAATAGGGGGGATTGTACATTTTTCTGAAGGTAAGGTGAATGTGGTGAAGAGAAATATTAATAAACTTACTAAAGTGATATATATGTTTGGTTCAGTTATGACGGTAGTTGCCTTCCTTGTATCTTATGTTCAAACCAAAACGATCATTAAAGCGATTAAGAAGTATAGCCCTTATAATTAAGGTTATCGTTTGCAATATCTTCGTGTAACTTAGACAATGAAAGTGAGGAGGGATTCTATTGAAATTAATAGGTAAGAAAATCATTCAATTAGTCAGTACAGATTTCGAAGACCTTGAGCTATGGTACCCGGTCATGCGTCTAAGGGAAGAGGGGGCGACCGTACATATTGTCGGCGAGAATGCCAATGAAGAATATATCGGAAAATATGGGGTGCCGATTGTTTCTGAGTTTGCCTTTAAAGATATCGATCCGAAAGATTATGACGCCATATTAGTCCCAGGAGGCTGGTCTCCCGATAAACTTCGTCGTTATGAAGAAGTTATTGCAATGGTCCAATCGATGGACGAACGAAAGAAACCGATCGGACAAATCTGCCATGCGGGCTGGGTATTGATATCAGCCAAGATCCTACAAGGGGTCAAAGTCACCAGTACACCCGGGATAAAGGATGACATGGAAAATGCAGGAGCAACCTGGATAAATGAGCCTGTCGTAACAGATGGTCACATTGTGTCCAGTCGCAGACCACCTGACCTGCCTGACTATATGAGAGAGTTTATTGAGGTGCTGAAAAACAGTAAATGAAAAAAGGACTGGTCAGGAAAGCGTTTAGTCGCCTTTCCGGACCAGTCCATTTCTTTGTCTATTTCTTTTTTTCTCTTTTATTACGATCATTCACCCGGGCAAAAAACGTCTGTTTTACAGATTGATGGGTAGTGATGGCGGCACCTGTAGCAATGAATCCGTTTGCAATCCCGTTAAAATCAAAGCCCAGTGTCCATCCGCTAGCTCCTACCCCCACCAATAATAATATCCAAATAATCAACCAATCCGGAATATGTGGGGTTCTCTTCAATGCATATCCAAGCACCCATAATACAGGAACGAGTACCGTGACTTGTGGATCGATGGAAATCCCGCTTAATAAGTTTTCAATCATGTCATTCACTCCCTATAATGAAAAATGACTTCTATAAAGCTTATTCATGTATTGGGTGAGTTCATGACAACCTGTATGGATATCTTTTATGAAGAGTAGTAAATACCAAGTGAAATTACCTTTAAAGTGACATACGAATTTTTCAGTGATATTATATTGATTGACCTATATTAAAAAGGAGATGTTATATATGGCAAAAAAAGGATACATACAATTTCAAACAGGTGAAAAAATCGAATTTGATCTTTTCCCAAATGAAGCTCCTGGAACAGTGGCTAACTTTGAGAAATTAGCAAACGAAGGTTTTTACAACGGATTAAGCTTTCACAGAGTGATCCCCGGTTTTGTAAGTCAAGGGGGATGTCCGAATGGAAATGGGATGGGCGGTCCTGGATACACGATTAAATGTGAAACAGAAGGAAATCCACATAAGCACGAAGAGGGTTCATTATCCATGGCCCATGCTGGTAAAGATACAGGAGGCAGCCAATTCTTCATCGTACATGAGCCACAGCCTCATCTTAACGGCGTTCACACCGTCTTTGGAAAAGTGACTTCCGGCATCGAAATCGCTAAATCAATGAAAAACGGCGACGTTATGGAGAAAGTGGAAGTATTTGATGCATAAGTAAAGAGGGACGGACCTTGGGTGACTTTCACATTCGGATAAAGAATGGTTGAAATAATTCAAGTGATGTTGTATTATACTAATACAGGCTGCGTTGTACGTAATCATAACGAAGTTTTAACCTTTAAACTGTAATAGGGAGTTTTACATCGAAGTTGGAATGTCAAGCCTCCACGATTTGAGGACGACAGGAAACCTTCTGCAAACACCCACTTTGAGGAGTGGTGGTTTAAAACTTTCTTATATCAAATTACGGCAAATGTGGCTCCTTACATTAGTATCTCAAGTCAGTTCCCAATCGGGGGCTGGCTTTTTATTTTCTTCAAAAATAAAAAAAGACCGGGTTCCAAAATGGAATTCGGTCTTTACATATATGTAACCAAAGGCCCCTCCCGTCCGTACATGGTTAAGTGTCCCGCAACAAGCGAATGTCCGGGAGAGGCAAGATAAGTGTATCATGATTGACGTCAATGTGCAAAACGATTTAATTCAATACAGCCTGGGATGTCAGGTAATGGTCGATGTCATTGAAGTCATCCACTTCAATACAAGGAGTCCCGCTCTCCTCCAGGATTCTTTGAAGTGCTTTCATGGCAAAGGTCACATCTGCTACTTTAGCTGCGTGACTATCAGGTTCACTATCCCCGGCAAAATAAATCATCTTATATTGTTTCTTCAAATCGGTCATCACTTTGGACTTATCAATCCCATATCGCTGTGAAAAATGAGGATGTTCAGGGTCGATATTCATATGTACATTCTTCTCTTTATAATATCCTTCATTGGAATAGACTTTGACACCTTTAATACCGTATTGTTCTAGAATAAGTCGGATGTAGTAATCTGTTCCTGCACTTAGAATATAAAAGTCTCCTCCATGTGCTTGAACTTTACGGATAAACGCAGGAACGTGATCATCAATTTCAAGTGAATGAATGTCTTCAATAATTTGCGTTTCATCCTGATGGATGGATGAAAAGACTGTACGCAGAAAATCGATATCCTTCATGTCCCCGGCCTTCCACTGTTTAAAAAGGGCTTCTCCTTCAGGAAAATATTTCTTCATGACAAGATGATAGAAATCCATTTTAGAAATGGTTCCATCAAAGTCTGAAACAAATGCCCATTTCTTCATATATTCGCCTCCTTGTGATTTGTATAGATGATTGTAACATGTTTTAAGAAAAGGATGAAAACGAAATGTAACCCATAATATCATTATGTAAACCAAGTCGAAGCATGAAACATCACCCTGCAAAATTAAACAGGGTGACTGATCATCACTTTTTCATACTCTTCACAAATTCTTTAAGAACTTCGGGTGTTCGTTTAACTTCCTGGATAGTAGTGGTCACGCTCGACTTTTTATATTCGATGTCTTCTTGAATCTCTCCCTGGGTTTCTTGAAGCTGTGTTGCTTCTGCAGAGATTTTATCCATTCTCGCTTGAATATTGGCCACCGTATGATTCATGTCATTGACAATCGGGCGGGTTGTTTTGATGGTTCTCATTAATGCTGCTCCAAACAAAATCAGGGTAATGACAAATAGTGCAATACTCGCATATACAATCCACATTTGAAATTTCACCTCATTAATTAAATGCTTTTAATGTTATATTCCCTAATTCAGGCTAAAATAACGTATTTATTTGTTTTATCCTTCTGGTTTACTAATTCTAATAAAGCTAGTAATCTAAACTATATGCTTGATTTCTATAAAGGGAGAGGGAGAGACGAAGTGATAAAAGCCATCATGTTTGATTTAGATGACACATTATTATGGGACTCAAAAAGTATTGAAAAAGCATTCGAAGCAACTTGCCTTTATGCCGAAACCAAAGCGGGTACAGATCCGGTAATGTTAGAGAAAAGTGTAAGGGAAGCTGCCAGGGAACTGTATGCAACTTATGATACATATGCTTTTACACAAAATATCGGTATCAATCCCTTTGAAGGACTGTGGGGCGACTTCCTGGATGATCATGATGAACACTTCCTTAAAATGAGAGAAATCGTTCCTACATACCGAAAAATGGCATGGACTCTCGGTTTGGCATCTTTAGGTGTATCTGATGCAAAACTTGGTGAGGAATTATCCGAAAAGTTTCGAGATGAAAGGGGTCAGAGACCATACGTTTATGAAGATACCTTCCATGTGTTGGATGAAGTGAAGGACCGGTATCAGCTATTGTTATTAACGAATGGATCTCCCCACCTGCAAAATACAAAGCTCGATAAAACCCCTGAACTACTGCCATACTTTGAAGAAATCATCATCTCCGGGAATGTTGGTAAAGGAAAACCGGATCCATCTATGTTTCAGCATGCTTTAGAAAGGCTGAAACTGCATAAGAATGAAGTTATCATGGTTGGGGATAACTTAAATACAGACATCCTGGGAGCTTCAAGACTCGGTATCAGGACGATCTGGATAAACCGTCGTCAACAAAAACCAGATAAGGTTATACCGGATTATGAAGTGAAAGAATTGCACGAAGTGATCGGAATTGTCAATAATATGAATTAAAAAACAAAGAGGCTTCGATTCTTCGAAGCCTCTTTATTCATAATCGTTATCCTCCTTACATACTATTCACGGAAGTAGGAGCATTCTCAATATAGCTCGTCCCATGTGCGAAAGGGGCGGCTTCATGATTACAGAAGGAGGAATTGCAATGGGAAAAGGAATACATCACGTGAACGTCCATGCATCAAAATCAAGCGTATGGGCGTTTATCCGTGATATGAATACCTGGGCTCCTCTTGTTCCTGGATATAGGGAGCATACCATCTTATCTGATCGTGAATCACATTGGAAATTTGTTGCTCACTACGGGGTGGTAACAAAGAAGATCCATGTTCAGGTTTTGATTACCGAGTGGATTGTACCTTCTGAAGTGAAATTCACGTTAACTGGGATCAACCAGAGGTTCACTGGTACAGGGTATTTCAAAGCGGATGAGATAACCCCCCTTGTTATAAGAATGACGGGATGTTTAATGATTGAATCCACCAGCCCCCTTGCGAAGCTGCTTCAAACGACATTTGATCATATGATCGTTGACCTAACAAGGGAATTAACTTCCGCAGTTGCAGTGGCCATTGAAAGAAAAGAGTCTTGAATTCAGGAGCCCTGCATCTTATTTAGGGCTTGTTTCCTTTTAAGACAGATCATCTGAATGATTGATGATGTGATATAATAAATGGTTTATGAGCAAGAGATTTGTTAGATACAGTAGAAATACATACACTATTAAATACATAAACGAAATAATTGCAAAACGTATAGGATAAAGGGGTTTTATCATGCAAAAGCTTCATATACTTCGGGAAGAAGCCATAGAAGAAACGAAGAGGAAGATTGAGGAAGATATCGCACATTTCCTTGAGAAACATGAAAAATGTCCATCGTACCAGGGCTATCTGACAGAGAGAGGTGCTTTTTTTCAACAAATATGGCTGAATATCTGGCTGAACAAAGTAACGAATGACGTTCTACGCAGCCATAAGAAAGCGTTCCTCCGGGACAAAGGCTACGAAATAGAAGGTACGGATAAAAAGCTCCTCAACAAATTGTTCCGAAATGAAATTAGAGACTATGAACCTTTCCATATTTTAAATTGGTTAAAGGAAAATCCACCTTCTGAAAGTGATTGGCAAAAGCATCACCAAAGGGTAAGGAAGGAATCCCTCAAGAAAGATGAAGAAAAAAAGCAGGCACTCCTCCAAAAGGATATCCAAAAAGACATCCTGTCCTTTGTTAACCATACAATGGATAAACTTGAACTTCATTGGTATGTGGAGTTACGCTATATATTCGCGAAAAAATGTATAAATGACTTGGAAACAAAATCAAAATATCGTTCCATTGAACCATTCATGCTGGAAGAGAAATTAGAGAAAGAAGGTAGCTTCTCAACTACTTCATTCACTACTGTGGCGGATTTTTTAGGTGAATTTACCGGATCGATCCATAAGAAGAGTGAATATTGGAATGGACACGTATGGGAATATGAAACATATTTCTATCCATATGAACGATTTGTTTTCTATCACTCCGAGCAGGTCGTCTATCGTTCACTATTTCAGCATATCCCCCCTGGATTAAAAGCTGGTTATGAGAGTGTGTTCGGACAGCAACTATCAGAAGAAAGGCTGAGTAGAATCAGTCATCATCACCTCCTTACGTTAAAGTCAACATTTTTTAACAGGATTCAGGAAGAGTACGTAGAAGATTTATACAAGCTTGTAGAGATTCCTTTTAATATGGATGTTCATCTTTCATTGTATGAAAAGGACCTGGAGCAGCGGGAAGAGAGAAAAGCAGCTGAATTAGCTGAACTGAAACGAAAGCAGGAAGAACAAGAACGTGTATTGGAAGACATCTTCGGTCGTGAATACAGTCCCTCATTCAGGGGAGATATCAACTATATTCTTCATATCGGAGAAACAAATACAGGAAAAACCCATCATGCGATCAGTAGGATGAAAGAAGCTAAAAGCGGTATGTATCTTGCACCACTTCGCTTGCTCGCTTTAGAAGTGTTCGACAAATTAAATTCTGAAGATGTGCCCTGTAATTTAAAAACAGGTGAAGAAGAAAAAGAAGTCCCATTAGCACACCATGTGTCCTCTACTGTTGAAATGTTCCGTGAAAAAGATGAATATGAAGTAATCGTGATCGATGAAGCCCAGATGCTTGCCGATCAGGATCGAGGCTTTGCATGGTACAGGGCCATTACGAAAGCAAGAGCGAAAGAGGTCCATATCATAGGAAGTGAAAACGTCCGGGAACTCCTTTTGGAATTGGTAGGGGAAGGAAACGTCGACATTCACAATTATAAGAGAGAAATTCCTTTACAGGTTGAATCGAAGGAATTTCAACTGAAATATGCAAAAAAAGGGGACGCCATCGTTTGTTTTTCAAGAAAGAAGGTATTGGATACGGCTTCAAGATTGCAAAATAACGGACATAAAGTCAGTATGATTTACGGTAGTATGCCCCCTGAAACAAGGAAAAGGCAAATGATGCAGTTCATCAAAGGGAAAACCAATATGATCGTTGCCACTGATGCAATCGGGATGGGATTGAACTTACCGATTCGCAGAATCGTATTTCTGGAAACGGATAAATTTGACGGAACGAGAAGAAGGAGACTCACTTCTCAGGAAGTAAAGCAGATTGCCGGTCGAGCTGGTAGAAAAGGAATGTACAATGAGGGAAGGGTTGCCTTCGCAAAGGATATTAAGATGATGAAGCAACGTCTTGAACAGCCCGATCAATCTCTCCGCACGTTTGCGATTGCACCTACAAGCGGGGTGTTTGAACGGTTTCAACGCTATTACCATGATATGGACACGTTCTTTTACTTGTGGGACAAGTTCAAGAGTCCCTTTGGAACGGAGAAAGCAACGCTTTTTGAAGAAAGAGAGCTTTATGAATTAATACGTGGCACGGACATTGAAGCTAAGTTATCGTTAAATGATTTATACGGTTTTCTTCATCTTCCTTTCTCAAAGAAAGAAGCTCAAATAACAGAACAATGGCTTCAGTGTATGTTTGCGATCGTTGATGGGGAAGACCTGCCGGAACCAGAGCTTAAGAATCACAACCTTGAGCAAAAGGAAGTTTCGTATAAAGCTGTCGGACTTCATCTGCTATTTTTATACCGATTGGGCAGGCAGACAGAGGCGATCTATTGGGAGAGGGTCCGAAGTGAAATTGCAGATGGAGTACATGAAAGCTTAAGGACGGAAGTCACAAGTATGAGCCAAACGTGTAAACAATGTGGAAAGAAGCTTCCACCCAACTTTGGATTTCCCATCTGCGACAGGTGTCACACCACCAGGGTGAAAAGAAGAACTAAAAGAAAGCCTCCTCATTTCTGACCGATGAGCACATCATAAGTAAGATAGAAGGTTTTATGATACGATCAGTACGAAATAAGAAACTGTTGATTGAGGTGTTCAAGAATGAAAATAGAAGTATGGTCAGATTATGTATGTCCATTTTGCTATATTGGCAAACGCCATTTAGAGGAAGCCCTTGAGAAATTCCCTCACAGGGATGGGGTTGAAATAGAATTTAAAAGCTTTGAGCGCTCCGGTGAATACATCTTTAAGTATCCAGGAAATTTTATCAAAAAAATATGGAACCTCTCTTGAACAAGCTAAAAATATGACAGACAGTATGAGCCAGCAAGCTGCCACTGTCGGACTCGATTTTAGATTTGATACGAATATACCGACGAATACGTTTGATGCACATCGCCTTACGAAATATGCAGAAACGAAAGGAAAGGGGGCAGAGCTTACAGAAAAATTGTTGCATGCTCACTTTACCCTTTCCAAGCATATTGGTGACAGGGATACCCTTGTTGAATTAGCCAAAGAAGCAGGATTAGATCAAGAGGAGGTAATGGCTGTCCTTGAAGGCAGCGAATTCTCTCAAGATGTTCGAAATGACGAGGATGAAGCAAGACAGATTGGTGTACAAGGGGTGCCGTTCTTTGTCATCAATCGTAAATATGCCATATCCGGTGCACAGCCAAGTGACATTTTCTTGAACTCGATTCAAAAAGTGTGGGATGAGGAAAATCAAACGTCTCCACTCAAGCCTCTTGCTACAGAAGGTATGGCTTGTGATGAAAATGGTTGTGAGGTTCCTCCTACCAAGAAGTAATCAATTTGAGGCACATAATTAAAACGAGAAAAGCAAGCGGATGATCCCGCTTGCTTTTTTCGTTAATTACTATAAAAATTCTCTGTATAATAAGGCTGTGATTTCTCGTTAAAGGCAACGCCTATACCTAAATGCTCGTAGTGTGGCTGCAGGATGTTATCTCTGTGGCCTTTTGAATTCATCAGTCCTTCGTGGGCGAAAATTGAACTCAGCTGACCGTACGCCAGGTTTTCTCCTGCCGTCCGAAAGGCTACCTGATCTTCTTCCATCCGGTCGAACGGTGATTGTCCCTCGAGATTCGTATGACTGAAATAGTCCTGTTCCGCCATATCCAAACTATGTTTCCGGGCCGTGTCTTTTACTTGATCATCCCATGAGAGAACGCTCAGGCCTTTTTCCACTCGGGTTGCATTGGTAAGGTCGAATAACTGGAATTCAAATCCTTCTTTTAATTCGGAGCTTCCGTCGGAATAAAAGTTTTTCTTATTGGCTTCCAGGTCTTCTTTGATGATCTGAATGGCAGTGACCGTATCGTTTTCATGCTTGTCGTAGAAGATGGTCACATAGCTTCCATCGACTTGATATACTTCCTGTTCACCGTTATTTTGCAGCTGATATAATGTAAGCCCTTTACGTATATTCGTTAATGGTTTTCCAAGTTCGTTTTGTACCATCTCTTTGGACACGCCCATTTTAATCCCTGAATCGGAGGAGAGGAGATCCTGATTTGTAAACAGGCCATTTACCAGTCCGTTTTGATCATAGGAAACCATCAAGAAGTTCCGATAGTTTTCATGATAGGCATTCCATGAAACCCCGTATTCATTGACGGATTGTCTTTTGGCTTCACCGAGCTCCCCCTCGACACTTTCTCTGGAATGACCGATTTCAATGTTGTAAATCGAGAATTTTTGATCACTTGGAACTGTCAATGTCGGCTTTTCTACAGGATCAACTTTCTTCTTGTCAGAAGTGTTCTCAAGATCCCGGAATGAATCGTCGAGTTTTATCAGAAGAAGGTTCACTCTGTTATAAATCTGCTCAAAGGTATCCTGTACCCTTGGGTTATCCTTGAATTCTTCAATTTTGGAGAGAACGGAATCGAACCCTGTGGCTTCGACTTTTTCCTCCCAGATGGGTTTTGATATATAGGCAATCACGATAATCATGATAAGAATAAATAATCGTCTCAAATGCAAACACTCCATTCTACCATTCATTGTATCCAATTTACTTAAGAAGTAAAAATAGAAAGGCTTCTTCCCTATATGCAGTACCCATTCTACCCTATTTTCAATCCAATCTTCCTGTTTTAGTATGGTTGGGTCTGGGTAAGATAAATGAATAGGGCATACTACACAAACTTTACATATAAGGGGAAATGCACAATGAAATTATCTCATGAAGAACGAATCCAACTCCATGAATTCAATAACTTAACGAAATCATTAAGTTTTAATATGTACGATATCTGTTATACGAAGACCCGGAAAGAACGTGAATCCTATATCGAATACATTGATGAGCAGTATAACGCCGATCGACTGACGAAGATTCTGACTCATGTTTCGGATATTATCGGAGCACATGTGCTCAATATATCAAAGCAGGATTACGTTCCCCAGGGTGCGAGTGTGACTATCCTGGTATCAGAAGGTCCAATCGTTGAAGTGCCAACGGAGCATTTTGATGAATCACCGGGACCTCTTCCCTCAACGGTGACAATGCATCTTGATAAAAGCCATATCACGGTTCATACTTACCCTGAGTATCATCCTCATGAAGGGATTTCGACATTCAGGGCTGATATCGATGTATCGACGTGCGGGGAAATTTCTCCCCTTAAGGCATTGAACTATCTGATCCATTCATTTGACACAGACATCATGACGATGGATTATCGGGTGAGGGGCTTTACCAGGGATATCAATGGTAGAAAACTATTCATCGATCATGACATCAATTCAATCCAGAATTACATTCCGGAAGAAATCAAGGATGAGTATGACATGATCGACGTAAATGTTTATCCTCAAAATATATTTCACACAAAATGTAAGCTGAAGGAATTTGATTTAAATAACTATCTATTTGGTTATACGAAGGACAAACTGGAAGATGATGAGGTAGATGAAATTACGGATAAAGTAAAAATGGAAATGGATGAGATATTTTATGGTAAAAACATCCCAAGACCATAGACAAATCATGCCCCTTTGTGCAGCAGTCAGCAAAGGGGTATTTTGGGGTTGAAATCTTATTATTATGAAAATGGATTTTGAGAAGGGAATCTTGAACCTCTTGAAGAATAGGTAATTATGCATGCAAATAGAGGAGGAACAAGGAATGAATTCACACGAAATTGAATACAAATTGCACGGGGATGATATGCAGTTTGTCGAAATAGAATTAGATCCGGGAGAAAGTGCCGTAGCAGAAGCTGGTGGCATGATGATGATGGAAGATGGAATCGGAATGGAGACGATCTTTGGTGACGGATCGCAAGGTGGAGGTACCGGTGGGTTTCTTGGCAAGCTTGTTGGTGCGGGAAAGCGTATATTGACGGGCGAGAGCTTATTCATGACCGTATTCACGAACGATGGAATGGGCAAGAAGCATGTGTCTTTTGCTGCTCCTTATCCTGGGAAGATCATCCCTGTTGACTTAAGTGAATTAGGTGGCAAGGTCATTTGCCAAAAGGATGCATTTTTATGTGCAGCAAAGGGAGTATCCGTAGGAATTGATTTTCAAAAAAAATTAGGAACGGGATTCTTTGGTGGAGAAGGCTTTATCATGCAGAAGCTTGAAGGTGATGGGTTAGCTTTTCTCCATGCAGGTGGGACCATCTATAGAAAAGAGCTTCAACCAGGGGAAGTGTTACGAGTGGACACCGGGTGTTTAGTGGCCATGACAAAGGAAGTGGACTACAACATTGAATATGTTGGGAAAATCAAATCAGCCTTCCTTGGTGGAGAAGGATTGTTTTTTGCTACCGTCCGCGGTCCAGGCACAGTTTGGATTCAATCGCTTCCGTTCAGTCGGTTAGCAGAGAGGATTTATGCCAACGCTCCAGGTGGAGGACGTTCTACGGGTGAAGGAAGTTTACTTGGAGGAATTGGTGACTTTCTCAATGGTGACGATTGATCAAATCTCATTAATAGAGCCGCATTAAAAGAAAGAACACAGCATCAGATGAAAATGCGATCAAGTATGATCGTATTTTTATTTGGTTGACAATATACCATATAGGGTATATTATTGATCATGAAGAAATTATTGATTTACTGCAATAAATGGGAGGAATAGACAATGAAACAATTAACAGCAAAACAGGTTGAAGAATTATTAAACGAAAACCAATCGTTAAACATCCTAGATGTACGTGAAGATGATGAAGTGGCTTCAGGGATGATTCCTACTGCTAAGCATATTCCTTTAGGACAAGTTGAGAGTCGTATGGGTGAGTTGGAGAAGTCAAAAGAATATATCATGGTTTGCCGTTCCGGGGGTAGAAGTGGACAAGCAGCACAATTCCTTGAGAATCAAGGGTTTGATGTCATCAATATGACAGGTGGAATGATGTCTTGGGAAGGTCCGACTGAATAAGCTTTTCTGCTTAATATTGCAAAGAGTAGAGTAACTAAGATCTTTTCAATCGTAAAAGTGAATTATCTGAAAGAAAACAAGATTTTCATCTGAAGGATTCCTTATGGGGAGTCCTTTTTTTATTCTTGCATTTTCACGATAAAACATTCAGTATTAGTAGACAAGTCTAAAATCGTATTAAGAAAGTAGGAATGTTCATTGAACTCTTTTTCATCCCTAGGAATATCCGTTGGATTACAGAAAATATTATCGACCAAAGGTATAGAAAAGCCGACACCCATACAAGAAAACGTGATCCCCACTCTCCTTGATGGACAAGATGTCATAGCCAAAGCTCAAACCGGTACAGGCAAAACATTCACTTATGTTTTACCTATATTAGATAAAAGTAAAGCAAATACGAAAGATATACAAAGTTTGATCATTACCCCAACGCGTGAATTGGCCATCCAAGTAACGAGTGAAATAAAAAAGCTCACGGCCGATAACAAAGGGTTCAGCGTTCTCTCTGTCTACGGAGGTAAAAGCCATGAAGAGGAAATAAAAGAGCTGGAGCAACACGTCAATATCATTGTTGGAACTCCTGGACGGCTTTTGGATCATGTGAAAAGAGGGAACCTAAACTTATCACATCTGAAATTTTTAGTCATTGATGAAGCAGATCAACTTCTTCAGATAGGGTTCCTGAATAAAGTAGAAGAAATCTTAAGGAAAACACCAGCTAAGCGACAAACCATGCTATTTTCTGCTACGATTCCTCCTGAAATCAAAAAGCTGGGGAAAAAGTACATGAACTCACCACGATTCATCGAGGTAGCGGAAAGGAATAAAGCGACTTCCATCAATCAATATGCCATTTTCACAGTGGATCGTGCAAAACAGGACACAGTTATTCAATTAATTGAGGCGTTTCAGCCTAAGAAATCCATCGTTTTTTGCAGAACAAAACGTAGGGTTTCGAAATTATATCAAGTATTAAGGTCAAAAGGCTTTCATGTTTCTGAACTTCATGGTGATATACCCCAAGAGAAGCGTGAAACAATAATGGAGCATTTTAGAGCAGGGGATGTACCGATGTTAGTGGCGACGGATGTTGCATCAAGAGGATTGGATATCGAGGGAGTCACACATGTATTCAACTATGATATGCCACTCGATGCAGAAACCTACATTCACCGAATCGGCAGGACGGGGAGAGCAGGGGAAACAGGTCTTGCTTATACTCTCTACTCTTCTGAAGAGAGAGGTCTTCTGGACGATATAGAAACAGAATTAAACAGCCGGATTCAGAAACAAAATCTTGGCAATACCATAAAGCTAAAAACCAAGTCATCTTCCAAGAACAAGGGGGAAAGAAGACAAGGGAAAAGCAAAAATATGGAACAATTAAAGAGAGCGGATGAACCCAAGGTCAAGAAGTCTGAAGGAAACCAATCTGGTTCCGTGACTTTAAAAGGAAAGAAAACACGCTCTGATGTAAATGGGAAAAAAAGCGGAAAAAGGACCAAACCGGGTAGTCATAATTAAAAGTAATAACCTAAAAACCATGCCACGCATGGTTTTTTATTGTGGAATAATAAGGGTAGAAAAACATAGTTATTCTAGAATAATATATGAATGCGAGTATATTATATCGGTATAATGAATAGCGCAGTTAGTTTTTATGGTACGATAATAAGGGAAATTGTTAAGAGAAAAGGGGTTTAATAGAATACTATGAAGCTGGTATCATGGAATGTAAATGGAATTAGAGCATGTGTGAAAAAAGGGTTTTTAGATTATTTTCACCGGATGGATGCGGATATATTTTGCCTGCAGGAAACAAAGCTTCAGGAAGGTCAAATTTCATTGGATATAAATGGATATCATCAGTTTTGGAATTATGCTATCCGGAAGGGGTATTCAGGAACTGCCGTCTTCACGAAACAGAAGCCGCTCACTGTTTCATATGGGTTTGGTGATGGAGAAAAAGAAATCGAGGGAAGGATCATAACGTGTGAATTTGATTCTTTTTATTTGGTGAATGTATATACACCTAATTCAAAAAGGGACCTTTCAAGGATTGAGGAACGTCTGGAGTGGGAGGATACTTTAAGAGTATACCTTGTTGAATTGAACCATCATAAGCCGGTCATTCTATGTGGGGATTTAAACGTCGCTCATGCTGAGATCGACCTGAAAAACGATAAATCGAATCGGGGAAATTCAGGTTTCACCGATGAAGAGCGGGGGAAAATGACGTTGCTCCTTCAGGACGGGTTTGTAGACAGTTTTCGATATCTTCACCCTGAAAAGGATGATGCCTACAGTTGGTGGTCATATATGAGTAATGTGCGTGAACGAAATATCGGATGGAGAATTGATTACTTTATCCTATCCAAACATTTAGCTCCTTCAATAAAAAAGGCTGAAATTCACTCTGATATTCTCGGCAGTGATCATTGTCCTGTATACTTAGAGTTAGAGTAGTACATACCAGAACTAAGGCGTAAAGTTTTGAGGAGGAAAAGGAATGTTACAAAAAAGATTGAAACAATACATTGACGAAACAAAAGAATCTGAAGGTGCGGTTCCTTTATTCAAACAGGAAAGGGAATATGCCTTAAAGTACGGATTACTGGATGCTGATGAGATAACTTCTCCAGATGCAGATTCCCGTTTTCAGGAGGCGTATATCGAGCGTTGTGATAAAGAAACCGAAGAACTGATCAGTCAGGAATCCCCGATATTTCTTCACCAGCCCATCACCTACCTGAAAGAGCAAAAAAACGAGTTCGTTTTCCTCGAATCCATTTGGTTTACAATGATTGGAGTGGAAGCTGTCTCGTTGGAAGTGGACGATGTCTTTGGGACGTATGATGCCATGCTTGGGTTAAAGCTTCAAAAGAAGTATCGGAGTCAGATCGAGCGGTACTTAGAAGAGTCCCTTGAAAGTGAATCGTCATATGATCTGTTGTTTAATGGCGAGGATGGGCTGTGGGACCTGAATTTTACATTGAATGATCTTCGTGATTTTAATGAAAGACAATCAATACTGTCAGTATATGAACTTATATATGAATTTTTGTTTAATCTCCTTCAAAACATGGAGGAAGCATAATTCATTATCCCTCTCGAAAAACCATTTCCGAGGGGGATTTTATTTGGCCTTATGTTGTTTGATTGGATCGTATTCAAACAATTTCCCTTCATATACGAGATGGAAATCTTGGTGCTTTCTGAAATCCTCAGGAGTAATCAGTGCAGGCAGCTTATCCCACAGTTTGATCCCTGAGCGATGAAGGATCTCTGCTACAAACTGGGAACAAAAGTATGAGTTGCTGAATTCGACGGGTTCATTCATTGATACGCCAAATACTCCAAGGATATTATAAAGAAATTTATTGCGGCTCCTTTTAAAAACATTCAATACCCGTTTCATCTTTTCGATATTCCGGTCCGTTACTTCCAATTGATAAATGACGCACGTGGTATGGGGGTATTTACTGTATGTTCCCTGGTAGATATCCTCTTTTACAAATCCTCCATTTATGGGGTTGTTAGGATGTTTACGACCGAAGCTGTATAACTCAGTCAGTTCACGGTCAAAGGAAATGGACGCATGGTTGTATGGAGCTTTCGTGTACTTTTTGATGGATTTTGTAAACAGTGTTCCGGTATCCGTCAGTAAAATATAGATATATTGACTATTCATAGCTCATTCCCTCTTTTAAAGTAGTAGAATTTCCCATATGCTTAATTATACAATAAATGAACCGCTTGAATACGGTCATTTCAATAAG
This sequence comes from Rossellomorea sp. YZS02, assembly GCF_033963925.1. Lineage (NCBI taxonomy): Bacteria > Bacillati > Bacillota > Bacilli > Caryophanales > Bacillaceae > Rossellomorea > Rossellomorea sp. YZS02. The sequence goes on along the minus strand of NZ_JAXBLY010000012.1, from coordinate 80,694 downwards.
GGGGATGAATATGGAATCGGCCATTTGGACTTTATTTATAATATTTATAGGATTGGTCGTTGTGAACGTCCTGTTTTTACAGATTAAGAGAAAGCAAAGTGAAAAAGACTTCTCCAGAATTTCCTTAAGGGTAAAAACATGGTGGGGGATGTTTGGGGTTTTTTGTTTGGCGACTTTGTTCAATCCAATCATCTCCATGTTATCTTTAATGGTTCTCTGCTTCTTTTCCCTTAAAGAGTATTTCTCCATGATGAAAACGCGGAAAGCCGACAGGCGAATCTTCCTATGGGCTTATTTATCGATCCCGATTCAGTTTTACTGGATATATATTGGATGGTATGGGATGTTCATAGTGTTTATTCCTGTATACGTATTCTTACTTTTGCCGCTGCCCAGGCTTTTAGGGAAGGGAACATTGGGATTTCTTCGTTCTGTCAGTTCTACTCAATGGGGACTGATGCTCATGGTTTTTGGGTTGAGTCATCTCGCTTATTACCAGGTTGCAAATCCCGAATATGGAGCGAATCTTGTTCTGTTCCTGGTTGTCCTCACTCAGGTGAGTGACATCGTACAATTTGTGGTATCCATTTATATTGGTAAGCGTAAGGTAGTACCGACATCTAATCCTGCCATTACGTGGGAAGGCTTTTTATCTGCGGTGCTGGTTACGACAGGGGTGTCCTATTTCACATACCCTTTTTTAACACCACTCGACTTGAAATTCGGGATCCTCTCAGGGCTGATCATCAGCATCAGTGGTTTTGTAGGCAGTTTGACGATTTCCGTATTGAAAAGGGATCTTCTCATCGGTGATCGAGAAAGAATGGCCTCATTAAAAGAAAGCTACCTCAATCGCGTCGACAGCTTAGCCTACACTTCACCCATATTCTTTCACATCATCCGGTATTACTTTGACTTCATGTGAAGAAACTTAGGGGGACGGACCTTTAATAGGTCCGTCCCCCTTATGCTTTTTATCTTTTCTCCTTGGAGCGGTTGTTGATTTCTTCTGTCACGACATAAGCAAGGTCATCATTCCCGAATAGGGAAAGGACGCCAAGTAAAGTGCTATCTGGAATGTCTTCGGATTCTTCTTTAGGGACGGTCAAGTCGATTCCTTGCTGCAGGGCAGGGTTTTCACCTTGCTCTGGATAAGCTTTTTGATAAAGGGTGGCAGGATCGAGATCATGATTCACACACCACTGTGCAAATACAAGGATCATCATATGCTCGTCCTTCTGGTAATTTTGAATGATTTTTTCTTGCATTTCTTTAGAATTCACTTAGTATCTCTCCTTAAACGGTTGTTCTTGTTTTTATTATATCGAAGTCTGAGAAGGAAGCCTATTCATATCCTTTTTCAGTCTTAGGATAATACATTTTAAAATCAAGGGTTCAAGGTGTATAATAAGAGGATGGAAGAAACATGTTTAGTACTTGAAAGGAAGTTAGAACCATGAATATTACCAATCACCATGCTGAAGAATTAAAAGATCCAACCGGTATTTTAAGTGGAGATCGCTATGAAGTGATTCTTGATATCGAAGTACCCGAGGACGATGAGCTGTATTCAGAACAGGGTATATACATAAAGGCCATCTTTGTCAGAGACGACAATGGAGCAAGGATTGTACAATCCACGATCCTTGAAAGAAACACTGAGTCAATCATGGACTTCGAGTTAGAAGAAGAGGAAGAGAACCTCATTTTGGCATATTGTCAGGAGCATATCCAATAAATAGATACAGAACATCATCCCATTCACTGATATCGGGATGATGTTTTTTTATTATTGGTTGTTGGTATGTAACACCAAAAATGTCCAATGAGAACCCATTCTTTATTAAATGACTGATAATTCAGAGATCAATGAGTTGGCATGGAATTTGCATGTTAACAAAATGAATGAGTGAACAGAAGGGAGAATGGTGGATGAAGGACTATTGGGGGAAAGTGAAAAAACTATTTATCGTATTGACTGTATTGGGATTGATTGCAAGCCTGGCCACAACTGACATATTGGCCAAAAAAGAAAAAAATATCAAAGGGAATCTGTTGATTGTTGGAGGTGCTTTAGGAAGCAGTAATTCGAATGTGTATGAAAAGTTCATAGAACTATCTGGGGGGAAGAAAAAAGCAAAGATCGGGATCATCCCATCAGCTTCAGATTCTTTGAAATCTTCTAACCAATTTAAAGAGGATCTGATTTCTTATGGAGTGGATGAAGAATCCATCGAAATCCTTCCCATTTCTTCTTATGATTTCTCAGGGACAGAAGAAGATGAAAGCTTATGGAAGGTCAACGCTGAAAATAAACAGATCAGAAAACAGATTAAAAAGCTGACAGGCATTTGGTTTGTCGGTGGTGATCAGTTGAAAATTACGGATGCGTTAACGATGAGGAATGGTGAAAAGACAAAGGCTCTGGAAGAAATTTGGGGTATTTATGAAAGAGGGGCGGTAATTGGTGGGACAAGCGCTGGAGCCGCCATCATGAGTGACGTCATGATTACGGGTGGAGACAGTCTCGGCGGCCTTCGACAGGAGTTTACAACTGAGGATGTATCGAACCCCAACGAAGAATATGCTCCTATTTATATAGAAAAAGGACTGGGATTCTTTCAATGGGGCATCGTGGATCAACATTTCAATGAGCGATCCCGCCTGGGCAGACTGGCAGTTACAGCACTGCGTTTTAAATCACCTGATGAGTTGGCATATGGGATCGATGAGGATACGGCAATGGTGGTGAATAATCAAGAAGGGACGGTTTCTGTCTTGGGAAAAAGCAATGTCACAATCGTAGATGTTGAAAGCGCCAAAACATCAAGGAACGAGATTAGGGATCTGGATATCAGTTATCTTTCTCCTGGCGATGAACTTAAAGTGAAAACGAAAGAGTATATGATTGAGGAAGATAAGGTAGAAACAAAAGACTATGAATATTATAATTTCAAACCTCTTCAAGCTACCGGGGTCCTTTCATCTTATGGGACATTGCCTCACTATCTCTCGTATTCACTTGTGGATAATGAAGCCGTTACTGAGGTCACCAGTTACCTCTATGACAGTAAAGGAAAGGGTTTTGAACTTACCTTCAAGCAAGGTGAAGATACAAACGGATTCTGGGGTTATCAGGATGGTCAAAAAGATACTTACTCCTTACTTCATGTGAAAATGGATGTATCTCCTGTGAAGGTCAGCTTTAATGAAAAAGACCGGCTTGAAGACTTTAAGGAAACTCCACTTGATACATCCGAGAGTGCCTTTGATCCCGACACAAAGGGAAGCCTTGTCATCGTTGGCGGGGCATTAGGTAGCAGCAATGAGGAAGTGTATAAAGAATTCATTGAGCGAGCCGGTGAAACTGGAAAAATCGGAATCATCCCTGCAGCAAGTTCCAGTTTGAAGTCTTCCAAAACATTTAAAGAGGATTTGACCTCGTATGGCTACCCGCCAGAACAAATTGATATCCTTCCCATATCCAATCATGACTTCAAAGGAACGGAAGAGGATGAATCAGAATGGACAGATAATAAGAATCACCCCGATATTGCAGGCCGCATTCTAGATTATGATGGGATCTGGTTTGTTGGTGGAGATCAAACAGATATCACTGATGCACTTTTGAACGGAGACGGAACGAAATCACTGGCCCTGGAAAACATCTGGGAAATCTACCGTAATGGAGCGGTTCTTGGTGGGACAAGTGCAGGTGCCGCCATCATGAGTGATGTCATGATCGCAGGTGGTGGAAGCTACGATACGTTAGCTAAGGGCTATACTGATTCATATGACGGGATGTCTCAGCAAGAAGGTGGACCTGGATACCTGGAAAAGGGGCTTGGTTTCTTCCCGTATGGTATCGTTGACCAACACTTTGATAAAAAAGCACGATTGGGACGATTGATTGCTACAACGGCAGTTTATGGAGAAGAAAACGAATTATCTTATGGAATCGATGAAGACACCGCCTTGATAGTGGATAACCAATCCAGGACGGTGGAGGTAAAGGGACGAGGCGGGGTATCGATAGTCGATTTAAGTCAGTCAGATCTTTCACCGTCGTCTCATACGTATGAAGACATCCGTTTATCATGGATCACTTCAGGAGATCAATTTAATCTAGAGACTAAAGAGTTTTCCATCAGTGATCATAAACTATCAACCAATGATTACGAATACTATGATTATTACGCCGCACCGCATACGGGAGTATTGACGCCGCACCCGACACTTGCAAACTATTTGAGTTACAGTCTCTTAGATAACGCCCGGATGGATGAAGTGAAGAGTTACAGCTTTTCTGAATATGAAGGGTTTGAACTTACCTTCAGAAAAGGAAGTGGAACAGAGGGGTTCTGGGGATATAAAGATGGAAACAAGGATGATTATTCATTCTTTGGTGTGGAAATGGATATCAAACCGGTCGAAGTCATGATTGAGAATAATTAAATGTGGTTGAACAGCCTGGGCGGAATGTGCCCGGGTTTTTTATTTGGCTAATATGACAATTGAACTGTATATATCCGTTATAGCATCTGATATACTATTGATAACAGATTGCTAGCAAATGATATCAAGTTGATAGATGAGGAGGTCGAACCTTGTCAGATCAAGGGAAAATGCAACTTAATGTAAGGGTTGATAAAGAAACTTCAGAGAAATTGGACGAAATTGTAGAATACTATCAACGGAATACAAAAATTGGAAGGGTTTATAAAGGTGACGTCTTAACAGACATCATTCACAAATCTTATGAGGTCATGGAGAAGCAAAAAAGAATTCAAAACCGGAAATATTAGCCTATATATAAGCAACAAATCAGCAAGAGATAAACAGTTCTTTAAAATGAGCTACATATGAAAATCAGGGTCATTTATGTCATAATATAGGAGAACCGTTTAAAATATTGAAGCAAAAGAGGTATTCAGCATGCAAATGCCGAAAAAAATAATCAACATCCAAAAAGGTTCAGGAATTTCACCATATATTTGGAGCATCATCAGTATCCTGCCCTTTTACTTTATCTTTCAGTCTTCTTCTACAATTGAAATTGCGGTCGGGATTTCTTTGACCATAGCATTCTTTATCTCTTTACGTTTCGCTTTTATTTCGAAGGATTGGCCGGTGTATTTATGGACATCGATATTGATTGCGATCTCCATCACCATGACCATTCAGTTTAATTTCATCTATTTCGCCTTTTACATAGCCTATTACAACGGAAATATAAAAAATCGGGTCGCCTTTTTAACCCTATATATCATCCACCTTGTATTGACGACTGCATCCATCAACTATAACTTCGTTTTGCAGAATGAATTGTTCCTGTCACAATTTCCATTCATATTGATCATCTGGATCAGCGTCATTCTTCTACCTTTCAATATCTATAATCGAAATAAACAAGTGCAGCTCGAAGACCAGTTGGAAGATGCCAACAAGCGTATTTCAGACCTTGTCAAGCAAGAAGAAAGGCAAAGGATTGCGCGGGATCTGCATGATACGCTTGGGCAGAAGCTTTCTCTGATCGGTTTAAAAAGTGACCTGGCGAGGAAATTGGTGTATAAAGATCCAGAGCAGGCACGACAAGAATTAAAAGACGTTCAACAAACGGCGAGAACGGCTTTGAGTGAGGTAAGGACAATGGTTTCCCAGATGAGGGGAATCCGATTGATGGATGAGATCGTCAGGATAAAGCAGCTCTTAAAGGCGGCTGAAATTGAATTCATAATGAATGAAGACGACTCCCTCCCTCATTTATCACTCTTCATGGAGAATATATTAAGCATGTGCTTAAAAGAGGCTGTCACAAATGTGGTCAAACATAGCAAGGCTTCTTATTGTGAACTCACCTTGGAAGAATCCGATAAAGAGATGACGATTGTGGTGAAAGATGACGGTGTGGGGATCGGAAGTGATTACACACAGTCAGGAGGAAGCGGTCTGATCGGGATGAGGGAGCGACTGGAATTTGTCAATGGCAGTCTGGACATTGTTTCGGGGGAAGGCACCACCCTGATCATGCGGGTGCCTAAAGTAATCAAACAGACAGACAGGGAGGGAATGGAATGATTCGAATTGTGATTGCCGAAGATCAGCGAATGCTGTTGGGTGCCCTGGGGTCTCTTTTGAGTTTGGAAGATGATATGGAAGTGGTAGGGAAAGCCGGCAACGGTGAAGAAGCCATTTCCCTCGTGCATGAACTCAAGCCGGATATCTGCATCATGGATATCGAAATGCCTAAAAAGACAGGCCTTGAAGCTGCAGAGGAGTTGAAAGGTGAAGAATGTAAGGTGATCATCCTTACTACTTTTGCAAGATCCGGTTATTTCCAGCGTGCTTTAAAAGGAGGAGTAAAGGGTTACTTGTTGAAGGACAGTCCCAGTGAAGAACTGGCAAACTCAATCCGCCTGGTAATGGACGGTAAGCGTATCTACGCACCGGAGTTGATGGATGATGTCTACAGCGAAGAAAACCCTCTCACAGACCGTGAAAAAGAAGTGCTGGAGCTCGTTGCCGAAGGGAAGAACACAAAGGAAATCGCTGATGAATTAAAGCTTAAAACAGGTACTGTCAGGAACTATATCTCCACCATACTCGACAAGCTTGAAGTGAAAAATCGAATCGAAGCCATCACACAATCCAAAGAAAAAGGGTGGTTTAAATAAAGAGAGGGACGGACCTTCAAGAAGGTCCGTCCCTCTTATTAAATTGCAAGTTTATGGATGTTCATTCAGTGCTGATAGGCAGACAAAAATGGTCTGATGAACTTTTTTATAAAAAATTTATTGCATTTAATCTGCTGTACAACCTTTTGCTGCCACTGGATCCGACGGCCGATTGGTAACTGAAAATATAACATGAATTGTTTTTTTATGTTGACAACTAAAAGTATCATGATACGATTACAACGAAAACAAAATTTCATAAGACGATCCACTAGGGGTGCCTTCTAAAAGGCTGAGATTAAAGTGTTACTTTAAGACCCTTCGAACCTGATCTGGTTGAGACCAGCGTAGGGAAGTGGTGTTTGACGGTCGCAAAGAATACTAGTCTATCATTCTGATCTCAAGCCACTTTCTGTATGCTGTATGCATCACGGGAAGTGGCTTTTTTGTTGCCCATTTCGGGTCGTCTGGAAAAGGAGCAGGAAATTATGTCATTTTCAAAAGTACTACGAAACGAAGTCAATGAAATTTGGGATGCGAGCTTTCAACATCCTTTCGTTAAAGGAATAGGGGATGGAACGCTACCAATCGAGAAGTTCAAGTACTATCTTTTGCAAGATGCCTATTACCTTTCACATTTCTCAAAGGTGCAGGCGCTTGGTGCATCAAAGGCATTGGATCTACATACGACATCACGAATGGCAACGCACGCTGTAGGGACGAATGAAGCAGAGCTTTCATTACATGAAAATTTCTCCAAGCAATTAGGCATTACCGAAGAGGAAAGAAAGAATTTCAGGCCTGCCCCTACGGCATATGCCTATACCTCGCATATGTATCGTTCCGCACGGTATGGGGGTCTAGCTGATATCCTGGCGGCGATCCTCCCATGCTATTGGCTCTATTACGAAGTGGGGGAACGCCTGAAATTTTGCACACCGGAAGAGCCTGTTTATCAGGAATGGATTAAGGCATACGGAGGGGAGTGGTTTAAAGAGCTAGTGGAAGAACAAATCCAACGACTTGATGAATTGGCAGAATCCATGACCGAATGTGACAAAGAAAGAATGAAAGATAATTTCATTTTAAGCAGCATTTATGAATTACAGTTTTGGGAGATGGCTTATACCCTTGAACAATGGCCGTTTCAGCATGCCCTGTATGCAGGTAAGGAAATGAGTGAACCACATGTCTAAATTAAAACTGACCGACATTTTAGTGACGGTGGTCATTTCCATTATGTTTGGCGTCATTTATAAGCTTTGGGGGCCATTTTATAATTTGTTGAAACCAATTGGATTGCATGCAGATCAATTTATCTATGGAATGTGGTTCATGGCGGCCACAGTGGCATTTTTGATTATCCGAAAACCGGGAGTCGCCATTTTAGCAGAAATAGCCGCTTCTTCAGGAGAGTTTCTAATGGGTTCAGAATGGGGACTCGAGGTTCTTTTATTCGGAGTGATTCAGGGATTGATGGCAGAATTGGTTTTCTTCCTAACGAAATATAAACGCTATGATCTTTCAATTATATGTTTAGCGGCTGTTGGGTCTGCATGTGGCTCCATTTTAATGGATTACATGAAAGGGTATATAGGGGATTTAGTCCTTTGGAATTTGACATTATTCATCGTTGTGAGAATACTTGGATCGATTGTCATCGCAGGTGCAGGATCTTTTTATGTGGTAAGGGCTCTTGAGAAAACAGGAGTCACAAGTCTAGTAAGACGAGCAAATCAAGATGATTACGATGTATTGAACCATTAAAGGGGTGATGCGTATGCATGTCGAAAAACTTCGACTTACATTTCCCGGATCGGAAAAACGGATGTTTAATGATGTCAGTCTGTCAATCAAGGAAGGGGAGAAAGTATTGCTATTGGGACCATCCGGATGTGGTAAATCAACACTTCTCCATGTTTTATCAGGGGTGATCCCCAGATCTGTGGATGTTCCCATGAGAGCTGCAAACTTGGAGGCATCAGAATCTTATGGCTATGTATTTCAAGATCCGGACTCACAATTTTGTATGCCCTTCGTTGATGAAGAATTGGCCTTTGTGCTGGAGAATTTACGGACTCCCCGTGAAAAGATGAAAGGTGAAATCCGACGGTTATTATCTGAGGTGGGATTGGAACTTGATGATCCCCATACGAAAATCTCAACATTATCAGGAGGCATGAAGCAGAAATTGGCCATTGCTTCTGCTCTTGCCTCGGTGCCAGATACATTGTTCCTGGACGAACCGACTTCGATGTTGGATGAGCAAAGTACAACATCTGTTTGGAAAACAATAAAAGAGATCTGTTTAGATAAAACACTGGTAATCGTAGAGCATAAACTTGATCACGTCCTTGACATGATCGATCGAATCATCGTTTTCGATTCAAATGGAACCATTATGGCGGATGGAGCGAAGGAGTGGATCCTGAACCATTACAAAGGTACGTTGAAGAGCTTGGGTGTCTGGTATCCGGACGCCTGGAAGGAGTATCTGACATCCCGTCAAACGAGGGAGATTCCCTCGTTGGGACCTGTGATTGCAAGACTGGAGGATTTTAAAGGCTATATTCAAAAGAAAGAAAAGGTTCATTTGCCTCATGCCGAAATCCGTAAAGGGGAATGGATTGCTATAACAGGAGAGAATGGTGCAGGGAAATCAACGTTACTTCACAGCTTAATGAAATTCATTCATACGAGCGGTACGTACGAATTAAATGGAATACAGGTCAAAAGGAAAAAAGTTCCGAAAGATTGTGCGTTCGTATTTCAAAATCCCGAATTACAGTTTGTCACCCATTCCGTTTTTGATGAAGTGGCCTATAGCTACCGGCTAAAGAGCTTCACCGAAGAGAGTGTGGAAAGAAATGTTCATGAGCTACTCCAGCGATTCCATCTTCGTACATTTAAGGAACATCATCCTTATTCTTTATCTATGGGTCAAAAACGCAGATTAAGTGTTGCAGCATCCATCGTTCCCAGTAAGGAGATTCTGTTATTGGATGAACCAACCTTCGGACAGGACGCTCTTAATACGTTCGAACTAATTGAAATGCTTTTCGAGTTACAGCAAGAAGGCGCAACTATATTGATGGTGACTCACGATATTGAAATCATCCGTCATTTTGCCACCAGGGTATGGACGATTGAAAATGGAAGACTGAGTCAAGATGAGGGTGTAGAAGTAGTGAGGAGTAAAGCATTGTGAATATGGAAATCGTTCATAAACACACCTGGCTCCATCACATTAACCCGAGTATGAAATTGATCGTAATGGTTGCCCTTTTTCTATTTTTACTATTCGTTCATTACTTGAACTGGCTAGTGTATTTGACTTTGTTCGCTTTCCTCTTATTGTGGTCATTCTCTGGATATGCGAGTAGGTTAGTGATGTTAATGACCATGCCATTTTTCCTTGTATTTCTCTCTACGTCTTCCTCAATGATCATGTTCGGGAAAGGGGAGACAACGTGGCTTTCTTGGGGGATGATCCAAGTGACAGAGGAGAGTTTTTATAGGGGAATTCATATTGGATTAAGGGCATTCCTATTCGCTGTTTTGGGCCTCTTATTTGCTCTGACGACGAGACCTGTCCTGCTGTTTTATTCGCTTATGCAGCAATTGGGACTTAAGCCGAAGTATGCATATAGTTTTATGACCGGGATAAGACTGATCCCCATCATGATGGAAGAGTTCAATACCATCCGGAATGCACGGAGAGTCAGGGGCACCCGTGAACAAAAAGGCTTTAAGAAACTATTCCATATCATAGAGTCCTATTCCATCCCCTTACTGGCACGAAGTATCAGGAGGGCTCACAGAATTGCAGTTGCCATGGAAACAAAAGGATTTGAGGGAGATGGGGAGAGAACCTATTACTACAAAGTAGGATTTTCGAAATTTGATGGCTATTTTATTCTGAGCATCATCACTCTGATTTCTTTAAGTTATATCCTTTCTATTTATCTACCAATATTTCCGACGGGAGATGTTCGTTATGGAAACTGAAAAGAGGCGACGACTACATGTCATTTCCACTGGTCAGCAATCAAGGGAAGAATTGGTGGAAATATCGAAAACCATCCATCCCTATATCGATATGCTTCATATTCGCGAAAAAAGCTGGACAGGGGCGGAGTTGATTAAAACCGTCGATGAATTAACAGCTGCTGGTGTTCCTTTAAGGAAGCTGTGCATCAATGACCGTGCAGACATTGCTTGTATGAAACACGTAAGAGGAGTCCACCTTGGACATCATAGTGCTCCTGTATGTCTTGTGAAGGAACGTTTTCCATCCTTGAAAATCGGTTCATCGGTGCACAGCATAGAAGAAGCACAATGGGCATATGACCAAGGGGCAGATTTTCTTCTATATGGGAATGTTTATGAAACGACGTCTAAACCAGGGAAAGAAGGCAAGGGGACTGTTGATTTAGAAGACATCGTTTCGAACATCCCTCTGCCCATTATTGCCATCGGGGGTATTACACCGGAACGAGTTGAAGACATTGTGAGAAGCGGTGCAAAGGGTATCGCGGTATTATCAGGTATCTTTCTTTCAGAAAATCCTCTCGAAGCAGCCCGTACTTATTATAAGGCAATCCATAAGGAGGTGAACCAGCTTGGCGAAACAATATGATGTCTTGATTGTAGGGGGAGGGGTAATCGGCTGCTCCATTCTGTACCAGCTTACCAAAAGAGGAAAAAAAGCATTGCTGATTGAGAAGAATCAATTGGCATCCAAAGCATCAAAAGCTGCAGCGGGAATGCTTGGGGTACATACGGAGTTAAATGGGGGAAGCCCCCTCTATAGGGTGGCTAAGAACAGCCGGAATATGTACCCCGTTCTTGCGCGTGAATTAAAAGAAGTAACGGGTATGGATATAGAGTATGTTGAAAATGGAATGGTCAAACTGGCAAGGACAGAGGAAGAGGCACAGACTTTAATAAGTGTTGCTACCAAATTGGATCAGGATGAAGAGGTAGAATGGCTATCCTCTCCAAAGCTTTCAGCCTTCGAACCTCTTCTCTCTAAGAAGGCGACAGGCGGTTTGTTCATTCCACGTGATGGGAACGTCGCGGCACCAAAGCTGACAGAAGCGTTAGGGCTCGCGTCAGTCAGATTAGGGGCTCAAGTCAATGAGTATACGGATGTATACGACTTTATTGTTGAAGGAAGTAGAATATCGGGAGTTCAAACGTCAATCGGTCCCTTATATGCATCTGAAATAATCGTTGCGGGCGGTGCGTGGAGTCAATCTCTATTGGAGAGAGTCGGTGTGACACTTCACTCTTATCCAGTCAAAGGGGAATGCTTTTCGGTGAAATGTTCCCGGAAACTGGTGGAGAGGACCATTTTCACTGAGGGCTGCTACATCGTTCCGAAGGTGGGGGGGCGATTTCTAATAGGCGCAACAGAACACGCTCATACTTTTGATGAGACCATTTCCGTTAGCGGGATGATGAGTTTAATGAAGAAAGCTACAGATATTTTACCAGAACTGATCCATGCCGATTGGGAAAAAGCCTGGTCAGGTATTCGGCCGCAAACACAAGGAGGACTACCGATCATCGGAAGGAGTGAAAGGTGGGAAGGGCTCTCCATTGCAACGGGGCACTACCGGAATGGTATTCTCCTGGCTCCCATCACAGGAGTCATGATGGCAGACCTTATAGAAGGCAAGGAGAATCGATTACTACATTCACACGTAGGGAGTTGAGAAAGTGGAATTAAAGATTAATGGACAGCTGGTGACAGTCCCTGACACAATCTTTACGATAGAAGATCTTATACACCATTTCAAATTGAAGAATCGAACGATTATGGTTGAACAGAATCACACCATTTTAAGAAGAGAAGAACATGAAAAGGCAACAGTTGAAAATGGAGATACCATTGAACTGGTTCAATTCGTAGGAGGCGGTTAACATGTTGAAAATCGGAAACTATACATTCCATTCCAGATTATTGTTAGGAACAGGGAAATATCCTAATTTTGATATTCAGAAGAAAGCAGTCGAGGTTTCTGGTGCAGAGATTCTTACGTTCACGGTAAGGAGAATGAATATATTCGAGCCCAGTCAACCCAATTTCTTAGAAAAACTCGACTTGGATAGCTACTCATTATTACCGAACACGGCTGGTGCAAAAACAGCGGGCGAAGCGGTACGGCATGCACAGTTAGCCAGGGCATCAGGGCTATGTGACATGATCAAGGTGGAAGTGATCGGATGTGACAAAACTCTATTGCCTGATCCTGTTGAAACTCTGAAGGCCACGGAAGAATTGATTAAAGAAGGATTCACCGTCCTCCCTTATACTTCTGATGATGTGGTTCTGGCAAGTAAATTGGAAGAGTTGGGGGCACATGCCATTATGCCTGGTGCATCACCGATCGGATCGGGGCAAGGAATTGTGAACCCGGTAAATCTTCGCTTCATTATTGAGCAGGCAAACGTACCTGTCATCGTTGATGCTGGAATTGGATCACCTGCAGATGCTGCTTTTGCTATGGAACTGGGCGCAGATGCTGTGTTGTTGAACACGGCGGTGTCACAAGCGAAAGATCCCGTTAAGATGGCCAATGCCATGAGACTTGCCATTGAGGGTGGCCGTTTTGGTTATGAAGCTGGAAGAATCCCCCGAAAGCGCTTTGCTTCAGCCAGCAGCCCGACGGAGGGGATGAGTGTTTGAATGAGGAGAGATATTCAAGACAAGTCTTATTTTCACCCATTGGAAGAAAAGGCCAGGAAAGGATAAGGAATAAGCATGTGCTGGTCATTGGGGCAGGAGCTTTGGGCACGGGGAACGCCGAAGTCCTCGTTCGTGCCGGCATTGGAAAGCTGACGATCGTGGACCGTGATTACGTCGAGTGGAGCAATCTGCAACGACAGCAACTTTACAACGAGCAAGATGCAAAAGATCATCTCCCAAAGGCGATCGCTGCCAAAAACAGGCTGGAGGAAATCAATTCTTCGGTTGAGATTGAAGCACATATTCTGGATGTCATGCCTGAAGAGTTATTGAACTTGGCTATGGGTGTGGACCTGATCATCGACGCTACAGACAACTTTGAAACGAGGATGATCTTGAATGATGTATCCCAAAAACTTTCCATCCCCTGGCTCTATGGAGCATGTGTAGGGAGCTATGGCATTTCATTCACGATTCTTCCCGGTGTCACACCGTGTCTTCATTGTTTACTCAATGAAGTCCCGATAGGTGGCCTGACATGTGACACAGCAGGAATCATCAGTCCTGCCGTATCACATGTAGTCGCCTATCAAACGACGGAGGCATTAAAGATTTTAGTGGAAGACTATGAATCTATCAGCCATAGGGTAGTCTCTTTCGATTTATGGAAAAATGAGCATGTGTCACTGGATGTGAGGAATTTGAAAAGAGAAGAATGTCCTTCATGTGGTGTACATCGAACGTACCCAAGTCTTCGATATGAAAATCAAACCAAAACGGCCGTCCTGTGTGGACGGGATTCCGTGCAAATCCGGCCAGCTTCAAGGCACTCTGTTAACCTGTTGGCCATTTCTAGAACACTTGAGAACCAAGGCAAGCGCGTGGAAAGGAATCCATATTTGATCAGCTTCAAGGTAGATTCCCTCAAAGTCGTATTATTCTATGATGGAAGGGCACTTATTCATGGAACGAAAGAAATTATGAAAGCAAAATCAATTTATCATCGTTATTTTGGTTGAAAGAGGAGTGTATACAGATGGTGTATAAAGCGTTGACAATTGCAGGGTCGGATAGCAGTGGCGGTGCCGGCATTCAAGCGGACCTAAAAACCTTTCAAGAGTGCCATGTCTATGGTATGTCTGCCATTACAGCTGTTACAGCACAGAATACAAATGGTGTGCAGGGTGTATTTCCATTGTCGGCTACGGAAGTAATAGAACAATTGATATCCGTAGCTGAAGATTTACCTCCCCAAGCTGTAAAAACGGGAATGTTAGTGAATGAGGAGATCATTGCTTCTGTTAGTGAATTCGCCAGCTCCTCAGTCTGGGAAAAGCTTATAGTCGATCCTGTGATGATTGCGAAAGGGGGAGCTTCATTATTAGAAGAGAAATCCATTGAAACATTGATTAATCAATTAATCCCGATTGCTTACGTCATCACTCCCAATATACCTGAAGCAGAAACATTAACCGGAAGAGAGATACTGAACGTCGATGATTGCCGGAAAGCTGCGGAGGACCTTTACATGATGGGGGCAAAACATGTAGTCATAAAGGGCGGTCATCAGTCACAATCTCAATCATTATATGCCACTGATATTCTCTATGACGGAAAAGGATTTTATGAGTTTACAAGTCCAAGAATCTCTACGCCCCACACGCATGGAACAGGCTGTACGTTTTCAGCGGTCATCACAGCAGAATTGGCGAAAGGGAACACCGTATATGATTCAGTCCATACTGCCAAGGGATTTATTACAGCCGCCATCTCACATTCTCTCGGGATCGGGAGTGGACACGGGCCAACGAATCATTGGGCTTATTTTGAAAAGGTAAAAATATGACTCTGAGAGACTCTTTAAAGCTATATTTTGTGATGGGCAGCCAAAATTGTGACAGATCTCCTGCCCGTGTGTTGGAAGATGCACTTTCAGGCGGGGTTACCATGTTTCAATTTCGAGAAAAGGGGATTCGTTGTTTGAAAGGAAAGCCTATGATGGAACTGGCTCTTGAACTGCAGCAGTTGTGTCAAAAGTACAGTGTACCCTTTATCATCAATGACGATGTGGAGCTTGCATTGTTATTGAACGCAGATGGTGTACATATAGGGCAAGAGGACGATCCCATCGAGGAAGTCCGTAAAAAAATCGGGAATAAAATTCTTGGCGTCTCAGCCCATAATGTTAAGGAAGCCAAGCTCGCGTTAGAGTCAGGTGCGGATTATCTTGGAGTCGGCCCTATGTTTCATACGACAACAAAGAGTGATTGTAGAATCGTTAAAGGACCTAAGGTGATTGAATCAATAAGGGAAGAGGGAATCCACCTCCCGTTGGTAGGGATTGGAGGGATCCATACCGGAAATGTCCATGAAGTTCTAGAAGCAGGTTCAGATGGTGTAGCGGTCATATCAGCGATTTCGAAACAACCGGAACAAGCTCGTATCCTATTCCAGTCGGTCCAGGATAATCTTTTACAATCAATGTAGATGGATTTTTATCGGACAAAGCAACATATCTTGACCTCCTCTATCATACTATACAGTAGACCCCGGTCTAACTTGTATTATCAACAACGATAAGAGGGAGGGTTTTGAATGAATGTCTGGTTTGTATTATTGAACATTTTGGTGTTTCTTGTTCTCATTGGTGTTTTATTTCATATGCAAAGAAAAAATGTTTCGTTTTCAAAGCGGGTCTTTAGCGCGCTCGGACTGGGTATTGTTTTCGGTCTCAGTTTACAGTGGGTGTATGATGCGGGGAATGAAAATGTCACCCAGTCGATTGAATGGTTCAATATTGTGGGAACAGGTTATATTAAGCTGCTTCAAATGATTGTCATGCCCCTCGTGTTTGTGTCGATTCTTTCAGCATTTACAAAATTGAAACGATCTTCTAATCTAGGGAAAATTTCTGTATTGATCATCGGTTTGCTTGTGGGAACTACTGCTGTTGCGGCTGCAGTCGGAATTGCGACAACCGCAGCATTCGACCTTGAAGCCATCCAAATTGATCAAGGAAATGCCGAAGCAGCAAGGGGTGTTCAATTGGAGGAGCGGGCAGCTGCTCTAGAAGGTCAAAGCTATCCTCAAAAAATCTTGGAGCTCCTGCCTCAGAATCCTTTCCTTGATTTGACCGGAGAAAGAGCAACGTCCACCATAGCTGTTGTGATATTTGCAGCCTTCATCGGTGTCGCCTATTTAGGGGTTCAGCGTAAGGAACCTGATGCGGCTGAATTCTTCAAGAAAATCGTGGATTCTCTCTATGCAGTCGTAATGAGGATCGTAACCCTTGTATTGAGGCTGACGCCATTCGGAGTGCTTGCCATTATGGCTAAAACGGTCGCACTGAGTGATTTCGATGCCATTATGAAGCTTGGTGAATTTGTAGGTGCTTCCTATGTTGCATTGATTATCATGTTCTTGATTCATTTAATATTACTGACGCTTACGGGACTGAATCCGGTCACATATGTGAAAAAAGTACTCCCCGTATTGGCCTTTGCCTTTACATCCAGGTCCAGTGCAGGGACGTTACCCCTTAACATTCAAACTCAGAAAAATAAACTCGGTGTATCAGAAGGGATTGCCAACTTCTCGGGATCTTTCGGTTTATCCATCGGACAAAATGGATGTGCCGGTGTATATCCTGCAATGCTTGCCGTCATGATTGCGCCGACGGTTGGCATTGACCCATTAACCCCTTCGTTTATTTTGACGCTTGTTGCTGTCGTTGCCATCAGTTCCTTCGGTGTTGCAGGAGTTGGCGGTGGTGCCACATTTGCAGCTATTCTCGTCTTGTCTGCCATGGATCTTCCCGTGGCGTTAGCGGGTCTATTGATTTCAATAGAACCTTTGATTGACATGGGAAGGACAGCTGTTAATGTGAGTGGAGCGATAACATCGGGTATCATAACGAGTAAGGTAACGGGAGAACTTGATACTGAAACCTATAATAAAGACATGATGGAAGCGGACGCTTAAATGTCGGGCTGGCTCATACTCCGATGAGCCAGTTTTTTTTATGAGTAATTTTATTTTTTTAAGTCTTTATAATTGAAAATTCAGACAATATTATTTACTATAGAAGTAACATACCGACCGGTTAGTATCTTTGGTGTGTGAATGACTGAATGACATAGGGAGGCAGGAATATGCATGTAAAGAGCTTATTTGATTTGTCTGGTAAGGTGGCACTGGTGACTGGTGGAGGCAGGGGTCTAGGAAAGCAAATCGCAACGGGATTTGCAGAGGCAGGAGCCAATGTTGTTGTCTGTTCAAGAAATGTAGAAGCATGTGATGAAGTCAAAAAGGGTTTAGAGGGTATCGGTGTTCAAGCTCTTTCCTTTCAATGTGATGTCACGAACCCTGAAGAAGTCGAGAGGGTTGTGAATGAAACCAAAAAAGCGTTTGGCCGCATAGACATCCTGGTGAATAACAGCGGAGCTTCATGGGGGGCTCCTGCAGAAGAAATGCCCCTTGAAGCATGGCATAAAGTCATGAATGTAAATGTGAATGGGACCTTCATTATGTCACAGGCCGTAGGAAGGCTGATGTTAGAACAGCAGGAAGGGAAAATCATCAATATCGCATCTGTAGCTGGTCTTCAAGGTACTGACCCAAGGTATATGGATGCCATCGGCTATAGTACAAGTAAAGCAGCAGTCATCAATTTCACGAAGGATCTTGCCGTGAAATGGGGCTCTCGGGGCATACATGTTAACGCAATCGCACCAGGCTTCTTTCCGACAAAAATGTCTAAAGGAATCCTCTCCCATGCAGGGGAAGCCATTTTAGAAGGTACGCCATTAAATCGGTTCGGCAACGAAGATGATCTAAAGGGAGCGGCTCTATACCTTGCTTCCCGTGCATCTGATTTTGTAACGGGATCCGTCCTTGTGGTGGATGGCGGCTCATCAGCCATGTAACAAGTGAAATTAAATCAATAAGGAAGGAAGGATGTCATGGAGTTCTCCCACTCTCCGAAAGTACAAGAATATCAAAATAAGCTATCCCGTTTTATGCAAGAGTATGTTTATCCGAATGAATCATTTTATGAGGAACAGCTTAATAGGCAAGAAACTCGCTGGAGCACCGTCCCGCCTATCATGGAAGAATTAAAATCCGAAGCAAGGAAACAAGGGTTGTGGAACTTATTTCTCCCCGATAGTGATTTTGGTGCAGGGTTAAGCAATGTGGAATACGCACCGCTGTGCGAGATCATGGGAAGGTCCCTGATTGGTCCGGAAGTGTTCAATTGCAATGCTCCCGATACAGGTAATATGGAAGTATTAGAGCGTTATGGAACACCTGCCCAAAAGGAGCAATATCTGATTCCCCTCCTCAATGGCGAGATCCGCTCCTGTTTCTCGATGACGGAGCCGGAAGTTGCCTCATCCGATGCCACTAACATCAAGGCAAGTATTGTTCGGGAAGGAAATGAATACGTCATCAATGCCACGAAATGGTGGTCATCCGGGGCTGGTGATCCTAGGTGCAACTTCTCGATATTGATGGGGAAAACAGACCCTGGGGCAAGTCGCCATGAACAACAATCGATGATCATTGTACCATTGGACACGGAGGGTGTTAAAATCGAGCGGATGCTTCCTGTTTTTGGATACGATCATGCCCCTCATGGTCACGGTGAAATCACCTTTACCGATGTACGTGTGCCTCTTGAAAATATGATTTGGGCAGAAGGGAAAGGATTTGCCATTGCGCAAGGCCGGTTAGGTCCAGGCAGAATTCATCATTGCATGCGTTTGATCGGTGCAGCGGAAAGAGCGCTAGAGGAATTATGTAAGCGCGTTCATTACAGGGAAGCTTTCGGTAAGAAACTTTCATCTCAGGGGGTCGTAATGGAATGGATCGCTGATTCACGAATTGAAATCGAGCAGGCACGCCTTCTGACCATGAAAGCGGCTTATATGATGGATACCGTCGGAAATAAATTGGCCAAACAGGAAATAGCGATGATAAAGGTAGTGGCTCCTTCCATGGCATTACGTGTTATAGACAGGGCGATTCAGGCATTTGGGGCTGCCGGGGTATCAGGAGATCATTCAATGGCCGCACAATGGGCGAATGCCCGCACATTACGTCTTGCCGACGGGCCAGATGAAGTACATCGTGCTCAACTCGCAAAATTAGAACTGAAGAAATATCAAAAAGCCTCTCCGGTAGAGAGCTAGGAAGAGAGAGTGATTGATTATGAAGCTATCGGGTAGGGTTTCGATCATAACTGGCGGGGGTGGTGGAATAGGACGTGC
The DNA here is from genome assembly GCF_033963925.1 of Rossellomorea sp. YZS02. NCBI lineage: Bacteria > Bacillati > Bacillota > Bacilli > Caryophanales > Bacillaceae > Rossellomorea > Rossellomorea sp. YZS02. The sequence goes on along the minus strand of NZ_JAXBLY010000012.1, from coordinate 61,057 downwards.
GACCGCTCTGAAATTTTCTGAAGAAGGGGCTTCCGTGGTCGTGGCAGATATGAACGAACCGTCCGGTGAAGAAACAGTTAGACTCATCAGGGAAAAAAAAGGGCGTGCATTATATGTAAGAACGAATGTGAGAAACAGTGAAAGTATTCAAGAGCTCGTACATAAAACGGTCGAGCACTTCGGAAATCTGGATATCCTCGTTAATAATGCAGGGATCGGACAGTCAGAAGTCAAGAGTGTCGATTTAGAAGAAACAGAATGGGATGATGTCCTTGATACCAACTTAAAGAGCATTTTCCTGAGTATGAAATATAGCGTACCGGAACTGATGAAAAAAGGCGGGGTCATCGTGAATGTTTCGAGTCTTCTGGGTTTGAAGGGAAGAAAATACGTATCAGCCTATAATGCTGCAAAAGGCGGAGTGGTTTTGTTGACGCAAAATGCCGCACTGGAGTATGGAAAAGATCGTATCCGGGTAAATGCTGTAGCTCCAGGTGTCATCGATACAAACATCATTGAAGGGTGGAAAAAGGATGAAAGGAAATGGTCGGTGATATCTAAATCAAATGCCCTCAGAAGGATAGGAAACCCGGATGAAGTGGCATCTGCGATCTTGTTCCTGGCATCGGATGAAGCCTCCTTTATCACTGGAGCCACATTACCAGTAGATGGTGGTGGATTGATTTATTAGGCAAGTCAGAGGCGTATGAAATATCTGAAATGAAAGGAATGATCTTGTGACAACTAAATCATGGCACGCTCATTACCCTGTATCGTTCGAGACTGATATTCCGGCAATTGATTTCTCAATACCTGATATGCTTCAACAAACCGCGACTACGTACCCTGCACATCCTTGTATAAGCTTCTATCAAAAGCGCATGGCGTATAGTGAACTCCAAGGTGCTGTTACATTGTTTGCCTCTTCCCTTCAGCAAATCGGGACGAAGAAAGAAGATCGGGTAGCCATCATGCTCCCAAACTGTCCCCAATATGTCATTTCATATTATGGAATTCTTACCGCAGGCGGGATTGTCACACAGGTGAATCCGATGTCAGTTGAAAGGGAACTCATTCATTTACTAAATGACTCCGGGGCGAAGACAATTGTTGTATTAGACCGCTTTTTTCCACTTATTCAATCCATTCAAAAGGAAACAAAGGTGAAATCGATCATTGTCGTCAGCTTCCAAGGGGAGAACCAAGAGACTGATTACACGTTTGATGGATTTTTGAAGGTTGGGGACGGTGAGGTTTCTCCCGTTTCAATACAGCCAGAAGATGTGGCTGTCCTTCAGTACACAGGCGGAACGACAGGCTTATCTAAGGGCGTCATGCTCACACATAGCAATATCCTTTCAAATGTTATGCAAAGTCAGCGCTTTTTTAAAGAAAGCATTCAAACAGGGAAAGAAAGAAGTCTGAGTGTGATTCCCTTCTTTCATGTATTTGGAATGAATTCATGCATGAATCTTTCCATCTATTCAGCGAATGAAATGATCCTGCTACCACGTTTTGAGCTCTCAGAAGTATTATCAACCATTAAGAGGGAGCAACCCACATTGTTCCCAGGTGTGCCGACCATGTATGTGGCGATTACGAATCATCCTTCTGCTGAAGAGTATGGAATTGATTCGATCAAGTTATGCAATAGCGGAAGTGCCCCCATGCCGGTTGAACTATTAAACCAGTTCGAGAAGAAAACAGGGGCAAAGATATTGGAAGGATATGGCTTGTCAGAAGCTTCTCCGACGACCCATTGTAATCCTGCGTTTGCAGAACGGAAGCCTGGAACCGTCGGAATTGGCCTCCCGTCTACAGATTATAAGGTAGTGGATTTAGCGACTGGTACGAAGGAAGTACCTCCAGGAGACATTGGAGAGCTGATTATCAAAGGTCCCCAAGTTATGAAGGGGTACTGGAATTTACCTGAAGAAACCGCCAATGCCCTTCGTGATGGATGGCTATACACAGGAGACATTGCCCGGATGGATGATGAAGGATATGTATCGATTGTGGATCGCAAGAAAGATATGATCATTGCTTCAGGTTACAACGTGTATCCCCGGGAAGTGGAAGAAGTCATTTATGAACATCCAAGCGTTCAGGAAGCAGTCGTGATCGGAGTCCCTGACTCATATCGGGGAGAAACCGTGAAAGCCGTAATGGTGTTAAAGGCTGGGGAAAAGGTGTCAGAACAAGAATTGATCAGGTTCTGTCAGGAAAATATGTCTTCATTTAAAGTACCAAGGATCATCGAATTCCGGGACGAACTTCCAAAGACGAGTGTAGGGAAGATTTTAAGAAGGGCCCTTCGGGAGAGTGTGATATAATTCAGAGGATATATGCAGATTGAGGGGACTTCAAATGAAAGAAAAAATGACAGAACAAGCAGTACGATTATTTGATCAAAAAGGCTTTACCGTCACGTCCATTCAAGATATCGTTGAATCGATCGGGGTGACAAAAGGAACATTTTATTATTATTTTTCCAGTAAAGAAGAGCTTTTAAAGGACATTCATATGAAATATATAGATGGCTTATTGTCCAAGCAGGAAAGAATACTGGAAGATGACAGCAAATCTTTCAGTGAGAAGCTTTTTGACATGATTCATCTATCCATCGTGGACATCAAAGAGCAGGGGGCCAGTGCCAAAGTGTTTTTCAGAGAGATGAGACACTTAAGCGATGAAAGCTTGAATCAAATTGAACCAAAACGGGATATGTACCGCTACAATATTGAGAAACTTTTGAAAGAGGGCAGAAAGTCGGGAGATTTCCGAAACGACTTTGACGTTTCCGTTGTCGCTTTTGGTATACTCGGCATGATGAACTGGAGCTATCAATGGTTTAAGCCGGGTGGGGAGAAAACGGATAAAGAAATAGCAGGTACGTTTGTCGATATGGTCTTAAAAGGGATTCAAACAGAATAGAGAGGGAAAGTTTCACCATTTCCTCTGGCTGTAACATACCAACTGGTTAGTATTTATTATGAAAGAAGGCGGATAAATGAATACCATCACCGTAAAGAGTAGGTTCTGCGAAACAGATGCACTGGGGCATATTAACAATACCACCTATTTTGTCTATTTAGAGGAAGCACGAATTAAATTCTTTGAAACAATCGGATTCGACATGGACGTGAAGGATTGGCGGTTTATTTTAGCTTCCACCAAATGTGATTTCGTATCACAAGGCTACTTCAATCAAGAACTGGAGATCACCACCTATATTTCCAAAATCGGATCAAAAAGCTTTCAATTGGAGCATGATATTCTGTGTGCGGATACTCATCAACTGATTGCGAGAGGAAACGCGGTGATTGTCTACTTTGATTTTCAGGAACAACGAAGTAAAGCAATCCCTGAACTGTTAAAAACCCAGTTAAACATTCATTTTCGTTCTGAGAAAACTGAATATTCTTGAACTTGAATCTAGGAGGGGTAAAATGACGGAACAGGTGGAATATGAAACGGTTTCAGTACGAAAAGGGGAAGAGTTAAATGAAAGCAAATTAAAGGACTTCCTGGAAGAGCACTTTCCTGATCTGCATAAAGAAGAGTTGAACATTAAACAGTTTTCTGCGGGGCACTCAAATCTTACGTATCTGCTCTCAATGGGGAAATGGGAAGGGGTTTTGAGGCGTCCCCCTTTAGGACCGGTCGCACCGAAGGCACATGATATGAAAAGGGAGTTCAGGATCCTTTCAGAGGTACACCCTTTATTCGACGTTACACCAAAACCATATGTATTCTCTGAAGATGAAGGGATAGTCGGAAGCCCATTCTTCATCATGGAACGAAAAAGAGGGGAAGTATTTGATACGTCGTTTCCCCCTCATCTTGATGTGACCCCTGAGTTATGCAAGAAGATCTCAGAAGAAATGGTTACAAAATTGGTCGAGCTTCATTCCATTGATCATACAAAAACATCACTTCACGAAATCAGTAAACCCGAACACTTTATGGAGAGACAGGTTCACGGATGGATCAATCGTTATGAACGTGCAAAGACTAGTGAGATTCGTGAAGTGGGCCATCTGACACAATGGTTAATCGAAAACGTTCCAGAAAATGCTGAGTCGACGATCATTCATTATGACTATAAATTAAACAATAGTATGTTCTCTGATGACCTGACATCCATGGTGGGATTATTTGATTGGGAGATGGCAACCGTCGGTGACCCCCTTGCAGATTTGGGAGTCGCCATGGGGTATTGGATACAGCAAGATGATCCCGCCTTGTTGAAATACGGCCTTGGGAAGCCTCCAGTGACAATCATGGACGGCTTTTACAGCAGAAGACAATTTATCGAAAAATATGCTGAAAAAAGCGGCAGGGACGTAAACCATATTCATTTCTATTTGTCTTTTGCCTACTTTAAGCTCGCGGTTATTGTGCAGCAAATTTATTACCGTTTTAAGATGGGACAGACAAGTGATGACCGCTTTTCCGGGTTCGATCGGTTTGCCGAGTCTTTAATTACCCTGGGAAATCAGGCAGCATTTAATTTCAGGGAACAAATATAAGGGGATGAATATGATGCAATCACTTTTAGTCGAAAAGAATGATCGAGTGTTGAATATAACCTTAAATCGACCAGACAGCTTAAATTCATTTGATGAGAATATGCTTACTGGATTGATTGAAGCGATAGATGAGGCTGGACGGAATCAGGAGGTCAGGGCGATCGTGATCCGCGGTGCCGGAAGGTCATTCTCTGCCGGTGGCGACGTGAAAACGATGGGAAGTACGACATCAGCCCAAGTCTATGAACATATCGGAATACTAAATTCATGTATAAAAGCCATCAAGGAAATAGAAAAGCCCGTCATTGCAGCTGTCCATGGTTTTGCCGCAGGAGCCGGATTTAATTTAGCATTGGCCTGTGATTTAATCATTGCATCTGAGAGTAGTCAATTTGCACTGAGTTTTTCTAAAGTAGGGCTCATTTCTGATGGAGGGGGTTCTTATTTTCTCCCACGGTTGATCGGTCCTCATCTTGCAAAGGAGTTCTTCTTCACGGGTGAACCTGTTTCTGCCCGGAGGATGTATGAATTAGGTGTGATTAACAGAATGGTACCGGCTGATAGACTGGAAGAAAAAACCGATGAGTTGACTTCTACATTAGCTATGGGTCCAAGCAAAGCCTATGGAATGATGAAAAAAATGATTGATCGTTCATTCACCACTACCCTGGATGAAATGCTTGAACAGGAAAGAATCACTCAAACGTTGATGATTTCAACGGAAGATCATGCAGAAGGAGTTTCAGCGTTTAAAGAAAAAAGGACCCCATCTTTTTCAGGGAATTAGGAGGAGTATAGATGAAAGCGATTCAATTTAAGGAGTTCGGTGGTCCCGATGTATTGGAGAATGTGGATATTGCCATGCCTTCACCTGGGGGGAGAAAGGTATTGATCAAAGTGCATGCCTCTGCTGTCAATTATGCAGATACGGCCCGGAGAGAAGGTCAATATGTGGTAAAGACCCCCCTTCCTTACATTCCTGGTGCAGAAGTATCCGGCATCGTAACCGAAGTCGGGGAAGACGTGACAAGGGTAAAAAAAGGAGATCGTGTCGTAGCGATGATGGAATCAGGAGGATATGCTGAATATGCCATGACAGATGAACGATCCATTATCCCACTTCCATATGGCTTGGATTTTAAAGAAGCGGCCGCAATACCAGTACAGGGATTGAGTGCGTACCATATTTTGAAAACACTTGGTAGACTCGAGCAGGGTGAGACTGTTCTCGTACATGCCGCAGCAGGTGGTGTCGGGCTCCTTGCCGTTCAACTCGCAAAGCGATTCGGTGCAGGTAAGGTAATCGCCACTGCCAGCACAGAAGAAAAACTCCACCTTGCGGAAGAAATGGGTGCAGATGTACTAGTCAACTACACAGAAGATGAATGGGAGAAAAATGTGTTGGAGGCGACAAGTGGAAATGGTGTGGATCTTGCATTGGAGATGGCAGGTGGTGACGTCTTCTACAAAACATTAAAATGTCTTGCCGATTTCGGAAGACTCATCATTTACGGTGTCGCCAGCGGCGAGCAAAGCAGATTTTATCCATCCTCACTAATGGCCCGGAATCAGTCGGTGACCGGATTTTTTCTTCCTCCTTTGATGAGGGATTCCGAATTGACCCAGAAAACGTTGCACGAGATCTTTCATTATGTGGCAAGCGGTGATTTGAAGGTCACAGTCGGACACGTATTTCCATTGGAAGAAGCGGCTAAGGTTCATTCCCTCATGCAAGGAAGACAAACAGTCGGAAAAGTGATCCTGCAGCCATGATTTTAAAATAATAGGGGGAAGAATGATGAACTTACGCTTATCAGACGAACAAAGAATGATCCAGAAGACCATCCGTCGATTTGTAGAGAAGGAATTGATTCCTTTAGAAAATGAAGTGCTCCGAAATGAAAGGGAAGGAAAGCCCAGCCTCTCGCCGGAAAAAAAGTATGAGCTGCAAATGAAGGCTAAAGATGCCGGCTTCTGGGGCATCAACACTCCCGAGGAATACGGAGGGGCGGATCTCGGTCACATGATGATGGCCATCGTCTATATGGAAATCTCCAAGACCTTTGTTCCATTCTCCTTCGGCGGTTATGCCGATAACATACTTTATTACGCCAACGAAGAACAGAAGAAAAACTACTTGATCCCAACCATTAATGGAGAAAAGAAATCGTGTTTTGCCATGACGGAACCCGGAGCGGGATCTGATACCCGTAATATCCGTACCACAGCAGTGAAAGAAGGAAACGAATGGATATTAAATGGGGAGAAAACGTTCATTACGGGTGGAAACGAAGCAGATTTTGTCATGGTCATGGCCGTCACGGATAAAGAAAAACACCAGCTTACGGGGAGAGACGGGGTCACCTGCTTCATTGCCGATAGAAGTATGGGCTGGAAGTCCGAATATATCCATACGATGGGTGAATGGGGACCGGCGAGCCTTATTTTTGAAGATGTAAGGGTTCCTGAGGAGAACATCCTTGGTGAAATCGATAGAGGTTATGATCTGGGCTTGGAATGGATCGGCTTTGCCCGCTGGATTGTAGGTGCCCAGGCGGTTGGAGCAGCAGAACGCCTTCTTCAAATGGCCATCGACTATTCGAAAGAAAGAGAAACATTTGGTAAACCTATCGCGGACCGGCAGGCAATTCAATGGCAGATTGCGGATTCTGCGGTAGAAATTGAAGCGGCCCGCTGGCTTGTGTTAAATGCAGCCTACACGCTCGATCAGGGTGAGGACAATCGCCATGTGGCATCGATGGCAAAGCTTTATGGATCAAATATGGGAAATCGAGTGGTCGACCGTGTCTTGCAAATTCACGGGGGGATGGGCTATACAAGAGAGCTTCCCATCGAGCGCTGGTATCGTGAGGCAAGGTTATGGCGCATTTATGATGGAACTGATGAAATCCAAAAACTGATCATCTCAAGAAATTTATTAAAAGGGCATGTGAAACTGGGGCAATTTATATAATTTTACAAGGAGGCAAAAGGAATGGGCGAACGATTCAGAGGAAAAGTGGCACTGGTGACGGGTGGAAGCAGAGGGATCGGTAAATCGATTGCGGGACTACTGGCTGAAGAAGGAGCGAAGGTGGCCATTATCGACGTGAATGAAGAGGCGTTGAATGATGCGGGAGAAGAATTTAAGCAGTATGAATTGTATACAAAAATGGCCAATGTCGTGGAATCACAGGAAGTGGAAAATGCGATGAAGGAAGTGTATGAATCCTTTGGCTCCCTTGACATTGTTGTCAATAATGCAGGTGTCATCAGGGATAATCTGCTATTTAAAATGACCGAGAATGATTGGCAAACCGTCATGGATGTGCATTTGAAGGGGTCATTTAATGTAGCGAAGGCAGCGCAGACATACATGGTGAAGCAAAGGTATGGGCGCATCATCAATATCTCTTCGACCTCTGCTCTCGGGAACAGGGGACAGGCAAACTATGCCACAGCAAAAGCGGGTCTTCAAGGGCTTACGAAAACCCTCGCCATTGAGCTCGGACCGTTTGGAATTACGACCAATGCGGTAGCACCCGGTTTCATCGAAACCGAGATGACGAAAGAGACGGCGAAACGAATAGGGATTACATTTGAGCAATTGGTAGAAGCGAGCCTGCAAGGAATCCCCGTTGGAAGAAGCGGGATTCCTGAAGATATTGCCAACGCAGTGGCCTTTTTTGCAGACGAAAAGTCATCTTTTGTCAATGGTCAGATCCTTTATGTAGCAGGTGGACCAAAAAATTAAAAAGGGAGAAAGAGGTGGAAATTATGTTTCAAGCATATATTGGGAAACGTTCGGCTCCAGTCCTAAATATTGTGGAAAAAGGTGCGGTGAAGAAGTTTGCGGAAGCGATAGGAGATCCCCATCCCATTTATGTTGATGAGCATGCCGGGAAACGGTCGAGATATAAAGGGAACATCGCTCCCCCAACTTTTCCGAGAGTATTGGAATATGGCTCCGTTGAAGGTTTTCATTTACCCAATGTGGGATTGATACATGGCGAACAATCCTTTCGATATGAAAGGCCATTGAGGGTAGGAGAAGGCATACGGTGTCATACTGAAATTAAAGACTATTATGAACGAAATGGGACAGGTGGGAAATTGGGCTTTCTTGTCATGGAAGACGTGGGTGAAGATATGCACGGGGAAAGGATTTTCACCTCTCAAGCGATTGTCATTATTACAGAAACAGTCAGAAAGAGGTTGAGTAAATGACAACACCACTATCACTCCATGTAGGAGCTAAACTTCCTCCGGTTGAATTGGATCCAGTATCGAGAATCGATTTAATTAAATATGCAGGGGCTTCCGGGGACTATAATCCCATTCATACGATCGATGACGAAGCCTTGAAGCTTGGCCTGCCAGGAATCATCGCTCATGGCATGTGGACGATGGGGAATGTGTCAAAACTCTTCAGTCCTTTTCATGAAGAAGGATTTATCAAGGATTACTCGGTACGCTTTAAAGGGATGGTCATGTTGGATGATGTGATTACATTGCGGGCAGAAATGCTGGATAGACAGGATAACCTTCTCCATTTTAATGTCACTGCAACCAATCAAGCAGAAAAAACAGTGATTGAAGGTAAAGTTGTCTTTGAGTTGATTTCTTAGTTTGAGAGAAAGAAAGTCACAGAATAATGAAAACAGCACTATCTAAAAATAGTGTTTTAAATCCCAAACAGATCGAATAGACATAAAGAGAATGAGCGTTTCCATAAAATGAGCCAAAAGATATAAATCCGATCAAAAAACTCGGGTTGACTTCTTTGTGGAATGTGATATTATTTAGAATATTAAAATTAATAACTCTTATCCAGAGTGGTGGAGGGATCTGGCCCTGTGAAGCCCAGCAACCTACGTATTGTAAGGTGCTAATTCCAGCAAAATGTTTATCCATTTTGGAAGATAAGGTATCCTTACCTGAACAACTTTCCAAAATGGAAGGTTGTTTTTTTATTTGTGAGTGAACTGGATAAGATGAAAATTGGGGGAATCATGTGGCGAAAGAAAAAAGTCAACAAGCAAATTTTGAAGAAGTAGCAGAGAAGATCCAATCCATGCTTGCGACCATGAATTATGGGTCGATCACCATTGTTGTTCAAGACGGAAAAGTCATTCAATTAGAGAGAAATGAAAAAGTTCGAATTAAATAAGCTGACTAGACAAACTAGAGGCGCATAACAAAGATAAGGGATACCCTTTTATCTTGTTATCGCCTCTTTTTATTTGGATAAGCATCAGGAAAAGGGGTGTATCATGTTAACCTATCAGACTTGGAAACAGCCAACCTTGGATTTCGAAGTGGATCCGGTCTACAAAGGAGCGTTAAATGTCCTGGAATGGACGTTCAGCCACTATGGTGAAAAAGTGGTGTATGCATGTAGTTTCGGAATTGAAGGCATTGTGCTCATTGATCTTATCTCCAAGGTACAGCCGAAGGCAACCATTGTATTCCTCGATACGGGCGTACATTTTAAGGAAACGTATGAAACGATAGAAAAAGTGAAAGAGGCATATCCGGAACTACTCATTAAAATGCAAAAACCTGAGTTGACAATGGAAGAACAGGCAAAAGTATATGGGGATAAATTATGGGAGAAAAATCCGAATAAATGTTGTCAAATTCGAAAGCTTGATCCGTTAAAGGATGCTCTGTCCAAAGGCAATGCCTGGATATCGGGGTTGAGAAGGGAACAATCTCCCACAAGACGACACGTTGAATTCATCAATAAGGATGAAAAATTCCAATCGGTTAAAATTTGCCCTTTAATTCATTGGACCTGGAAGGAGATTTGGCGATACGTCCATAAACATAATCTGACTTATAACTCCCTTCACGATCAAGGGTATCCGAGTATCGGGTGCACTCATTGCACAACACCGGCCTATGATATCAATGATCTCCGCTCCGGAAGATGGAAAGGAAAAGGAAAGACAGAATGCGGCCTTCATTGAAATGGGTGAAAATCTTTGCTTGAAATCACAGCCCTTATCATTAGTTTGTTCTTTGCTATGAACATTGGTGCCAGTGGAGCGGCTGCATCAATGGGAGTCGCATACGGTGCAGGAGCGGTAAAGAACATCAGGACAGCATTATGGATTTGTGCAGCAGGTGTCCTAAGCGGAGCAGTTCTGGGTGGTGGAGAGGTTGTAAAGACGATTAGTTCAGGAATCATCCCGCAGAATTTATTGTCGATCAAGATCGTTCTCATTATTTTATTATCTGCAACGATTTCATTGTTTCTGGCGAATGTGATCGGCATTCCTCTGTCTACAAGTGAAGTAACGGTGGGAGCAGTTGTAGGAGTCGGGGTAGCCTATCAGGTTCTGTATGTAAAATCACTTATTACGATTATGTCTTTCTGGGTTATCGTTCCTGTTATCGCCTTCTTAGTGACCTGGCTTGCAGGATGGGGTTTAGTCCAGCTTGAAAAGCGGGGGTATCATTTTGATAAACAGTGGCTTGCTTATCTGTTGATCATCGCCGGATTCTTTGAAGCTTTCTCAGCAGGGATGAACAATGTTGCCAATGCCGTTGGTCCATTGGTCGGTGCCGGGTTGATAACACCTTCACGTGGAATCTTGATTGGTGGTGCATTTGTTGGTCTAGGGGCTGTTTTGTTGGGAAAGAAAGTAGTCGAAACAAACGGCAAGAAAATTACGCAATACTCTAAAGCAGAAGGAATTCTCATTTCTTCAACAGGAGCCTTCCTCGTCATCTTGAGTTCTCTGTATGGGTTGCCGATCCCTCTGACACAAGTTACGTCCTCTTCCATCATAGGCTTAGGAGTAGCAAAAAACGGCAAGCACATGTTGCAAAAGAAAATCGTCAAAAAAATCGTCAAAATCTGGGTAGTCTCTCCCTTAATCTCACTCAGTATTTCATACTTTTTGGTCAAACTGTTAATCGATAGTGATCTGTACTCAATTGTCGTACCGATAAGCGTCATTATTGCCACGATAGGTGCGTTGTCCCTAATGAGGGTCATTAACGAGGAAAGACGGTCTGTCCACGAAGATGGAGGGGGAATTTGATCTTAATTCCGATTATACAAATATGTTAAGGAGGATATTTTGCATGAGTTTACAGGCGCACGGAGGAGTACTGGTCCAATCTTATTTACCTGAAGAATCCTACAAGGACATTCAACAAGAATTATCACTGGACGAAATCGCATTGAGTGATCTGGAACTGATTGCAATCGGTGCTTACAGTCCCATTGAAGGATTCTTGACCAAAAAGGATTATCAGCCCGTGGTGGAATCATCGAGGCTAGAAAGCGGATGTGTATGGAGCATTCCCATCACTTTGCCCATCGATAAGGAGCAGGCTGATCTTGTACAGATTGGGAAAAGGAGCAGGCTTGTATATAAAGGAGAAACATACGGGATTATCGACGTAGAGGATATCTTCGAACCTGACAAATATAAAGAAGCCCTCCTTGTCTATGGAACGACCGATGGAAATCATCCCGGAGTAAAGAAACTATTCCAGCGGGGTGATGTGTATGTCGGAGGCAAAATTACATTAGTGAAAAGACTATCGAAGCCTTTCAAGGAGTATGCATTCGATCCAGTTGAAACACGGAAAAGGTTTAAAGATAAGGGATGGAAAACGATTGTCGGTTTCCAGACCAGAAACCCTGTGCACAGGGCACATGAATACATTCAGAAAACGGCGCTTGAAACCGTGGATGCCCTATTTTTGAATCCGCTGGTCGGTGAAACGAAAGCAGATGATATTTCAGCAGAAATCCGGATGGAGAGCTATGACGTACTATTAAGGAACTATTACCCGAAAGACCGCGTATTTCTCGGAGTATTTCCTGCTGCTATGAGATATGCAGGGCCAAGGGAAGCCATTTTTCATGCATTAGTGCGAAAAAATTATGGATGTACTCACTTCATTGTCGGGAGGGATCATGCAGGGGTTGGTGATTATTATGGAACCTATGATGCTCAAAAGATTTTCGATCAGTTTACGGAAGAAGAGATCGGGATTACACCCCTTCGCTTCGAACATAGCTTCTATTGTAAGAAATGTGAAGGGATGGCGACGACGAAAACCTGTCCACATGGAAAAGAGTATCATGTCATCCTATCCGGAACAAAGGTAAGGGGAATGCTGAGGAACGGCGAAGTCCCCCCTTCAACATTCAGTCGTCCAGAGGTCATTGATGTATTGATCAAGGGTCTCAAACAAGAATCCAATTAATCGGCCGGGGAGGAAGATAGCTTGAGTGAAAAACAAGAAAACATTGTATGGCATGAATCTACGATCACCAAACAGCAAAGAAGGAAAAAGAATGGTCATCAAAGTTTCATTCTCTGGTTCACAGGATTATCTGCTTCAGGTAAATCGACAGTGGCGAATGCACTGGCTGCCTCCCTTTTTAAACAGGGAAAGCAGGTGTATGTTCTGGATGGGGATAACGTCCGCCACGGATTGAATCATGATTTAGGATTTGACGAGGACGACCGTAAAGAAAACATCAGACGGATAGGGGAAGTGTCGAAACTCTTTATAGATAGTGGTCAAATTGTACTCACCGCGTTTATTTCACCTTACAGAAAAGATCGGGATCTTGTAAGAAGCCTGGTAGGACCCCAAGAGTTTCTGGAAGTATATGTACATTGTTCCCTGGAGGAATGTGAAAAGCGTGATCCAAAAGGATTGTACAAAAAAGCCCGTAAACAAGAAATCACTCATTTCACGGGAATCAGTGCTCCCTATGAAGAACCGGAACATCCCGAAATCGTCCTGGATACAGAAAAAAACTCAATTGAACATTGTGTAGAAAGTCTGTTGGCCGAATTAAAGGAAAAACAATTGATATAAGGAGAGGAAATCATGGCATATAAGAAATCGTGGGAGTCTAATGAAAAGCTGAACAAAACAGAACAATGGAAGCTCGAAAAAGACGGATTGAAGATATTCGGGGATATTCCGTATTATGCCGAAAACGGATTTTCTTCCATCCCGAAAGAAGAATGGGATAAATTCAAATGGGCTGGCCTTTACCTGCAAAGACCCAAGGAGGACGGCTACTTCATGATGAGGGTGAACGTTCCATCAGGTATCCTGAATTATGATCAGGCAAGGGCACTTGCTTCCATTTGTAAAGAATATGGCAGGGATGTCTATGATATCACCACCCGTCAGGCAATCCAGTTTCACTGGTTGAAGATCGAGCAGATTCCGGACATATTTAAACGATTGGAGGAAGTCGGATTGTCTTCTGCCGGGGCATGCGGGGATATTACTCGTAACATCGTCGGAAACCCTCTGGCTGGCATCGATCCTGATGAATTATTCGATACACGCAGCGTCGTGAAGGAAGTCTACGATTTCTTTCAGCATAACGAAGATTTTTCGAATCTTCCAAGAAAATATAAAGTAGCGATCTCCGCAAATATCAACAATGCATCTAATGCTGAAATCAATTGTGTTTCTTTTGTTCCTGCTAGAAAAAGGATTGATGGGAAGGAAGAGGCCGGATTTCATGTGAAAGTCGGTGGCGGGTTGTCAGCAAGACCATTCCTCGCACAGGAACTGGATGTATTCGTCCTTCCTCATCAAGTGAAAGACGTGACGGTTGCCCTTACGACCATATTCCGCGATTACGGTTATCGCGAGAAACGTCATTTAGCGCGGTTGAAATTCCTGATGGCCGACTGGGGACCGGAGAAATTCAAAGAGAAATTACTGGAGTATGTAGAACTCCTTCCGGCAGGGACCGATGCGGTACAGGGATGGAACGCAGGGTACTTCTACGGAGTCCACCCTCAAAAACAAGAGGGACTTAATTACGTCGGGCTGAATGTTCCGGTAGGCAGATTGAACTCGGATGAAGTGTATGAGCTCGCCAGGATCTCCAAGAAATACGGAAATGGTGAACTTAGAAACTGTAACTCTCAGAATCTCATCATTCCAAATATTCCAGATGAGCATGTGGATGCTTTGCTTTCCGAGAAGATTTTTGATCGGATTTCAACGAGTCCCCTTTCTTTTATCGGATATTCCGTATCATGCACAGGAATAGAATACTGCAATCTGGCTCTTGTAGAGACGAAGGAGCGGATGAGACAAATTGCAAACGAGTTGGATCAGGAATTGACCTTGGACGTACCGGTAAGAATCCATATGGTTGGATGCCCAAACTCTTGTGGACAGCGACAAATTGCTGATATTGGTCTCCAGGGAATCAAAATGAGAACGAAGGACAAAAAAATGATCGAAGCGTTTGAAATCTATGTAGGAGGAACCCTTCAAGAAGGAGGGAAACTGAATGAAAAGCTGAAAGGGAAAGTGGAAGCCTCCAACCTTTCAGAAGTTGTGAAGCAATTATTAATTCATTTTAAACAAACGAAGGAACAGGGAGAAACCTTTTTTGACTACATCAATCGGGTCGGGACATCTACATTTCAGGAATCGTTGGATCAGTTGCTTCAGGAAGCATAAGGAGGTAAAGATAGATGGATTTGTATCGATTTGAAGTCACGGCACGTGATTTCGTCACAATAGTCGTTGTAGCGGCTGAATCGGATGAGAAAGCCTTTGACCTGGTGGAAATCGAACTTGAGAAGTACTTTTTGAAAAAGCCGGATGTTGTGGATATTTCTTTATATGAAAAGCGCAGGATCCGGGGGAATGGTGCAGGATTTGTTCTGCACGAACAGGAAACGATCATCAAATCATAAGGAGGAAGACAATGGGAAAGGTTTATTTAGTCGGAGCGGGTCCTGGTGATCCGGAACTGATTACGGTGAAAGCATTGAAATCCATACAAAAAGCAGACGTCATCCTTTATGACCGATTGGTGAATAAAGAACTTCTCTCCTACGCGAAGAAAGGGGCAGACTTGATCTATTGTGGAAAACTGCCAAACTATCATACGATGAAACAAGATACGATCACTCATTTTCTTGTACGATATGCGTCAGCGGGGAAAATAGTGGTGAGATTAAAGGGTGGCGACCCTTTTGTATTCGGGAGAGGTGGGGAAGAAGCGGAGGCGTGTGCGAAAAAAGGGATCCCATTTGAGATCGTCCCTGGTATCACTTCGGGGATAGCGGCCGCCGCCTATGCCGGCATCCCGGTCACTCACAGGGATGCAAGCTCCAGCGTGGCATTTGTGACAGGTCATAAACAAAACAATCAACTGGAAGATGAGAAATGGGAAAGCCTATCGAAAGGAATTGACACCCTTGCCATCTATATGGGAGTCAGCAATCTTCCTTATATAAAGGAGAAGCTTATTCAATATGGAAAGTCCAAAGATACTCCCGTTGCTCTTGTTCACTGGGGAACGACAGAAGTACAAAAAACCGTTACAGGAACGCTTGACACGATCATCGATATTGTGAAAAACGAGAGAATAGAAAATCCAAGCATGATCATCGTTGGAGAAGTGGTACGGTATCGTGAGAAGATTCAATGGTTTGAACAGAAAATGATCATAAGTGAGGCTTTATAGATGAAGCATGCAGTCTTATACGTTTGTCATGGCAGCCGGGTTGAGAAAGCACGTGAAGAGGCGGTATCCTTTATTAAGCGTTGCCAGAAACACGTTAAGGCCGATATTCAGGAAATCAGCTTTCTGGAACTTGCATCCCCTACCATAGAAGAAGGATTCGCCGCTTGCGTTGAAAGGGGAGCGACTCACATAACCGTCATTCCCCTTCTCTTACTGACTGCGGTCCACGCCAAAAAGGATATCCCGGATGAAATTCAAAAGTGCAGTGATACCTATCCGGATATTTATGTGAATTACGGTCGCCCTATAGGTGTTCACGATAAAATGGTCGAAAGTGTCATTAAAAAGATTGAGGAAGCCATATTGATTGATTCATCTGCCGTCGCTGTTTTAATTGGAAGAGGGAGCTCTGACCCTGATGTCAGGAGAGATCTTGATACTATAGCGGAGCTTGTCCATAGAAGAACCTCGTTAAGAGACGTGAGAACATGCTATTTAACAGCTGCTTCTCCAAGCTTTACAGAAACCTTGGAGTCTGTAAGGTATTCAGATAAAAACGTCATCTTCATCCCATATTTATTATTTACCGGGTTACTGATGAAAGGCATTGAAAAGGAAATAGGCAGAACGAAGAATGATCAAATCATTTTGGGAAATTATTTAGGATATGATCCGCTCGTGGAAGAAGCCTTCCTGGACCGGATAAATGAATCACTAGGGGCTAAAGGAGAATACTATGCTTCCTGTCATGATTGATGTTAAAGGGAAGCAAATAACCATTGTGGGTGGAGGGAAAGTAGCATTTCGTAAGCTCTCTGTATTTTATGAGCAGGGAGCAAAGATTACCGTTATCAGTCCAAAGGTCGTCGAACCAATCCAAGTACTGCATGAAGAAAATAAGGTTTTATGGATCAAGAGGGAAGTACGAAGGGATGATGTAAGACATGCATTCATCGTCATCGCTGCCACAAACAAACGATGGGTGAACGAACAGGTGAAAATGTATTCTGAGGAAAACCAGCTATTATGCGTGGTGGACAATGGGGATTGTGGAAATATGCAGATGGTGTCGTTCAAACAAAAAGGAAAGTTAACCATCTCTGTTTCAACCGGTGGAGCTAGTCCATTCCTAGCAAAGAAGCTTACGAATGAATTCATCGAAGGATTTGATGACACCTATATAGAGAAACTCTCTATCATTTATTCTAAGAGAAAAGAAATCAAGAGATCAGACTTATCTGATGGGGAAAAAAGAAAATTATTAAAAGAACTTTCTTCTAAATTAGATGAAGTTGAAAATGAGTAAAGCATGGGAACGTAAGGTTTTCCATGCTTTACTGTTTCAAACAGTGATCAAGTTACTCATGAAGAAAGATTTAATAGCGTCATCTTATCCTTGGAATTCTCACAAGATTATGATTGGCCTTCTACAAGGTTTTGATTTATTTTTTGCTGATTCAATTTGACAATCTCGCTTAATCCTAAGAAAAACAAAGTTGTCCCCAGTGTGAAAAGATATATCAGCCAAATAACCGATGTCGTGTTCTCTATGCCAAAAATACCGGAATGGGCAACATCCAATTCCATTGCGGAAATACAACCGATGAAGAATACAAGCCAGGCAAAGATCTTTAGACCTATGGCTACAGCATTTTGTTTCATCCTTTCCCCTCCCTGTTTACCAAAAATGTGTAAAAATGACTACATAATATGATTATCGTACTGACCTTAAAGATATGACTCTTTTAACAGGATGAACAAGAGAAAATAATAAGATCATTTAAGAGTTGGATAAAGTACGAACGTTATATAAAATAATGGTCTAAATGTTAGGAAATGAGCCTTTACAAATAACCGGGTTGCCGGTATACTATCCAATATCAAATCAATATTCAGTTTCACTCATATAATAGCGGGGATATGGCCCGCGAGTTTCTACCGGATTACCTTAAATGATCCGACTATGGGTGAGCAGTGATAGATGCGTCTTTCATGGACGCTCTTTGCCTAACCCAAAGGTCATTGTCTCACTCAATAAGTGAGTACAATATCCTTTGGGTTTTTTTAATCTACAAAAGGTAAGGGAGCGATTTTTTTCATGAACTTATTAAAAAATAAAATCAATGCTGAGGGCGTTGTCCTTTCAGAAACTGTATTAAAGGTAGACTCATTTCTTAATCATCAAGTTGATCCGGAACTGATGATGGAAATAGGAAAAGAATTTGCGCATCGTTTCAAAGATCAAGGAATCACAAAGGTATTGACCATTGAATCATCAGGGATTGCTCCCGGTGTGATGGCTGCCCTTCACATGAATGTTCCACTTGTGTTTGCACGTAAAAAGAAATCGTTGACATTATCAGAAGGAGTGCTTACTTCAAAGGTATACTCATTCACCAAACAGGAAGAAAATACGATTTCGATCTCAAATACATACATAAAAGAAAATGACCGGGTGTTACTGATTGATGATTTCCTGGCAAACGGACAGGCCGCACTCGGTTTAATTGATCTAGTGAAACAAGCTGGCGCAGAAGTTGCCGGAATCGGGATTGTCATCGAAAAATCTTTCCAAAACGGAGGGAAGCTTGTCCGTGAAACGGGATATCGAGTGGAGTCATTAGCTGAAATTCAATCTCTTGAAAATGGGGAAGTACAATTTAAGCAAGAGGAGGCGCATGTATAATGAAGAATCAGCCTCTTAAACTCGCCTCTCTTGGTATTCAACATGTTCTTGCCATGTATGCGGGAGCAGTCATTGTCCCCCTCATCGTTGGCGGGGCACTCGGATTGACGGGTGAGCAGCTGACATATCTCGTTTCCATCGATATCTTTATGTGTGGAATTGCTACCCTGCTGCAGGTCTGGAAGAATCGCTTCTTCGGTATCGGGCTTCCCGTTGTGCTGGGTTGTACGTTCACTGCGGTCGGACCGATGATCGCCATCGGGGGTCAATATGGCATCTCCGCTATATACGGATCCATCCTTGTTTCAGGTGTATTCGTAGTCGCAATCAGTAAATACTTTGGAAAGCTCGTCCGCTTCTTTCCTCCTGTCGTTACGGGTTCTGTCGTGACCATCATCGGAATCACTCTGATTCCAGTCGCCATGAATAATATGGCAGGTGGACAGGGAAGTTCTGATTTCGGTTCATTGGAAAATCTGTCTTTAGCTTTCGGTACATTATTATTTATTTTGGTCCTATATAAATTCTTTACAGGGTTTGTTCGTTCCGTTTCCATACTACTTGGATTGATGGCAGGAACGGCCGTGGCGTTCCTCCTTGGGAAAGTCGACTTCAGCGCTGTTAGTAATGCCTCATGGTTTCATATGGCAAAGCCCTTTTACTTTGGAATGCCGACGTTTGAAATAACAGCCATCCTTACGATGATCCTTGTAGCAATGGTCAGTCTGGTAGAATCAACGGGCGTCTATTTCGCCCTTGGGGATATTAGTGATAAAAAAATTTCGGAAGAAGATTTAGCTAAAGGGTATAGGGCTGAAGGGTTAGCCATCGTGCTTGGTGGATTATTCAACGCGTTCCCCTATACGGCCTATTCCCAAAACGTCGGATTGGTCCAGCTTTCCGGTGTGAAACGGAATAACGTGATTTATGCAACGGGAGCATTCCTCGTCATTCTCGGGCTTGTACCGAAAATAGGAGCTCTTACAACCGTTATCCCTGCTTCCGTATTGGGCGGGGCGATGGTGGCCATGTTCGGAATGGTTGTAGCCTACGGAATCAAAATGCTGAGTACGGTGAATTTTTCTTCTCAGGAAAACCTGTTGATCATTGCGTGTTCTGTGGGAATGGGACTCGGGGTTACGGCAGTACCGGAACTTTTTGCGCAAATGCCGTCAAGCATCCGAATCTTGACGGATAACGGGATTGTAGCCGGCAGTTTAACCGCAATCGGGCTGAATATCTTCTTTAATGTGTTATCTAAACGTAAGTTGAACGTTGTCATGAGTGAGCAAAAAGCGTCATAAACATACAATCAAAAACCGCCATCTCGGCTAAATATAAGAGGTGGCGGTTTTTTATGGTTTATTTCTGAATTATCAGATTAATCAGGAGGAAAAACGTAAATAAGTAACGAACATTAATTGTGTAGGGATCGGACAGTAAAGAGTCAGCTTTTATTAAAGGAGGAGAAACATGTACGCAACGACTGGATCTATTTTTGACCAAACGGTAGAGAAATTCCGCAATAAAGAGGCTATTGTAGAAGAGAAGACAGGTAAACGGTTAACCTTTGGAGAGTGGCAGGATGAAGTCCATCGTGTGGCAAATGCACTCTT
Organism: Rossellomorea sp. YZS02; assembly: GCF_033963925.1. Taxonomy (NCBI): domain Bacteria; kingdom Bacillati; phylum Bacillota; class Bacilli; order Caryophanales; family Bacillaceae; genus Rossellomorea; species Rossellomorea sp. YZS02. The sequence continues at coordinate 40,729 of NZ_JAXBLY010000012.1, read as the reverse complement.
GAATGCAGGAGTGAAAAAGGGGGACCGGGTTTCTACGTATCTATTTAATACTCTGGAACTTGCGAACGTATTTTTTGCGTGCGGAAAGATCGGTGCAGTGATCAATCCGATTAACTTCAGATTAAAGGGGCAGGAAATCCACTATATATTAAAGGATGCGGAGCCAAAGGTCGTGATCGTGGAAGAATCCCTTTCAAAACCGATCGAGGGGATTTCATCATTTTTCCCACATACCCTTTTTTGGCATGTGGGTGAGGAGGTACCCTCCTTTGCACAAAGCTACAATGAGACAGTCGGCTATTGTTCCAGGGAATTAGAACCCATCATAGTAGAAGAGACAGATGTATATGCCATTATGTACACGAGCGGGACTACAGGCAGACCAAAGGGTGTTGTTCACAGGCATAGGGATATGGCGGAGCAGAGCCTGATATGTACATCGGTAATGGGGCTGACTCCGAACGATATCGGTCTTGTGACGGCACCGATGTTTCACTGTGCCGAACTTCATTGCTGTTTCCTGCCCAGGGTTCAAGCAGGTGCGAAAAATATCATTGTGCATCAGTTCCAGCCGGAAACCGTATTGGAAGTCATTCAGCGTGAGAAGGTCACCACTCTATTTGCAGCCCCGACTATGTGGAATATGCTCCTTCAGCATGGAGTGGAAGGATATGATACATCTTCCCTTAGGATCGGTCTTTATGGGGCGGCTCCCATGGCTCCGGTACTTGTCAGGACACTGCATGAAAAGCTGAAGATCGAGCTTATCCAGGCATATGGTCAGACGGAAATGGGGCCTGCGGTTACGTTCCTCCTTCAGGATGAGCAGCTGACGAAGACAGGTTCCGCAGGGCGTGCGGCTTATAATCATGAGATAAGGGTGGTAACACCGAACGAAAACGGACCGTCTGAACCTGATGACATTTGTAAACCTGGTGAAGTGGGTGAAATCATTGTAAGGGGTTCATGTACGATGCTACAGTATTTCAACCGGGAGGAAGCGACGCAAAAAGCACTGTATAAGGGCTGGTACCACTCCGGAGATTTAGGATATATGGACGAAGAGGGCTATCTGTATGTTGCTGACAGGGTGGATGATATGGTGATTTCAGGAGGGGAGAATGTGTATCCAAGGGAAGTGGAGGACGCCCTTCATGCTCACGAAGATGTGCTGGACGTTGCTGTACTCGGGCAACCGGATGAGAGGTGGGGGGAGCAGGTCATAGCTGTAGTCGTATCGAAAAATTCTTCTCTCACATCAGAACACTTGGACTATTTTTTGAAGAGTGGTGATCTGCTTGCGGATTACAAACGGCCACGGGAGTATCGATTTGTTGAAGAACTCCCTAGAAATGCTAGCGGGAAAATTCAAAAGTTCCTGCTTAGGGAGAATGGCGTTCAAAAAGAACAAAGGTTATAGTGTGACGGTATGTTATCTTAACTGAAAATGGATAGCTTATTATGGGAGAGTAGTTAAACTGACTGCTTTCTTTGGCAGAGTATACGGAAAAATGACTTTTCTAAAAGTGAATGGAATAGGTTAATGAATAGCCATCGGAAAATCCGAAGGCTATTTTTTTTTGCAATGTAGGATAATGAAGAATAGAGACCAGGTTTATACCAATCCTATCACGAAATTCGTTTAGTTCGTTGATATCACAGCACCATTTTTATGTATAACGGTTACAATACGACCGGAATTATCTTGATAATAAGATGAAGTACCATATGGGACTTTTAATGTGAATGTTTTACCATTTTCTTTAAATTCAACAGTGAATTTGTCAGATGCCCCAATGATTTCAGCTTCCGTCACCTCGGCTTTTCCTGGTATAAATATGTTTTGACCTATAAGTAACATATCCATTTTCAAATTATTTGATTTAGCCAAGACTTCTTGCTTTACTCCAAACCGGTGAGCTACACCCCATAAAGTGTCTCCTGGAACTACTGTGTATAATTCTCCCACATTTGATTTGTTTTGCTCAACAGGAATCAAAAGAGTTTGTCCGAGCTTAATTTGATCTGAATTCAGCTTATTTAATTGTTTTATATAAGCGATTGAAGTGTTATATCTTTTGGCTAATGAGTAAAGTGTATCTCCTCGTTGGACTGAATATTGGTTTACATCGTGCTTTTCTAGGTGAGGTACCAGAAGCGTTTGACCTGTATAAATTTTATCAGACGTTAATAGGTTCTTTTCTTTGATTTGATCGACTGTAACTTCATATTTTTTAGCAAGACTATATAATGTATCGTGCTTCTTCACTGTATATTCTGCACTGCAAGCCCTTGCAGCTCCATTAGTGAGCAAAAGGGCGGACAGTGCCCCGATGGTAGTTGCAACGGTCAATTTTTTGTTTCTTTGTTTGAGGGCTTTCTTCTTTTCTATAGAGATTCTTTCTCTCCTACTCTTTTGAATGGTATCCAATTCTGCCATCTCCTTTGTCCTAAATACTTTCGAACTAACTATATATTAGTCATTGAAGGGAGAGAAGGGTCTAATGTCAGCGTTACCAATACAATCCTTTGGACCCATTGTTTTCCTATATTTCTTAATTGTTAAATATTCAATATATTCATGTGACTGCGAAAAATGACGGATTATAGGTAGCGGGCCTTTAGTATGAGTTTAAGGTGGATTTGTACTTTTTGAACATAAAGGCACATAAATGTAATGATCAAAAATCAAAACACTGTCTCCTCATTAGTAGAAGATGATTGATATAAATCACACTGTAAATAAGTCATGTTAATTGCCTGTATCGCTTGCAAGAAAGCAATGTACATAAAGGATTAATGGTTCTATTCATCTCATGAACTTGATTATTCTTCCGCTTCATTTCTCAAACTTCGGAATACCTTAACAATCGTTAATAAGGCTTTTAACTCAGTATAAAGGGTGGATTTAAAATACTTTATAAAGTGATAAGATATTTTGGGATTTGTAGAAAAATGTATAATTTTGTCTAATATTATCCAATAATAGACTCTACACTCATTTCGATAATCTTCCATATCTAGGTTCACAATTTGAAGATTTATACACACTTTTTTTGAATTATCTTTACTAATGAATAGAGGTGATCGATTCAAAACATACCAGTATTTCTATGAAGGGGGGACACCTAAATGTGTATACAAGAAGATTAAGGAATGTATGTATGACAGATAATTTGAAATAACAAGAAGTTAAGGTTGTGAGTAAATGAATAAAAAACCGCCAAATATGAATCGGGCAGGTGCCTTTTTATTTTGCACATTTTCACTACTATTTTTTATTGTATTTGTCCGTTTTCTCTATATACAAGTTAGCGGAGAAATAGAAGGGAAAAATTTAGCTGTAGAAGCATCTGGTAAATACCTACAGATTTATACTTTAAAAGCGAATAGGGGAACTATATTTGATCGTAACGATCATGCTCTTGCAAAAGACACTCCTTCATATAAAATGATAGCGATTTTATCTGCCTCAGTAACATCTAACCCTAAAAAGCCCAACCATGTTGTCGACAAGAAACGGACAGCTGATGTGTTGTCTAGATATATTCATTTAAAAAAGACTGAAATTTACAAACTATTAAATAAAGAAGGGAAGTTCCAGGTAGAATTGGGAGCGGGAGGTAATGGAATTACTACCGATATAAAAGAGAAAATTGAGAAGGAAAAATTACCTGGAATTACCTTTATTACGATTAATAAAAGGTCCTATCCAAAAGGCATGTTTGCTTCTCATACAATAGGGATCACTCAAGAAGAGGTGACTAGAAGTGGGAAAACAATCAACGAAGGGATCATGGGAATCGAAAAAAACTTAAATTCATTTCTTACTGGGAAAGATGGACAGATCAAATATGAGAGTGACTTTTGGGGATATATATTACCGGATACAGAAAAGACCATCATTCCCCCAGATCATGGTGATGATGTTTATTTAACCATTGATGAAAACATCCAAAAAATTTTAGAAGACACATTAAATTCCGTTGATAGCGAGTACCATCCTAGAAAAATGTTTGGCATCGTATCTGATCCTACTACTGGTGAAATATTAGCGATGGCTCAGAGACCATCCTTCAATAATGATACAAAAGAAGGGATTCGTGAAAGTTGGTCAAACATCATAGTTGAAAGTTCTTATGAACCAGGATCGACAATGAAATCATTCTCTCTAGCAGCTGCAATAGATAGTAAGGCATTTAAGCCAAATGAATTCTATAAGTCTGGTCAATTTGTTGTAGAAGGCTACCCTTCGCCAATAAAGGATTGGAATAGGGGGAAGGGCTGGGGAACAATCACATATTTAGAAGGACTACAAAGATCCTCTAATGTAGCTTTTATTAATCTGTTAGAGAAAATAGGAACAGAAAAGTATTTAACTTATTTAAAATCATTTGGGTTCGGGAATAAAACAGGCATTTCCCTTCAGAATGAAGCAAAAGGCATACTACAATACAGCAATCCAATTGAAAGGGCTACAACCATATTCGGTCAAGGAAGCACTGTGACAGCACTTCAGATGATCCAAGCTGAATCAGCGATTGCTAATGGCGGAAAAATGATGAAACCATATGTGGTTTCAAAGATAGTTGATAGCGATTCAAATAAAATCATTAAAGAGTTTCGACCAGAAGTCACCCGCACTCCAATTACGAAAGAAGCTGCTGATCAAACGCGTCATTACTTAACCTCGACTGTCACGTCTGATATAGGGACAGGGAGGAGCTTCCAACTGTATGATTATCAAGTCTCTGGTAAATCAGGTACTGCCCAAATACCAAATCCAAACGGAGGAGGTTATTTAACTGCCTCCAATGAATATTTATTTTCATTTTTGGGAATGGCTCCAGCTGACAATCCTGAATTGATTGTTTACGTAGGGGTGGAAGAACCCGATTTACAACCAACAGAAATCGGATCCATTCCTGTTTCAAAAATATTTAATCCTGTGATGAGAGATAGTCTGGAGTATCGTACTCATAAAGAAACAGATACATCAAATGAAACACAAAGGTAAGTAAGCAACCCTTTTCTCCTTATAGAATAAATATAAAACACTTCCTTTCCATTTCAGTCCTCTACTTCGTACATCACGTTAAAATAGCTGGGTAGGATTCTGGTAGTACATTAATAAACTCCGTGAATACTTCAATAATTATCAGAATCTCTCATGCAGTAGGAATTAATCCTCTAATTCAATCACAGAACGATTCGTTCTGTGATTGAAGTGAAATTATGATAAATGGTGTGTACCTCCAGAACCTTACAGTATATCCCTTTATATTAGGACAGAACTACCCAAAAAGGAATTGACCTTAATAGAGCTTAATAAAAGAATGTATTACAGTAAAAACAAAAGTTTCTTGTAATGAGGGGAATTTGATTAATAAATTAATTGAGAATATGAAGTTTGAGGGAAAGGGTTATATGGATTGAATCGCAACAGAACGTTTGTTCTATATGTAAGAAATAATCATATTAGATAGAAAATAAGAGATATATGCAGAAAAACGAAGGAAATAAAATGAATAATGCTGGGAAATACTTTTTCTTGGCATTTTTTCTTTCGCAAGAATCGAAAAATATTCACGTCTACTCCAAATCTAGCAAGTTGCATAATATATAAATAGAAGAGAGGTGAAAAAATTGAAAAATAAAAAATGCATTTCCCCGGGAGTTCCTGCTCATGACGTTCAATATGGATTGGATGCTATCATTCCTATCAAAACCCAGGTAGCAGCAAGACTTCAAGTAGTAGCAAATGAAACCGCAGTATCACAAGGTCTAGATCTCCAAGTCCAATTTACACTAACGAATCCTTCCCATGCACAAAAGATTAATGTATTTGCAATTGTAGAAGGAGAACCTGTCGAGGCCCAGTTTAATGACCAAGGTTTTTTCCGCACTGACATAGGAATAGTAAGGGCAAATGAAACGATTCCCACTCTGGTGACAGTGTCTGAAGAAGCAAATATCGGTGTAACAGTAGAGCTGATTGAGGCCGGACCGGGAACAGTGCTTTCCAGTGAGTTTCTTGCTGTAGCTGCTGTTGATCTATCATAATTCACTTTAAATAATGGAGAAAGGAGGGAATTATATGGCCAACACACAGCATTTAGTCAACTGGGGAGTGGATCCCGTGTTAGCTGTAGACGTGCAGACACCTGCTCCGCTCTTTGTTACTGCTAACGCGGAAGCAGTAGAACTAGGAAACGAATATCGTGGAGTATTATATCTATCGGACCCAAAATTAGCCAAGCACCTTGAAATCTATATTAATGCGGATACAGTACCGGAAGTATTGAAATTCAATTCTGTAGGAGTAGCTACTATGCCTCTGGGATTGAATGAGACCGTTGCTACCACCATCATGGCACGAAGAGCAATAGCTGGAGTCATGACTTTACAATTGACGGAAGTGGAAACCGGCACAGTAGTAGCTTCAAGGAACTTTGTTTTTGGTGCTATGGATGCACTTTAATTAAAAATAATGATGTAGAATCATAAGGAAGAATAAAAAAAGTGCTCAAATCATTTAGCTTTGAGCACTTTTTAAAAGAACTGGAAGGGATTATTGCAGTTAACACAACCAGTGTCACATGATACATAGTTGATTGTCATTTTGGATAGTTAAGTAATGCATAAAAAAAGAACCCATCTAAATCAAGATGGGTAGACATGTTTTCATCTATTACCTAGTGATCACGTCTGCATTTATGGCAATGACACTTATGGAAACAATTACATTGGTGTTCAAGCTTTTTAAAGCATCCGCAATCATTTCTGTGGTGTTGAGGTTTTTTCTTGTGACATCCACATTCATGTTTGTCTTTTATTTTGAAACATCGTACTTCATCTTCGACATCTTTTCTTTTTTGTCTGCTACATTCTTTAACATCACATGAACAGTGGGTGAACATCAAGTTGTCCCAAAAACGGCAATGATCATGATCATTTCTTCTGTCTATTTCACACCAATTACAACATGGGAACCACATCAAAAATCCCCCTATCTTATATAATTTGTCGAAAGTAAAACCTCGACTCATTATATACTATGTAGCTTTGTCCACAATGCTTAGGCTGATGTCATATTTCTAATGCATTTGCATCAGAGAAGATGATTTCTTACATTCAAATATACATCATGGACTGAAGGGGGAGAGACAGCACAGATAAATATTCTTTATTTTGTGTAACGGTTGGCATAACTAGAAGCCACGAAGGCATCGGGTTTGATTTTCGGTTCGACTCCCATTGCTTCCATTCTTGCGACCATTTCCTTTACAAACTTACTTGTTTTATTCTGTTTTCCATTCCCGATATCAATATGGCCTTCCATTGTAAATGTAGCTCCAACATAAATATAAGGAAGAACGATATCAATCAACTTATTTTTTCTTTCCTCTGTAAATAAAGAAACAATCTCTTCAGATAAAGATAGCTCATATGAAATCCTCTCATGTAATTGCAGCATTTTTCTTGGGATTAACACTTTTCTTATACATGCCCACACACCTTTTCCTTCATTTAATATCACAATTCCTGTTATGAAGGTGGTATGTGAGTGATGTACTTGAGAATCTGTTCCCACCATTAATCGATAGTGACCGTTTGGATCGGATTGCATGAACCTCACAATATGTTCAAAGACCTGGTCAAATGACATCCCGGTTTCCTGTAGATTTTGAAATGGATAGTGATGATCCTGACTTTTTTTCATCTTGTCTAACCACAGCTTTCTTAACCGATTTGAGTATATAAGGATAAATCTTATCTATATCCTATGATAAGAATTTATTATCGTGAAATGGAATACATGCACACGAAAATGGTTTTACCCCCAACCATTGCTTATCAGTGCCGAATGCTGCTATTGACGGGAGTGTGTGATTTTTACAAAGTACACGTTCAATTTAGTGTATGTTTTTCGACTTGCGAACGTTTGTTCTGTATAATGAAGATACACAATGATTGAAGGTGGTGCTTAACATGACAAGAAAAAAGAAATGCACCTTGGAAATAACTGAAATCATACAAATGTACGAAGAAGGGGAAAAGACGGTTGATATTGCACGGAGAGCCAATGTATCCACCCGTTATATCAATTCAGTGTTACAACAGAATAAGGTGGAGAGAACTCCACACGGGAGCTGGAAACGAAAATACAGGGTTAATGAGGATTACTTTAAGACCTGGAGCAATAACATGGCCTATTTACTCGGTTTTTTTGCTGCAGACGGGTATATCAGCAGCCGCAATCATACGGTTTGTTTTTCTCAGAAGGATCCCGATATATTGGAGCAGATTAGGGAGGAACTTCAGTCAAATCATCCGTTAGTGATGAATAATACGGGTGTATATACACTCATTATTGGGAGCAAGGTTATGAAATATGATCTGATGAACCTGCACGGAATGACCAGTGATAAATCAAATGCACTTCAGATGCCTGAAATTCCAGAAAAGTATTTGAGTCATTTTGTCAGAGGGTATTTTGATGGGGATGGAAATGTGACCTATGAAGGGTACACGGTAACCTTTGTGGGCAATTCCTTAGCTTTTTTGTTATCGATGAAGTCTGTATTTGACCTGAGAGGTTTCAAAACAAAACTGAAGTTAGTCAGAAATCATTACAGATTATTCATTGTGAGTAGATTATCATTGAAAATGTTTGCTGATTGGATCTACAGAGAAAAAGAAATGTATCTAGAACGGAAATATTTAGAATTTGAAAAGGAATCTTTAGAAGCTACAGAACTTATCGATAAGATCAGTACGGCGAAAACAATTTCAGAAAAAAAGAAGAACTTCATAGAGTTGTATAGCCATTGTATTGATGAAAATAAAGCATGTAAAGGAATCGGGATAGATCTAAACACATTGGATATATGGCTGAGGAATGATTTAGAATTCGAGGACCAATTCAATCAGGTTAAAAAGGTGGTAAGGGACTTCACTTAATAAAAGTGAAGTTTTTTAATGTCATTCACTAAGGATGGGGAATAAACGTAATTTCTTTTTTTAGTTACCATAATATATATTATCGGAAGCTAAATCAAATTATCATCTTTTGTCTCATATCATAAGTATACTGTTTTCAATGAGACAGAAGAAAAAATTCAACAAATTTACCAATCCGGTTTAATATTCAAATTTTCTACCGTTTTATCACATCATTACGTTCGATTTATCCAGCTATAACCACACGTTAATATGTATTTTATAGAAATACGATTTCTTACAAATATTCTTTTCAGCATAGAATTATCTGAAGAATCATTTGTGATTAATTCTGAATATGACCGTCAATGTTCATTCCTGCTCGTGAATTATGCTTTATAAAAACAAATTAGTTTACATAATGTTTTCGCCTGCTTAAATTCATCCATTTACTCAAGGTTTCTAATGTAATGAACGATGATGATCTTGCTGCATTATTCTTCCCCTCATAGAAAAAAAGCATAAAGAGCCCTAAGGTCCTCTCTATGCTTGTGCATTATTTAAGTAAATATTGTCTCGGTGTTCCGAAATAAAGTGTTTGCTGATATTCCGGGAAAACAGATTCAAAGCAAATGATGATCGGGGCATCAAGCAGCCATGGATAGTACGTATAAAAGCCTTTATCACCGTTCACCATTGCAGCCAGTGCCAAGGGCAGCTCCTTCTTGAAGATCATGAACCGTACGTTGGAAAGCTGCTGATCATATTCCCCTCCGCTGACATATACCGTCCCGGTAAGAGTATATTGACCGAGGTTTCGTTTCCACTCTCCCAACACTTCGTCCCTCATGGCTATGTTGATCTTCTCCACATCATACTGGCAGCCGATGCTTAAGAATAGTTCGCCAGTTAAATCTGAATGCGTTAACGTGTATTTCCTGTTATCGATTGGATAAAAAACCGATGCAGGCGGGACATATTGAACGGTTAACTTTTCCGGCTTAAATTCACTCATGTGTAAGCCTCCTTTACAATAATGGGCTTACAACAGAGTATGACGATAGCCTAATAACGGTTCCTAGCTCTCCCTCCACTTTATTTTTACTAAATTCCATTTACCATTATCATAATACCAGTAGGAAGTGGCCGTCCCAATGCCATCAGCATGATAAGCGCCGCTTATTTGCTGGTATCCTTTTAACCCTTTACCGGATTTTCCGAATATCTTGGCTGGTTCGAAAAAGGCATATGGGCCAACCATTAATTCCATTGGTTCATTTAATTTTCCATCGGTGTATATTCCCAATCTTTCGTAATCCTCTTTCCTATCGCTTAAATCAATCGTGTAGGATTGATTAGTATCGACAAACGTAATGGTAGCCATGTAGTTATCTTCAAACTGCGCTGTAATGGTCAGTGGTTCAGGTAATCCGATATCCACCAGTTTATTATCTGCCAACGTATGGAGTGCCATCGTGTAAAGGCCACCACTTCCACCCGTTGCTGATGAGTACAGCATATCCTTTATTCCATCATGATTTAAATCAACGAATTTGATTTTCGGTTCGTATCCACCTTCATAATCAATTCGGATGTCACTTCCCTTGGACGTTGTGATATCTGCCCAGATTTGTTTAAGGAACAGGGCGTCAGGAGAATAGGGAATCGCCTTGAGTGTGATGGTATCCTTCTTACCATCGCCGGTTACATCTTCTTTATAAACCTTTACCGTCATTTCATTCACCGGCTGTTTCTCTGGTGGTGGGGCTGAAAAGTTTCCGGCTATCGCGTGGAGGGACATAACAAAAAAAGCACCGAACGCAAATAGTAATTCTCTTCTCATGATTCTCTCTCCTTGGTTGAAAATTATTCGTTATTATTTTCACCAGAGAAGGAAATTCTATGTAATCATTATGAGTTTCTTTTAAGTATTCCAGAATTAAATGAAATTTCGCATGCTCTTCCCCTTCCTACATAAAGAGTTTAAAAAGACCAACCTGTAAAAGGTTGGTCCTGACTTGCTATTGTTGTTCTTTAGTCTTAGGTTTAGCTTCCCAGCTTTCGATTCCTTTCAACCCATTAATAGAGTTGGAGTAGAAAACAGGATCCTTTCCCTGCCTCTTTTGTTCTCTGTAATCCTTTAGGGCGGCTATAGCAATCTTCGCAAGTAACGTTATAGCAATCAGGTTGATGATCGCCATAAGACCCATGAATAGGTCGGCTAAGCTCCAAACGATGTCCAGTTTCACAACCGCCCCGAATACTACCATGCCTAGAACCGCAAGACGGTAGATGAATAGGGTGACTGGACTGTATTTGATAAATTCTATATTGGTTTCTCCATAATAATAGTTTCCGATAATCGAACTGAAAGCGAACAAGAATATAGCGACAGCAACAAAGGTGTCTGCCCATGAACCTACATGGAAACTTAAGGCCGCCTGTGTTAATTGAATGCCATCAATCCCTGTTGCATATTGATCGGATAAGATGATCATGAAGGCAGTTGCCGTACAGATAAGTAAAGTATCCGTGAACACACCCAGAGTTTGGATCAATCCTTGTTTAACAGGGTGTGTGACACCGGCAGATGCTGCAGCGTTCGGGGCACTACCCATACCGGCTTCATTTGAGAATAGACCGCGTTTGATTCCCATCATGATGGCTGCTCCGACTCCACCGCTTGCTACTTCACGAATACCGAATGCATTTTCAAAGATGACGACAAACATATCCGGAAGCATGGTGATATTGGTGACCAGAATATAGAAAGCAAGAATCAGATAAAGGACGGCCATGATTGGCACGACAATTTGTGTGACACTGGCGATCCTCTTGACTCCACCGAAGATAACAAGTGCAGTTAACACGGCCAGAATGATGCCGACAGTCATCCGATCGAATGAATACGCTTCTTCCATAGCAAGTGAAATCGTATTCGATTGGACGGAGTTAAATACAAGACCGAAGCAGAAAGTGATGATGACAGCGAATAGGATACCCATCCAACGTGCATTCAATCCCTTTTCCATGTAATAAGCAGGACCACCGCGGTAGCCGTCTTTTCCGTCTTTCACTTTGTAAATCTGAGCAAGTGTACTTTCTACGAAGCTGGTTGCCCCACCCAGTAAGGCAATGAGCCACATCCAGAAAACAGCTCCAGGTCCTCCACCTGCGATGGCTGTCGCAACACCGGCAAGGTTACCTGTACCGACACGAGAAGCCGTACTGATCGTGAAAGCCTGGAAAGAAGAGATTCCTCGCTTTCCTTCTGAAGAAATGGTCGTTTTGTCAGTTAACAGTCGCCCCATCTCACCTAAATAACGGAACTGTGCAAACCTAGTTCGTAACGAGAAGTATAATCCAAGTCCGATTAAAGCCACAATCAATATGTATGACCACATATAATCATTCAAGGTACCTACTATACTTGTTAATAAATCCATAAATGTTCCCCCCAGTTGTGTTTGTATATGACAAATAATGTATGAACCTATATATGTTTACCCATTCAGACACTGTTTTAATCTATCAAAAATAAGATGTTCCTTCAACTGATAAATTCATATTGTTGAAAGAATATTTATTGTTGTACAATTCTATGTGGGCATTGTACAACAATTATGAATGAATATGCACAAGTTATTCATAATTGTGATCTCAAGCAGATGAAAAACGACCAGAAGAAATTCTGGTCGTTTAGATGGATGCTATTCTTTTGTTTCAGGCAGCAATGATTCTGTCCACGTTTCACAGACAGATCCGCTGTCTCCCTCGTCAATCACAAATGATCCATTCGAATAGCGGTCATTTGGTCTGAGATCTGTGATCTGTACCTCTTCATACTTGCCTTTTTTCGTAATCAGTCCTACTTTGTCCGTATCTTTCACAACTTCTATACTCACGACTCGATGTGGATTCGATTTCAATTCTCTAAGCATAATGACTCCGCGTTTGGCACGGGATGTCTTTTCGAATTCGCCTAATTTCATTTTCTTCACGGCCCCACGCTGGGTTGCTAAGAAAATATAATCCTTGGTTGGATCTTTCACGATTTTACCCGATACAACAAAATCGTCTTCCTTAAGGTTAATCCCTTTCACTCCCGCTGCTCTTGGTCCTACTATATTCACATCTTCTTCTGAGAACCAGAGTCCATAGCTTAAATGTGTTGCGATGAATACATCATGTGACCCGTCCGTCAAGTGTACCTCCACGAGCTCATCGTCACCTTTTAGGTTAATCCCTACAAGTGGACGTGAATAACGCTGCGCTTTATATTGAGGCAGTTCAGATCTCTTGATCATACCGTTTTTCGTCACAAACAGTAAAAAGTGTGCCGGATCAAATTCTTTAATCGGAATCGCTTTGAGAACCTGTTCATCCCGATCGATCGGCACGATGTTTCCTACATGCTGTCCAAGGTCTTTCCAGCGGATATCCGGAAGCTCATGGACTGGGCAATAGATGTAATTCCCTTTGTTTGTAAACACCAGGAGGACATCGGTTGTATTCATTTCAAATTGTCCCAGGAGCCTGTCTGTTTCTTTCATGGCAAGATCCTGGCCGTTTGATGCAGAATAGGAACGAAGGCTTGTTCGTTTCATGTAACCATCACGTGTCACTGTTACCATGACATCTTCGCTCGCTATCAGAACTTCAAGGTTGATCTTGATTTCTTCGATTTCATCTTCGATTTGAGTCCTTCTGGCGTCAGCGAATTGCTTCTTAATGCCCTTAAGTTCTTTTTTAATGACACTATAAAGCTTGTTTTCACTTTCAAGGATAGCCGTTAATTCTGCAATCGTTTTCGCCAATTCCTCCGCTTCCGCTTGAAGTGCTGTGATATCTGTATTCGTTAAGCGGTATAGCTGCAAACTGACAATCGCTTCTGATTGGGCTTCAGTGAATTGGAATTTTTGAATTAAGTTATCCTTTGCATCCCGCTTGTCTTTCGATGCACGGATTGTTGCAATGACCTGGTCTAAAATAGACAGGGCTTTCATCAGACCTTCGACAATGTGCTGGCGGTCCTTCGCTTTATTTAAATCGTGCTTCGTACGGTTGGTCACCACTTCTTTTTGGTGCTGAATGTACGCGTCCAATAGTTCACGAAGTCCCATAAGTTTAGGACGACGGTTATGTATGGCAACCATATTAAAGTTATAAGTGATTTGAAGATCACTGTTCTTATAGAGATAGTTCAGAACACCGGTTGCATCTGCATCTTTCTTTAACTCTACCACGATGCGCATTCCATCGCGATCGGTTTCATCCCGTACTTCTGCAATCCCTTCCACTTTACGATCTACGCGGAATTCATCCATTTTCTTAACGAGATTCGCTTTATTTATTTCATAAGGAATTTCCGTTATGACAATCTGCTGTTTACTTCCACGGATATTCTCAATATCCGCTTTCCCTCGTACTACGACTTTTCCTTTTCCGGTTTCATAGGCTTTCTTTATGCCATCTACCCCTTGAATGATACCGCCTGTAGGGAAGTCAGGTCCCTTTAAGACGGTCATAAGGTCATCTACAGTACTATCCGGCTTTTCCATCCGCATGATGGCGGCATCAATGACTTCACCCAGGTGATGAGGCGGGATGTCGGTTGCATATCCTGCCGAAATACCAGTAGAGCCGTTGACTAAAAGGTTCGGGAAACGTGACGGTAAAACGGTAGGTTCACTGGATGTATCATCAAAGTTTGGAACAAAGTCCACTGTTTTTTTATCGATATCACGCAAGAGCTCCATGGAAATCGCAGAAAGGCGTGCTTCTGTATAACGCATCGCTGCTGGTGGATCACCGTCAATGCTACCGTTGTTTCCATGCATTTCAACCAGGTAGTTGCGGACCTTCCACGTTTGGCTCATACGGACCATGGCATCATAGACAGATGTGTCACCATGTGGATGATAGTTACCAATTACGTTACCAACGGTTTTCGCTGATTTCCGGAATCCTTTTTCCTGTGTGTTCCCATCTACATACATTGCGTAAAGAATACGTCTTTGTACCGGTTTCAATCCGTCCCGTGCATCAGGTAATGCACGTTCCTGGATAATATATTTACTATAACGTCCAAATCGGTCGCCAAGCACCTCTTCCAGAGGTAAATCTTGATATCTTTCCACTGTTGTCATGTATTACCCCTCCTCTGCGACCGTAATGTTTTCGTTTTCCAATATGCTTCCGTCTTCTTCTAAACCAAAGGCAACATTGCTTTCAATCCATTTACGGCGTGGTTCTACTTTATCTCCCATAAGCGTAGTCACACGGCGTTCAGCACGTGCAGCGTCGTCTATACGTACGCGTATCAATGCACGAGTTTCTGGGTCCATCGTCGTTTCCCAGAGCTGATCGGCGTTCATTTCCCCAAGCCCTTTATAGCGCTGAATCATATAACCCTTCCCGACTTTGGAAATGGCCCCTTGAAGCTCATCATCCGTCCAAGCATATTCAAGCTTCTGTTTCTTTCCTGTTCCCTTGCTCACCTTGTATAAGGGAGGAAGGGCAATATACACTTTCCCGGCTTCTAATAACGGCTTCATGTAGCGGTAGAAGAAGGTCAACAGTAGGACCTGTATATGAGCACCGTCCGTATCGGCATCGGTCATAATGACGATTTTGTCATAATTGATGTCGTCCACATTGAATTCAGGTCCGACTCCGCCCCCGATCGCATGAATGATCGTATTGATTTCTTCATTTTTGAAAATATCCTGTAACTTTGCCTTTTCTGTGTTGATGACTTTTCCTCTTAAAGGGAGGATGGCCTGGAATTTACGGTCACGCCCTTGTTTGGCAGAGCCACCAGCTGAGTCACCCTCCACTAGGTAAAGTTCATTCCGCTGTGGATTTCTCGATTGCGCAGGAGTTAATTTCCCGGAAAGAACTGTTTCTGAACGCTTTCTCTTCTTCCCGTTCCGCGCATCTTCCCTGGCTTTACGAGCTGCTTCCCGGGCCTGAGCGGCTTTTATGGACTTCTTAATGAGGAGGGAGCTTGTCTCAGGATTCTCTTCCAAGAAATAGAGGAGATGTTCCGATACGACAGCATCCACTGCGGATCTTGCTTCACTTGTTCCAAGCTTTCCTTTCGTTTGACCCTCAAATTGAAGAAGGTGTTCCGGTATGCGGACGGATACGATACTTGCGAGACCTTCACGAATATCAGTACCCTCTAAGTTTTTATCACGATCTTTCAGGATACCTGCTTTCCGTGCATACTCGTTGAAGACCCGGGTCATTGCCGTCTTAGCACCGGCTTCATGGGTTCCGCCGTCTTTCGTACGTACATTGTTTACGAACGAAAGGATGTTTTCCGAAAATCCATCATTAAATTGAAATGCAAATTCCACTTCAATCGTATGATGCTCCCCTTCAAAGAAAGCTACGTTATGAAGGACGTCTTTTTCTTCATTTAAGTATTGAACGAATGCCTGAATTCCGCTTTCAAAGTGGAACACTTCTTTTTGATCATGTCGTTCATCGATGATTTCAATCTTTAACCCTTTAAGCAGGAAGGCGGATTCTCTTAGACGCTCACAAAGCGTTTCGTAATTATAAGTGATCGTACTGAAAATCTCAGGATCGGGTTTGAAATGAATACATGTGCCGGATTTTTTTGTTTTACCGATTTTCTCGAGAGTAGTTTCAGGTTTTCCGCCATTCAAGAAGCGCTGTTCATATTTCATCCCGTCACGCTCTATTGTGACAACAAGCCATTCAGACAAAGCGTTAACAACTGAGGCACCAACGCCATGCAGTCCACCACTTGTCTTATATCCACCCTGACCAAATTTTCCTCCGGCATGAAGAACAGTCAAGATTACTTCAGGAGTCGGCTTTCCTAGCTTGTGCATCCCTGTTGGCATACCCCGACCTTTATCTTGCACAGAGATGCTATTATCCTTATGTATCGTAACAATAATCTCGTTCCCGAAGCCTGCCAGCGCTTCATCAACCGAGTTATCGACAATTTCGTATACTAAATGATGCAATCCTCTTGAATCTGTAGAGCCTATATACATACCAGGTCTCTTACGGACGGCTTCTAAGCCTTCTAATACTTGTATGGCATCATCATTGTAATCCATGGTCTTATTCTGGTTGGCCACGAACATTCCCCTTTCAAAACTTCTCTAACCATAATATGTGGGTTCTTGTAAGCTATTATTGGTTATGTATTAATTAACTATAACACAAGAACGTTTGTTCGTTTACCTGTATTGGTCATTTTGAGGTAAACTACTATGCTATATTGTAGCGTTTTATTTGATTTTCGCAAATGGTATTTCCGTGATCTGGTTTAAATATCCCTTGTTACTCATCCTGATTTAAGTTTGGACAGTCCGTAAAAAAACAAGCGGTGAGAGCCGCTTGTTACGAGTGAGAATTATTTGGTTAAAGCATGTTCAACCTTAATACAGCGATCCATAATGACTGTATACCCTCGTTCCTTTAAAAAGCGATAAGCCTCTTCATTCTCTACCCCAAGTTGTGCCCAAAATACGTTAGAATCAATTTTATCAAATTCTTCTGCTATTTGTGGCAAAAATTCTGACCGTCGAAATACGTTAACGATATCAATCGGTCCATCAATTTCCTGGAGAGAAGATACAGCCTTGACCCCCAAAGCCGACTCAATCGTGGGGTTCACTGGAATGATATCATACCCCTGGTCCTGCATCGCCTTAGAAACCATATAAGATGTGCGTGCTGGATTATCACTTAAACCGATCACTGCAATACGTTTGGATTGTTTGAGTATGTTTCCTATTTCGTGACGGGATGGATTTTCCATAGATGTTCTCAACTCCTTCATTGCCTTCTATTCTTTAACTGTTTCTTAAGTCCTATTCTTCTTTTATACCATATTTCCCTTTAATTTTTCAAAAATTTATAAAATTGTCTAAATAAAAGGAAGTGTCAGGGGGAGTAAGGTAGCGTTTTATCAAACAGCCTGCTCCTCTTTCCATACCTGACACTTCTCTTATCCTTACTTTTTGATCAACCCTTTAGAAATAAGGAAATCACGCGCTACGTCCTTAGGATCCTGCTTATCCATATCGACTTTGGCATTTAACTCACTCATCTCTTCTTCAGAGATCTTTCCTGCTAATTCATTTAGCACTTTTTCTACTTCAGGATGTTCTTTCAGTACTTCTTGACGAATGATTGGCGCAGCATCGTATGGAGGGAAGAATCCTTTATCATCCGTCGTTGTTTTCAAGTTGTAACGTTGTATTCTCCCATCTGTAGTAAACGCGGGAATAATGTCTACATCACCGTTTTTAACCGCTTCATACATTATGTTCGGATCAAAGCTTTCCTTCTCTTTAAATTCGAATCCATATGCTTTAGAGAAGGCATCGTATCCGTCCCCTTCACGCTCATAGAACTGATGGGGTGCACCGAAGCTCAATTCCTTCGAAAGAGGCACAAGGTCAGAGAAAGTCTTAGCATCAAAATCCTGATCCTCTGTATAGGCGAGAGTATACGTATTTTCAAAACCTAATGGCTTCAACCAGGTAACATCAAACTTTTTTTCGTATCCTTTCTTCACTTGTGAAAGGATTTCATCTGCTGAGGCACCTTTCTTGGCTTGTTCTTTCAGTACAGCTTCAAGGCCAGTACCTGTATATTCCACATAAACGTCAATGTCGCCTTTCTCAAGAGCAGGTGTAAGGATCGAGACTTCCCCTAAACCTTCTTCAACTTTCACATCCAAATCTGTTTTTTCTTTGAGCAGTTCTGCCATCATTTGAGTCAGAATAAACTGTTCCGTCCACATTTTTCCTGACACCGTGATAGTATCTTTTCCGCCATTATTTCCGCAACCTGCGATTACGATGGATAATACGATTAATAATATGAAAGGCTGTAATGTCTTTTTCATTCTTACTCTCCTTTGAATTATGGTCTATTTTCGTGCCTTTAACCCTTTAGGTGTGGTCAATCTTTCAAGCAGCTTTAATAAAAAGTCGAAACTTAATGCGAGTAGGGCAGCGGGAATCGCCCCCGCTAGTACAAGTGCATTATTCCAAGTAGAAAGTCCCCGGTAAATGAGGTCACCAAGTCCACCAGCTCCTACAAACGTTGCAAGCGTGGCGACTCCAACTGTTAAGACAGTAGCGGTTCGGATACCTGCCATAATAAATGGGAGGGCGAGTGGAAGCTCTACTTTAAATAATAGCTGGGAATTAGTCATTCCCATTCCTCTTCCAGCCTCTATGACTCCCTCATCGACCCCGATAATGCCTGTATACGTATTTCTGAGAATCGGTAAAAGGGCATATACCGTGAGAGCGATTATGGCTGTTATACTTCCTGTACCTAAAAGTGGAATAAGAAAACCGAATAAAGCGAGACTTGGTATCGTTTGAAATACGGCAGTGATTCCGATAAAAAATTCCGCCGACTGTTTTTTGCGGGATATGTATATCCCCAGTGGCAGAGATATGGCAATGGCTATGAAAATCGAAACAAAAGATAAGTAAAGATGTTCCAGTAATCCTGTTAAGATTTCATCAGAGCGGTTTGATATGGTATGGATGAAAAGGATGGAGAATGTATTCATACTGAACCTGCCTCCTTATTATCAGATGAGGCGACAGTACGAAGAATGTCACTGGATGTGATGATTCCGATTTTTTTATCGCTTCTCGTCACCATAAGATAAGGTTTACCGGTTGACAGCAGCATTCTTGCCGCTTCCTGGATGGTTGCATCATATGGTATCAATGAGTATTCAGGTTCTTCCAGCTGAATGTGAAACGCATCCCTATCGTCCTTCATGATCTCCAACACCTGCTTATGCCCTGAATGAACTTTCAGTCGATCTTCACCGATGAAAGCACGGACGAATTCATTGGCAGGTTCTGACAGAAGCTCATCAGGAGAAGCCATCTGCTCGATTTTCCCATCTCTCATAATGGCGATTTCATCAGCTATCTTTAATGCTTCATCAATATCATGTGTGACAAAGACAATCGTTTTATGTATTGTATTTTGAATGCTTTTCAATTCATCCTGGAGCTGTTCGCGACTGATTGGATCCAGGGCACTGAAAGGTTCATCCATCAGAATGATCGGGGGCTCCGCTGCAAGTGCCCGGATCACTCCGACACGCTGCTGCTGTCCACCGCTTAATTCCAGAGGATACCGTTTCCTATAGATGTCCGGTTCAAGGCCTACCAGATTAAGAAGCTCATCTACACGACCTTCGTATTTTTCCTTTTTCCATCCTTTTAACCGGGGGATAAGGCTGATGTTTTCTTCAATCGTCATATGGGGAAGCAGTCCAATACGCTGTATGACATAGCCGATGTTTCGTCTGAGCTCCACTTCATCCGTTTCGGAGATATCTTTCCCGTTAATGAGGATGGTACCGCCTGAAGGCGAGATAAGCTTATTGATCATTTTCATCGTAGTCGTTTTTCCGCATCCGCTCGGACCAATCAGAGCAACAAGCTTTCCTTTTGGTATCGTCAAGTTGATCCCCTTTATTGCTTCCGTACCATCTTCATAGATTTTCGTGACATTTTTAAATTCAATCATTATTCCACCTGCTTTATGAACTGAGAAATTTTTCTAAACATAGAAGGGTTACCCTCATTATACAAAAGGTAAACATGTTGTCCAAGAAAATGCCTTTACCCTTATAGTTTGTGATGAAGTTGGGATGTGCATACTACCCACCTAATAAATGAGGTTTCAACAAACAACAAAACCAGTAAACTAATGTTTACTGGTTATAGAATGATTTGATTGTTTCTTTAGTAAATATTGTTCGACTATGATCGCCGTAATGGTACCCAATATCAAACCATTATTCAATATGGAAGCAACGACTACCGGCATTTCCTTAAAAGCGCTGGGGGGAACAAACATTGCCCCTACTCCTACAATAAGGGAGATTCCGGCCACAAAATGAATTCTCTCCACATTTTCTTCTTTTCGATATTCACCAAGTGCTAGCCCTACCATTTTGATGAAAATGACCGTTGTAACGGCATAGCCAACCGGCGCAGGGAGACTTGCAAATAGATTCATGATTTTGGGAATCAGGCTGATGATCATAATGATCCCGCTCCCAAGAATAAACGGAAGAATTGAATACATACCCGTTGCAGCTACAAACCCTGCAGATCCGGATATGGGGACAGATCCGATGGCTGAGAATATTCCACCGAATAGCTGATTGATCCCGGATGCAAAGCCACTCCTCGAATATCGTTCATATGTTGGTCTTCCATTGACTCTCATCACCTCTTCCATCACCCGGATGGAAGCGATCATATTGGTCGTCAACAGAAATGTGATAAAGATAGACGTAACAATGACCCCTGTATCAAATACGGGTTTTCCAAAGACAAACACCTCTGGGAATGAAAACCAGCTGTCTGAAACAGTAGCAGTCTCCCCTAATCCCATCAGAATAAAAATGATCCATCCTGCTGCCAGAGCGAGGATGATGGAATATTGCTGAATCCACTTTCGCTTGCTGCTGGAAAAATATAATGCAACAAGAATGGTCAGAACACTCCCCAGTAAAACCAATGGCTCCATGGATTGACCTTCATGCTGGATCCCGAACATCCCTTTAATAAAGGATCCGCTTAATTGTAATATCAGCAGCATCAAATAAATAAACGTGATGGTTGGTGTAAATAGGGACGATAACTTCTTAAGCAATCCAGTGGCAGATAGAATAAAGAAAATGACTCCACTGACAATCATTCCTCCCTGTAGAACCGTCAGGACCTCTTCATGACTGCTATATAATGTCCCCGCAAAACCTGCATAAATGGCAAAAACACCCCACCACAATCCTGCAGGACCCTCGTTAATGGGGAGTTTATGACCCACCAAAGCCTGAATGAGGCTGGCGGCCCCCAATACGAAGATTGTTCTTTGTATGAAACCGGCTGTGTCTGCAGGAGACAATTGGAATAAGTCAGCAATCGCAATCGGGGCGGCGATCGATCCAGCCACCATGAACGCCACCCATTGGAACGCGGATAAAACTATTTGCATGTGTGTACACCTTCATTTCAACTATGTAAAGTGTATCTATTTTAACATAATTCCTTCGGATGTATGGAGAGGAATGAAAATATTATCTACTTTTATGAACAGGTACTAATTATTTCATTTATTTTCTCCCCATCCATTGGAAAACATGTTAAAATAAGAACGGATTAGTTATTTTTAAAGGAGCAGTGATGATGATTTTTGCCCTTATACTTGTACTGTCATATTTATTAGGATCCATTCCATCTGGATTGCTGATCGGAAAAACGTTTTATGGAAAGGACATCCGTGAACATGGAAGCGGAAACCTGGGTGGGACGAACACATTCAGAACCCTGGGTGTGAAAGCCGGGATGATAGTGACCACCATGGATATCTTAAAAGGAACGGTTGCCACTCTATTACCGCTGATGTTGGCAAGTGATGTTCATATGTTACTCGCAGGGGTATTTGCCGTAATCGGACATATGTATCCCGTTTTTGCAAACTTCAGGGGAGGAAAAGCCGTAGCAACCTCTGCTGGTGTCCTTCTAGGATATAATTACATTTTATTCTTAATCTTGCTAGCAGTCTTTTTTATTTGCTTATACGCAACGAAGTATGTATCCCTCTCTTCTATGATTGCAGCGGTACTTGCCTTTATGTATTCCATCTTCACCGGAGATCTTCCTCTCATCATTGTAGTGGGCATACTGACCATTTTCGTCATTTATAGACATAGAGCAAATATAACTCGGATTAAAAATAAAACCGAACCAAAAATTAAATGGCTTTAGATTGCAAGCGACAGGAGCACCAAGCAACCTTTTTCAAAGGGTTACTTGATACTCCTGTCGTTTTTTTTTATTGAAAGGATCCAACAAAAGAAAGTATAGCCTATGATTTCTTTGAGAAAGATGATGATGATAATTACCTTTAGCCACGATAATATGAGAATATTCTTCAAAATTCTATTAAATATACCCCCATTCTCCTTATTTTTTTTGTAAAATGAAATTAGTGTACTAATAAAGGATGATGAATATGAATAAAAAGCGTGTAATATTGGGAGTGTCCCTTTGTATTCCTTTACTCTTCATTATTGGATTGCTACTAGAAAAACAATTAGCAGATTGGACCAGCCCTGCTAAAGGTGAAAAAAAGATAACCTCCCTTCTCCATACAACGAGAGAAGTACAAGCATCGGGAAAATCTATGAAAGCAAGTGCTTCCCTAGCAGCAATTGGTGACATCCTCCTGCATGACACCGTTTACAATGATGCAAAAAGTGAGAACGGATACAATTTCACCCCTATGTTCTCTCCGATAAAGAACATGTTGGAAACTCCTGATTTCCTGATCGCCAATCAGGAATCGACTCCGGGTGGTGTGGAACTTGGCGTCTCAAGTTATCCGCTATTTAACAGTCCGAAAGATATTGTGAAATCCTTACAGGAGGTTGGGGTCGATGCTGTCACGAATGCCAACAACCACTCATTGGATCAGGGGGAAAAAGGACTTAAGAGTGCTATTGACTACTATGAAAAAATATCGATGCCGTATGTGGGGGCGTTTAAAAGCCGGGAAGACCAAGAGCGGATTCGTACCTTTAATGTAAATGGAATAAAGTTTGCTCTTCTTTCCTATACATACGGAACAAATGGAATCCCTGTTCCAAAAGGGAAAGAGTATTTAGTCAATTTAATCGATGAACATAAGATGATACAGGAAATCACAAAAGCCAAAGATTTGAACGTGGATTTGGTCGTCCTTTCCTTACATTGGGGAAATGAATATCAACGCTTCCCTACTGAAGAACAGGAACGATTGGCAAAGGTGTTGACGGATAAAGGAGTGGATATCATTTTCGGGCATCACCCACATGTTCTCCAGCCCATACAAACATATAAAACCAGTGATGGGCGGGAAGCCGTCGTGGTTTATTCATTAGGGAATTTCCTATCCGGACAAAAGGACGATTTTAAAGATATCGGGGGCATGGTTACAGTCCAAGTAGAAAAATTGATGAATCCTGCGGGTTCTAAGATCACCTACCCGTCCATTCAATTCCAGCCTACCTTTGTGTCTGAAAATCACTATAATAACTACAGAATCTATCCTCTTGATTTTGCCAGGAAAAATGGAATGATCGCCTATACCGAAGAAGAAATGGTTTCACATATGGTAGATGGATTAGCGCAATGAGCAGAATAGCAGTGGCGTGAACTTTTTAAAGTAATGACTGAAAATATAAAAAAGAGCTTCCCTCAAAGAGAAGCTCTTTTTTTAATGGCCGCCAAATAGTAAAGAATTGAAGAATATTCCACAAAGGGCTATACCAGCCAAACAGGCATTGGCCATAATAAAAGTCCTACGGCTTCCCTTAAAGTATAAGGTTACCATCCCGTAATAAATAAGCGCCGCAATTATTATGAACCCACCAGCTTCAATCTGATACTTGGCTTCATGCAATTGCAAGAGTGTTAATACACTCAGTCCCACAAATATAAAAGCTCCTATGTAATATAATAATGTTTGTGTCTTCATCTATCTCATCCTTTATGCGTATTAGTAGATGTTCTGCCTTTACTATGTATATAATATGAAATGAAACTTTCTTTGTCCAGAATTCGGGAACCACTCTGGAAAAATACCTGTAGAGAAAGGAGTCTCATCAATGAACATACATATATCAGAAGAAGCTCTAACGTGGTTTAAAGACGAAATGCTTGTTGAGGAAGGTGAACAAGTTCGTTTTTATGTGCGATATGGAGGTTCCAGTCCTCTGCACGATGGTTTTTCATTAGGAGTGAACAAAGACGAACCGGTAGATCTTGGTGAACAAGTCGAAATTGAAAACCGGGAGTTTTTTATCGAAGAAAGAGATCTATGGTTTTTTGATGGTCATGATCTGTATGTCGAGTTTGATGAAAAACTTCAAGAACCTTTATACGAGTACAGAAAATAATCTGCATGAAAGGCTGGCATCCGCCAGCCTTTTTACTAAGCACTTATCGATGAATAAACAAACTTACGAGTACTTAACGTATATCAACTCTCACTTGTTAAGGAAACGATCGATGTGTTCATGAAGACCTTCTTTAAGAAGAACCTCATATTGAATGTCACCTAAAAGGTCGAAATGGGGAAAGCCCTCTTCCCGCTGATGGATCCATTCTTTCTTCAGTCCATACATTTCTCCCCATCTGCATAACGCTTCGATGTTGCAGCAGCCCACTTTGGTTACAGAACGAGTACCAGGAAATCGGTCATCCAGCCAGTAATGGGTCAAGAATGCAATCTCCCCATTCTTCACACGTTGCTTCCATCCTCTTAGCTCCTGCTTGGTTAGTCCGAATGCCATGAACCTCTTCCTTTCCAAAATGGATCTTTAGTCGAGTCTTCCCGAGATGTTACCAATGTACTCATTATGTAGGGGCTATTTTTTTGCCTTTTCGTAAGCTTCATGCCATTGCGGGAACATTTTCCGAATTGAAACCGGACGAAAGTTCTCCTGCTTTACGCACACATGTTTCGATTGTCCGGTAATGGCAAGCTGGTTTTGTCCATTATAGATCTCGTAAGCATATGTAATGCGAAGTCCATCATACTCTTCCACCCATGTTTTGATAAACGCTTTTTCACCATAGCGGACCGGTGACTTATAGCTGACATTCAGGTCAATGACAGGGGATAAAATCCCTTCCTTTTCAATATCGGCGTATTTAAAGCCAAGGTCTTCTATCAATTGTGTACGACCCAGCTCCATCCAAACAAGATAATTGGCATGGTACACAACCCCCATTTGATCCGTTTCTGCGTATCGTACTTCAATGGTTTTTTCAGAAATTTGCATTGTTTCCACCCTCTTTATCTAATCAGTGTCATCCCTCATTTTATCATAGTTATCGTAGGCATAGAATCAATTCGCCTCAGAGTTGATCCTGGCAACCTTTCTACCTAGAGGGGAAGATAATAACCCGGACAGCTAGGCTATAAAGAGTGAGCCTTTTTTGTCCGGGTTATGGGAATTAGTCTATTTGTTATTGATTGTTTTGATTCGCTTCGTCTTTTATTTCGCTGCGAAAAGCCTGAAGGCTCTCTCTACGGCGTTCATTCTTTGCCTGTATGGACTGAAGTTGTTCTTCACTGTCTGTGCAAGCCATTGATTCCTCAGCCCGATCGATATTCTCAATCGTATGCTGAACCATCCCTTGAAGCTTCTCTACATTATCACTGCGATCATCCGGGTTCGGTTTATCCCATGCCATCTCATATTCCTCCTAAAACATTTTGCCTGAGGGACGGACCTTCAAGGTCGGCCCCACTAGTAAGGTAAGCGTCATTCACCTTTGGTTTGGATTACCTGTGCATGTTTCCCTGATTTATCTTGCATCTGTTTCCCTTTGTTGCCGCCAGCGGCTCTTGACTGTGTTCCGATGTGGTTTGGTGCAAAGTGGTTCGGACTTCCCTTTGAGTTACTCATGAACTTCCCCCCTTACTAGTATGATTACCAAAATGAGAAGGAAGAAAAGGCGTAATTATTGGCAGAATGATTTCTTAAGCAAAAAAAATAAGCCTCGTAATTCCTTACTCGGCTTTGCCTATAGGGCGTTTTATTTCAAGTCTTGCATCAATCCGTTCTTCAATGGCATCAATGGCATCCTGGTCAAGTAGGAGCTGCTGCTTATTTTCTTTTACCAGGTCTGCGAAAGATTTTTTCCTTGGTCTGCGCATATCATTCCCTCACTTTCTATTGTGTTTGTATAAGTAGTATATCCAAATGTCAGATATTTTAAACAAAGGTCACAATAGGAGGTGGAATATGCTGCTAGCCCATGCGCAAGTGTTCACGTTTGAAAGGTCCGTCCCTCACTTGATCATGGATGTAAGGGAGTCGATACTGGTGATGGCACCGATTTGTTTGTGGGTGATAATGCCTTGTTCGTTGATGATGAAGGTGGTAGGTACGGTCAGGATGTCATAGGCATTATTAATTTTGTCATCCGTATCCATAAGGATGGGGAAGGTCAGACCCATTGTTTCTTGGTATTCTTTCACGTTGTATTGAGGGTCGATGTTAATGGCCAGGATCTCTACGTTTTCACCATGTTTATTATAAAATTCCTGTAAGACAGGCATTTCTTCTTTGCATGGTGGACACCATGTAGCCCAAAAGTTCAGAATCACTTTCTTTCCTTTTAATTCAGATAATGTCTTGGATCCTCCATTCAAAGTATCCAGCTTAAAATCAACTGCCTTATCTCCGACATTCGGGCCGGGATAATTCTCGACAGGAGTGGTTTCAGCAGCCTCTCCTTCTTCTATATCGATTAATTGATCGTATTCTTCGACTTGTTGAAACGTGTCTTCGGAAAATAAACTTGGGTCTGACTTGTTCTCAATATAGAAAGAGAAGACCATTAAAGCGACAAGCAAAATGCCGAATATGGATTTCAAGGGTGTCTCTCCTTTCAGGGGAATGATTTTACTATCATCTTATGTAAGCTTGTCTCCCTTTAGTATGAATTATTTTCGAGGATTTTGTGGGGTATTAAAAAAAGCCCCGGGGAATCCCGGGACTTAAAGCATCATTATGCTTGTAATTTGTTACGTAGAACCATTTGCAGAATCCCACCATGACGGTAGTAGTCTACTTCTACGTCAGAATCAAAACGAGCCAGTACGTCGAATTCTGTTTTCGATCCATCCTCAGCTACAGCTGTAACCGTTAAGATATCACGAGGTTTTACATCGTTGGTCACATTGACAGAAATTGTTTCCCTACCTGTCAATCCTAATGATTCTGCGCTGTCACCCTTCTTGAATTGAAGTGGAAGAACACCCATCATCACAAGGTTCGAACGGTGAATACGCTCATAGCTTTCAGCGATGACAGTCTTGATACCAAGAAGATTCGTACCTTTCGCTGCCCAGTCACGAGAAGATCCCATACCGTAATCTTTACCTGCAAGAACAACTAATCCAGTACCATCTTGTTGATACTTCATGCACGCATCATACATTGGCATTACTTCATTTTCAGGCCAATAAGTAGTGAAGCCACCTTCTGTACCAGGAGCAATTTGGTTACGGATACGGATGTTGGCAAACGTACCACGCATCATCACTTCATGGTTACCACGACGAGAACCATAAGAGTTAAAGTCACGAGGCTCTACATTATTCGCGCGTAAATATTTCCCTGCTGGTGTATCCTTTCCGATGGCACCTGCTGGTGAAATATGATCGGTAGTGACGGAATCTCCAAATTTACCAACAACGCGAAGACCGCTTAACCCTTGGATGTCCTCAGGTGTAGTCGCAAGTCCTGTAAAGAACGTTGGATTTTGGATGTAAGTTGATGTTTCATCAAAGCTGTAAAGTGGTTCGTTACTTGTTTTAATTTCATTCCAGCGCTCGTTTTCAGAGAAGACATGCTCATACTCTTTACGGAACAATTCAGGTGTAACGGTTGATTTAACAGCATCCTTCACTTCATCTTGTGATGGCCAGATATCTTTGAAGAATACGTCATTACCATCTTTATCTTTACCTAAAGAATCTTTTTGAAGATCGATGTCCACAGTACCTGCTAATGCATATGCAACAACAAGCGGTGGTGAAGCAAGGTAATTTGCTTTCACTAGTGGATGGATACGTCCTTCAAAGTTACGGTTACCTGATAGGACAGATGTCAATAGTAAGTCAGAATCTGATACAGCCTTCTCGATTTCTGGACGAAGTGGACCAGAGTTACCGATACACGTCGTACAGCCGTACCCTACCAAGTTAAATCCGATATCTTCAAGATAAGACAGTAAACCTGAATCTCTTAAGTAACCAGTTACAACTTTAGAACCTGGAGCAAGGGATGTTTTAACGTAATCTGGAACATTCATTCCAAGTTCCACTGCTTTTTTCGCAACTAAGCCGGCACCTAACATAACGTATGGGTTAGATGTGTTGGTACATGAAGTAATGGCAGCGATTCCGATCGCACCTGTTGGCATCACAACATCTTTTCCATCTTCTGTCGTGTACTTGGCAGTTTTGTTAATTTCAGAAGCATCCAGACCGAAACCTTGAACGCCTTCTTTAGCCGTAATCGATTTATGGAAAGCTTCTTTCATATCAGAAAGTGGGATTAAATCTTGTGGACGTTTAGGTCCTGAAAGATTTGGTTCCACTGCTGAAAGGTCAATTTCCACTACGTCAGTGTATGTTGGCTCTTCTTTTTCAGGTGTGAAGAACATGTCGTTTTTCTTTAAGTATTCTTCAACCATGTTGATATGTGTTTCTTCGCGTCCAGTAAGTCGCAGATAATCAAGTGACTCTGAATCAACCGGGAAGAAACCACACGTTGCACCGTATTCCGGTGCCATGTTGGCAATCGTTGCACGGTCGGCAAGTGGTAATGTTGCAACACCAGTACCGAAGTACTCAACAAATTTCCCTACAACACCTTTTTGACGTAATACTTGTGTTACTTTAAGGGCTAAGTCAGTCGCGGTCGCTCCATTAGGAAGCTCACCAGTCAGTTTAACCCCGATCACTTCAGGAATCGGGAAGTAAGAAGGCTGACCAAGCATTCCTGCTTCTGCTTCGATACCACCTACACCCCATCCAAGTACACCGATACCATTGATCATCGTAGTATGAGAATCAGTACCAACCAGTGTATCCGGATAAGCTTCAAAGTCGCCTTCTGTTGTTTCAACAGCGTGAACGACATTAGCTAAGTACTCTAAGTTTACTTGGTGAACGATCCCTGTTGCAGGTGGAACGGCACGATAGTTTTCGAATGCCTTTTGTGCCCAGCTAAGGAATTGATAACGCTCAGCGTTACGTTCAAACTCAAGGTCCATATTGGCTTGCAATGCATTTGCTGTCCCGTATTTATCTACCTGTACAGAGTGATCGATGACAAGATCAACCGGGATTTCAGGATTGATTTTTTGAGGATCTCCACCGATATCTGCCATTGCTTTGCGTAGAGACGCTAAGTCAACTACCGCAGGGACTCCAGTGAAATCCTGAAGAATAACCCGTGAAGGTTTGAATGGAACTTCTGCATCCTTCACTTCGGTGGATCCCCAGTTCGCTAAGTTTTCAACATGTTCTTTGTTGATGACACGTCCGTCGAATTGACGTAGTACAGACTCCAGCAGTACCTTTACACTGTAAGGTAAGCGGTTAATTTTTGTTACTCCTGCTTCTTCAAGCGCTTTTAAACGATAGTAATGATAACGTTTTCCTTCTAGTTCGAAAGAAGATCGTGCATTAAATACATCGTTCTTTGCCATTTCGATTCCCCCTCTAAACTACATCACACAATAAGTCGAAAAGTTTTCGTTCTAAACGAACTTTTCTCACATTTACATCTTAATACAAGCGATTACATAAGTAAATAACAATAAAGTTATTGTTTTTGATAAGTTTTACTTATCTAAATGATTAAACTCCTTTAGGTTTCAGAAGAAATATTGATATAACAACATTTCTCTCCTTGTCAAATCGTGTCAGATCCCTAAAATCATTATTTCAAAAAAATAAATCTGTTAGCACTTTCCTATCATAGGAAGTGATTGATGGTGGCATTCTACCATTATGGAGGTGTTCTACATTGGCCAAACGTAAAGCAAACCATGTTATAAATGGTATGAATGCAGCTAAAGCACAGGGTCAGGGTGCTGGATATAATGAAGAGATTTCAAATGAACCGTTGACGGCAGCCCAACGTCAGTTTAATAAAAAGCGTAAAACCAATCAATAACATGAGAAAGGCGGGGATGGATGCATATCCTGCAGCATCTATTCTCCCCTACCCTGTTTATAAACAAATAAAACCCACTCTGGTGATTAATCAGCAGAGTGGGTTTTATTTAAGCCGGGTATCATTTTGTTCCTATTGTTCGTTCACTTCATTGACGATGGAAGAAAGATCGGATTTGAATTGTTGAAGTTGTGCCCGTTGCGTATCCGATGCCACTTCCAGGGCATTTTCAATTTGTTGGTATGCCTCATTGACCTCATTTTTCAGATGAGCGAGTTGAGAACCATAGCTTGCTCCATCCAATACAAGTTCATTGATGGTATTTTGTACTTCCGTCACACTTTGTTCAGCAGCTTGAAACGCCTGTTGTTTATTTTTATGGTAAGGCATGGTCGATCTCTCCTTAATCAGAAATTAGCTTTTTTAGTATAGCCAATAATGATGGATGCCATACGTGTGAATAAACTGTTCGCTAACTTAGCATCCTAAAGGATAGGAGGGATGGAATATGAACAAAAATGATAGTAAGGATATGCGCAAAAATGCTCCGAAACAATCAGGCCAGCCGGAGCCTTTGAGCGGATCACATAAAGTGAAGAATCGAAATCACACGAGGCAAAAAAACAACAGTCACCACGATATGTAATGAATGAACCAGGGAGTGCGGTTGTCTGCACTCCCTTTTAGTTTGATTCGTGAATAACTCTCAGCACTTGGATGATCTCCATTTGTTCTTGCTCAGAAACGGTTCGTAGATCGAAAAGGATTGAATCGTCTTGAATTCTTGTAAGAACGGATGGACTACCTGTCCGTAATTTATCATGAATCACGTGTGATGAAAGAACAGGATGCCTTAAGGATACAACGTACGTGTCTAATCCAACCTCTGGCATCGTCCCGCCTCCAATCTGACTCTGGCCAACGAAAATGTCTGATGTGAAACCGCTCTCGAGGGATGAGACATGATCCGCGAATTGTCTTGATTGGTGCAGGATGTCGTCTTTGGTACGGGTAATGGTTTCAATGGTTGGATTTTTTTCTCGTTCCTCACCCCTGATATAGTGTAAGAGCGTTATTTCTAATGCAGCGAGTGTCATTTTGTCAACCCGGAGTACACGGGCAAGCTGATGTTTCTTTAACTGATCAATCCACTTCTTTTTCCCGGCGATGATTCCTGCTTGCGGCCCCCCCAATAATTTGTCCCCGCTGAATGATACGATGTCCACCCCTTTGTCCAGGACGTTCTTCACAAGCGGCTCATTTCCTATCCCCATACGGGTGAAGTCATATAGTGCACCACTCCCTAAGTCTTCGTAATAAATGACGTTGGGGTGCTTCTTTGATACTTCCACCAGTTCATTTGAGGATACGGAGGAAGTGAATCCTTTAATGATGAAATTACTTTGATGCACTTTCATGATCATCCTTGTCTCTTCATTCACCGCTTCTTCATAATCCATTAAGTGGGTTTTATTCGTTGTACCAATCTCAAGAAGTCGGGCCCCGCTTTCCTTCATAATGGATGAAATTCGAAATGATCCGCCGATTTCAACCAGCTCGCCGCGAGAGACGATAACTTCTTTCTGTTTGGCAAGTGCTGAGAGAATAAGGAAAACAGCTGCGGCGTTATTGTTAACAACCATTGCAGCTTCTGCGCCTGTCAACTCACAGATGAACTTCTCTGCATGGGAATGCCGGGATCCCCTCTTCCCTTCATCAATGCTAAACTCCAGGTTGCTGTAGTTATGACCGGTGGCCAGGACATGATTCATCGTCTCCTGGCCTAAACGTGCACGACCTAAGTTTGTATGTAAAATGGTTCCCGTAGCGTTGATGACCCTTCTAAGAGAGAGGGAATAAGATGTGTGTGTCAATGTTTCTAATCGGCTGAAGACCTCATCAATAAATTGGTTAGAGGATGGATGGGGACCAACCCATTCTTCATTCAAAATGGAAGTCCTGCAGGAAGAAATTACCTTTCTCAGGAGGTCCGTCCCTCTTTCTCTCGTTAGATTATGATGATGAAGGTATGTATGAAAGTGTATGGATTTTTGCATTTCGTTAATGGATGGTATGGATCTGGCAAGTTGATTCATGATTGTTCCCCCTTCACTCTTTGCTCCCATTATAACACCCTCACCAATTAAATTAGAACGAATACAATATGTAAAAGACGTAGTTGGGGGTCAGGTGTAAATGAGCAAGGATAAGGACGATTTCTATTTAGAGAACTGGGAGGAGAGTATGAAGGATTGGCTGTTGGATCCTGCTACTGTTCAACTGGATGAACAGGAATTTCGTGTAGACTTCCTTGACACGACAGAATCGTTCATATTAGAAATCGAAACTGAAAATATATGTCCAGAGGAATTGATTATTAAGAAAAAGGATACTCAATTGTTAGTATCGATCATGCTTAAGGACGAATGTAAGATCAGGAAACGCTCCATTCGTTTTCCTTTTTGTTTAAAGCAACGGGCGATCACCTATTCTATTGAGCATCATACGATAGAGATCAATGTTCCTAAGAAGGAATGTTCGACCCCCTCATCCTATGTGATCCGGGTTCAAGGATTGTCTAATGAATAACCAATATTCATTTTAATAGAAGAAAAAGGTCTTTAGCTGCCGCTAAGACCTTTTTTTGATCATAAAGCTTCAATGATCGAAATGATTCGATTTACTTCGGGGAAAACTCCTGTATCAAGCTTGGAATAGATCTTTTCTTCCCCTATAGTAATTTCAAATGCGCCACCGGAGGACGGCACTAACTTTAATTCCTCAATATCGGACCTGAAATGATTGAATAGCTGTTCCGCGAAACTCGCGGCTTTAGGTGCGTAGTTTCACATCATGCAGAATTCGATCGTCATTCTTACTTTGTTCATAGCAATTCTCCTCCTTTAGATGATTTGTGTATTTCATTTCATTCTAGTATAGAGAAAATAGAAGTGCAAATGATCATATGCTTCTTCATAATTTGCTTCAATTTTGCTCTAAGGTATTTTTATCCTGTACAATGGATTTAATTCATACATAAAGAGGTGAAGTCAATGAGCAAGGAAGAGATCATCCGTTTAACAGAACTTTCTTCAAAGGCTGGCTGAGGCTGTAAACTTAGTCCCAGTGACTTGACGCAAGTTTTGCGTCAGCTGCCTCCACAACCAATTAAGGAAGAACTACTTGTAGGAAATGAATCATCAGATGATGGTGGGATCTTTCAGCTTACAGATGATCTTGCCATGGTACAAACGGTTGATTATTTCACCCCGATTGTGGATGACCCTTATCAATTCGGTGAAATTGCAGCCGCAAATGCTCTGAGTGACGTTTATGCCATGGGCGGTACACCGAAAACCGTCCTGAACATTGTAGGATTTCCCATCAAAAAACTGGGAAGCGATATACTTGCCGCTATTCTGAAAGGCGCTCAAAGCAAAGTGATCGAAGCGGGTGCCGTGACAGTCGGTGGCCATTCCATTGACGATCAAGAGCCTAAGTTTGGCCTGAGTGTTACCGGGATCGTTCATCCTAAAAGGTTTTGGACGAATACGGGTGCACAAGAAGGAGATGTCCTCGTCCTGACAAAACCATTGGGTGTAGGAATCTTAACGACAGGGATCAAGCGTAAGGCTGTGACTTCAGCTCAGGAGACTTCGGTCATCAATGTAATGAGGATGTTGAACAAAACGGCTGCAGAGGTACTGCAAATGTTCAATCCCAATGCCGTGACCGATGTGACCGGGTTCGGATTGGCAGGTCACGCATATGAAATGGCTAGAGGAAGTTCAGTATCTATTGAATTTACCTATTCTTCTATCCCTATGTTAGAAGGAACCAAGGAGTTAGCGGAAAAAGGAATCATTCCAGGAGGATCAAAAGCGAACCACTCTTGGCTTCAAGAAAAAGTACATTACCACGAGAATCTTTCAATGGAAGATCAATGGATCCTTTGCGATGCCATCACTTCAGGCGGTCTCCTCATAAGCTTACCAAGATATCAGGGTGAGAAATATATAGAAGAACTACTCAAGCTTTCCATACCTGCAACGATCATTGGTCAAGTCCTACCAAGGCAAAAATGGAGTATATCGGTCGTGCAATAGTTGGTGATCCCCCCTGCTCATTTCTTGCAGGAAGGGATCATCTTTTATTTTTCTTCCACCATCTTAAAGAATCGAGCGGTTATTTTTTTTGATAAAATTCTTATATTGAAAGGAAATGAGTTTTCCTTTTCTGAGAGGGTATGAAACCAAATCACTTTTTGATCTATTGCAATGAAGGGAATAGATGTAATCGACGGTTTGACTATAATCTTTGAAGCAGATTGTAAATTTATACTATATTGAGAATGAATGATCACACTTTTATCCCAGGAAGCTTCTAATAATGCTTCCATCATTCCTTTAGGTATATCGTGTATGTCATTGACATTCAGGATGATTTGATGAACTGCCGCTTTAATATCTTTTTCCATCTTCTTATAATGGTTGGACGGGAACCACTTCATTTTTTTGGTAGAAGTAGGAGATAGTGACGTACTGGTCTCCGTAAGGCCCTCCTGTTGAAGGTGAGATATAAGTTGATGGACAGGTTTGGAAGCAGATGTCTTTTCCTGAATGAATCGATCATTCCCCACCAGGATAAACTTCCCCCTGGCACGAGTTACCGCGACATTGATCAGCCTTTCGCTTCCTTTTCGGGATATCAATGTTCCTGGCTTCCCATGAGAAATTCCATCCACCAGATCAAATAGGATCATATCATTCTCGGACCCTTGAAACCCATGCACTGTGGCGGCGTATACTTCAACAGAAGGAAATGATTTCTTTACCAATTCATCAAGCAAAAGATTATACCATTGTGCCTGAACACGGTATGGTGTGACAATTCCAATAGAGTATAAGCCATCATTCAATCCTTGAAGGATCAACTGAATGGTGACTAAGCTGGATAATGCATTCCATCTTGAGCCTTTATGCACTTCTGCCCACTCGGTCCCTTCTGTGAGTGAGAACAATACCGCTCCGTGTGCGGCAAAGGGATTTTTATTCGTAATGGACTCACGAATTGCTTTGACGGAATGGTGGTCACCTACTCTTGAACGATAAATATATTGATTGGTGAATGCTGAAATACTGGGGTGCATTCGTCTCTGTTCCGGAAGTAATAAGAGGTGTGGTGGATTATGCCCTTTCTCGACAGCCCCTGCCACACCTGCAGAATGGAAGATGTCTTCCTTTAACCATTTGCTTGCCATGGGGTGAAAGGAAGTAGAGATTGGTGGAAGTTGTTTGAAATCCCCACAAATGACGATCTTCTTACCGAGTGTTGCAGCAAAGGCGACCTGGGGGACATACGCCATGCTTGCCTCATCCACTATCACCAGGTCGAACTCATCTTCATAAAGGATTCGATCAATGGCAGCTTTCGATAATGTCGTTCCAATCACTTTGGCGTCCGAAACCAAGTCCCCTTCCCTCCTCTTAAATGTTTCTTTGATTTTTTGATAATGGACTTCAAGCTGCGACAATCGTTCAGAGTCATAGGATGAATAGGATTTGGCCAACTTATTTTTCAATCTTCTTCTATACATCTCGACTTTTCCTTTTTCTTCAGAAAGAGATGGATCCTGTTGTTCCAGTAATTGAAGGACACTTAAATCCGTCACCTCACTGCTGTAGTCTTTCCGGTTTGCCCCATACCTGATGACATCCCCAGGCACCCAGCGATTGTGGCTGTTCAAAAAACGATGCATTTCTTCTATTAATACATCCACTGCCGCATTGCTGTGTGAGAGAATCAGAACCCGTTTACCTTCTGAATAATGATAAGCAGCCACTCTGGCAAGGGTGTAGGTCTTACCGGTCCCCGGTGGCCCCCATAGGTACGTAACGGGATTGTACTTGCTTCTGACATACGCTTCATGCAATGGAGTCTTGTAGTTAGTCGATGGATGTCTTTGATTTTTGTCAGGATGTAAGGCACCCTCGATCCGTAGTGTTTTCCCATGACGTTCTTTGGCTTCATCTAATCGTTCCATAAGTTTCAAAAGGATGTCCCAGGGAGCATGTAGGATATGGCCATAGGTTAAGACATCTCCCGGGAATTGATCAAGCTCAATGATGCACTCCCGCTCCTCTGAGCTAATGACTACACCCTGATAGGAGGAGTTCTTCCGCTTATAGACGATGCTGCCTCCCTCAGGCAGGGAAGCGGGATAGTGAAGGGTGAACCAATAAATATATGCTCCTTCGTCTTTTCGTATACATCTGCCCTCTTCTATTGGCATTCCGTTATTTTCACTCTTTTTCAGTTGAAGGATTTCCATATCCAGGGCGGTTTGCCACTCTTCAATCATGTCTTTCGTTTTCATTAATATCACCTTTATTATCCGATAAAAATCAAGAATCATATCATAACAATTAATATAGCGGGTGTATAGTCATCCGATGAAAAAGAACCGTCTTGGAAGAACGGTTCCGTTTCAATGCAGACTTACATCGGCTTTCCTGTTTGTTTATCATTCTCTTCCACGAAACGATCAGCATAGTATAATACATCTTCTACATACTGTTCGCTGTGATTGTACGCAAAAACGGCTTGTTCAATCTTGCCGTCAGCAGCTCCGTTCCGTGCCAGATAGTTCGCGGCACTGAATACGGCATCCTCTATTTGATAAGGATCCGCCTTTCCATCTCCGTTTGCATCGACACCATACCCACCATATTTATCAATGATGGCAGGATCCGTTTTTTGTTCCGATGGGATGTCACCCTTCCCGAGCCCCGAACAACTTGGGTGGGACCATCCAACAAAGGTACATGGCATAAACTGCATAGGGCCCTCTGCTCCCGCTGGTGAGACAAGAGTCTTCATGGTGGAAAATTTGGTTTCGACCCTGTGATGGGCAGCCAGCAGATACCAAGGTACACCGTATTTGTCCTCTGCAGCTTTGTAGATGGGCATATACTCCGAAGGTATCTCATCTTTCCCTATCGAGGAAAGATGATAAGAGTGGTCCCCGAGATTGACAGCATAATACATCGCCAATATAACGATGGGGATAAGAAGAATCCTAAAAGGGGATGCTCGTTTTTTCTTACTCGGCCGCTTTTTTTTAGCCATTTTTTTAGTCATTGTGAAGTCGATCCTTTACAAGGTGATGGGTGCTCCTTGTATTTTAATAGAAGATGGCCGTTGTGACAATTCAATATGTAAAGAAAATGCCCCGGGAAGCGGTTTTCACCTGCAGCTTCCGGAGGCAACTATCCATTATCTATTTATTGTTAACAAACAAACGCTGCTCCAACGATAATTAAAAGGATGAATAGAACTACGATTAACGCGAAACCACCAGCGTAGCCACCACCACCGCAGCCATATCCATATCCAGGGTATCCATATCCATACATCATCAGTCACCTCCAGTTATCTTACTACGATATTACTGTATGTAGTGGACAAAATGTAGGTTAATTAAAATCATCAAACAATTCCCGTGCCCATACTGCATTCTGGATGGATAACGCCATAAATAAAGGGTTTTAGTTGTTTTTGAAAATAAAAAAATGAGTAAAACGTCTAGATGATCATGTTAAGATGAAAAAATAAGCGCCTGGTTTCTTCCAGGCGCTTTCAGTCAGTTACATTTGTTCTTTAGGTTCTTTCGTTTTTCTTGGTTTAGGCTTAATGTATAAACCTAATTCCTTTTTCTCCTGATTAAGTGACTTGTACAGAGAAATCATCATGAGTGCCATTATTACGGAGAACGGTAATGCCGCGACAATCAATGCATTCTGTAAAGCCTGTAACCCACCACTGTATAGTAAGATCAATGCCACTGTAGACTGTGCTAGTCCCCATGTTAATTTAACATAGTTTGGTGGTGTTAATGAACCGTAAGTGGTTTGCATCCCCAGTACAAATGTAGCTGAGTCAGCAGATGTGATAAAGAATGTTCCAATCAGCGTGATGGCTATTACCGAAAGGATTGTTGACCATTCAAATCCGTTAAAGACGGCGAACAGAACTTCTTCCGTCTTAAGGTCAGAAAGAGCTGCACCTGCTTGTTGTACTTCAATTGCAGAAGTACCGAAAGTAGCGAACCAAATGAAGCTGACAAGGGCAGGCAGCAAGAGTACCCCGATCAAGAATTCGCGAATGGTTCTTCCTCTTGAAACACGTGCGATGAAGATGCCGACGAATGGTGACCAGGAAATCCACCAGGCCCAGTAGAAAATGGTCCATCCATTGATCCATGAACGATGCTCTTCGTTTAATGGCGCAATCCGGAAACTCATAGCGGCGATGTTTTGTATATAAGCACCGATTGTATCTGTGAACATATTCAAAATCAGTAGCGTAGGTCCAATGAAGAACACTAGTACGAGAAGTGCAATGGCCAGTACCATATTGGTGTTGGATAAGTATTTAATTCCTTTACTTAATCCTGACCATGCTGAAATCATGAACAAGACGGTTACAACACCGATAATGATTGCCTGTACGGTAAAGTTGTTCGGAATATCAAGCAGGTAGGAAAGCCCACCATTTATTTGTGCAGCTCCGAATCCTAAAGTTGTTGCAACCCCTACGACTGTGGCGAATACGGCAAGGACATCGATGATCGTTCCAAGCGGTCCATTCACTTTATCACCAAAGATAGGCTTCAGTGTAGCGGAGATCAATCCCGGTTCATCTTTACGGAATTTATAATATGCAAGTGCTAATGCAACAATTGCATAAATCCCCCATGCGTGAATACCCCAGTGAAAGAATGTATAGCGCATAGATTCTTTAATTGCCTGGTCTGTTCCTCCCTCTGCCATTGGAGGTGTCATATAGTGAGACAGCGGTTCAGCTGCCCCCCAGAATACTAAACCAATTCCCATACCTGCACTAAACAACATGGCGAACCATGTTCCTTTTGTGTACTCAGGTTTTTCATCAGGCTTACCTAATCGGATCGTTCCCATGGGACTAAAAATTAAGAACACACAGAAAATGACGATCACTGTAACTAAAATAAGATAATACCAACCGAAAGTTGAAGTGATGAACGTTTGCATATTTGCTGTTACGGTTTCAAACGATTCAGGTGCAATTGCTCCGTATGCTACGGCAGCAGCAACCAGTACTACAGTAATCCAGAAAACATTTGATATTCTCTTCATAAAATTCTCCTTTCCATATTCTAAGGTTTTTTAGCTCATTTCTTAATGAAGGGTACAGCGGGATTCGAGGTGTGTATTCAGGCAATATGTAAACCTACTGTATGTGCCCCCTCATGTTGAAAGAGTCTCAGTTAATGCCGATGGGAAAATGTGCATTCTGAGGATGAGGGAATGATTACTTATTACCTATTCCCTTGTCACTCTCTTATAAAACCAACATTTGTTACCCTATCAGAAAGAAGTTTAACTTTGCAAGTGTTAACCATTATTATTTTTATTAGTCTTTGTCAATTTTTTGATTTCATTCCTCTTCTTTTTTTAAGGACTTATCGTGATCAACGGAGACTATCTTTACATGATTATTTGGAAATAAAAACGTTTTAAAGATGATCCTTGATATGAATGACTTTACTTTAATAAAGGGCCTTTTATACCTTTACTATTAAGGAATGAATAAGAGAGTATGAACACTCTTAAACAGAAGCACGGATAAGTTGAATTGGAAATTTTGGATTCGTTTTTAAAGGCTAAAGATGAGCCTGTTGGTGAAACTAAACAAGACATAATAAGGAGTGAAATCGATGAAAAATAAAAATTTATCACAACATGAAACAGCAAAAAAATTGGCTCAAAAACAGATGGGAGAGGAAATCGAGTTGAAATCCGTGGCTCCATCTGCAAGAGAGGGAAAAGTGCCAGGAAAGAATTAATTTTATATGCTGTTCTATTAAGCATGAAATACAAATAAGAAAGAGGCTGGGACAAAACCCTCCTCTGAAATGAAAAAGCCGGTGAAATTTTACAAAAAGTAAAA
>NZ_JAXBLY010000011.1:0-159321 GCF_033963925.1 Rossellomorea sp. YZS02 | reverse complement strand
GTTGATTGGAGCGGAAGGTGCTCGACTCCTGCGGGAAACGCTGGACAGGTGAGACCCCGCAGGCGTAGCCGAGGAGGCTCACCGCCAGCCCCGCGGAAAGCGAGCACCTGTAGCGGAAATCAACCGCCACTCGCTACATCCAAAAGCAACAATGTTTACGAAAACAGCCTTCTTTTTAGAATATTCAGAGTGTAGACCACAGAGTGGATTGGAGCGGAGGGCACTTTACTCCTGCGGGAATAGAGGAAAGAAAGTGCCTGTAGCGGAAAGAAACGGTCCAATCTTTACAAAGATGCTCATTTAGCTTGTTCAAACAACATATGGATGTAAAAAAATTAAGAATAAGCAACTAATCCATTCGAACCTTTTTTCCCATTTTTTCACATCCTCAATGGATGTCTTTTCATTTTTCTGATACATTGAACTTTTCAGGAGAAATGAAGAAAAAGACACATAATATTTCCAGTACCCACCTATTAAACTAAAGAATACGAGAGTATAATGAAATAAGTTTGGAGTACATCCATTACAATGCTAACGGATAATTTGTTAAAAATAGAAGTTTACGATAAAGGAAGACGATGCCGAATGGAAAAATACACAAAGCATTTCTTTAATAATGTACGAAAGAAATTACAAGAGTGGGAGGCAGCAGTGTCCATCCCTCATGAAGAAGTATACCGATTCATCCACTCCATGGCTGGATCGGCCTCGGTGCTTGGGTTACATAAAATCGGGGATAGGGCCCGTGAATTGATGGGTCAATATGAAGAAAAGGAAGAACGGATATGGACGATTTCAGAAGTGAAGGAAGAACTGTTTGATATCATTCAATTCTGTTATCAATATGAAGAGGAGTCCACGGAAGTATTTCCTGGAAAGCAAACGAGGACCGGCGAAGAACCTGTCTTGCTACTCATCGATGATGACACATCTTTCCTTATGTACATGAAGGAAGAACTTGAGAAAATAGGATGGTATGTCGTCCCCATCGCCAATCCGGATAAGGCGGTCATGTCCTACTACGACGTAAAGCCGGACTGTGCCATCATTGATATTTATATGGACGGGACGAATGGATTCGAAGTACTGGACTTTTTTAAGAAAAAGCTGAAGCAGCAGTTCATTCCTACGGTGATGGTGAGTGCGGAAAACAGTAAGGAAGTCCGTATAAAAAGCTATCAGATGGGGGCCGATGATTTTATCGCCAAACCCTTTGACCTGGAAGAGTTCATTGTACGTGTGAAAAGGCAGATGGAGCGAAAGAAACAGATGGAAGAGCTTGTGCTGATCGATGAACTCACACTGGTGTATAACCGTAAATATCTTGGGCAGGCGTATGCCCAACTGCAAAGTGATTGGGCACGCAGAGGGGACTCTTATTCTGTGGCGGTCCTCGACCTCGACCATTTCAAAGGAGTGAACGATCGGTACGGACATCTGGTGGGGGACCTGGTGCTGAAGAAATTCGCTTCACACTTGAAGTCCGAAACGAGGATCCAGGATACGGTCTTTCGGTTTGGTGGGGAAGAATTTGTCATCATTTTCCCTTCTACATCTGTAAAAGAAGCGTTCGAATTGGTCGATGATATACGTAAAGGGTTCAATCAAGTAATGTTTCAGGCAGAAGAGGAATTTTCCTGTTCCTTCTCTGCAGGTGTGGCGGAAATCGCTGATCCGACGAAGCCCTTTGATACATGGCTAAAGCTTGCCGATCATGCCCTTTATGAGGCGAAGGGAAACGGCAGGAACAACGTGAAGATCGATAGGAAATCAAGTGATAACATCCCTCATAAAATGATAAAGATCGCCATTGTGGATGATGATCCGATCATCCGGACGGTGATGAAGGATATCGTTTCGAAGCTGCCGGGAGATACCCATATTCAGTATGACATCCAGACATTCAACGATGGGGCAGCCTTTGTTGGGTCTGACTGGCATGTCTCACACCCTTGTCTTGTCATATTAGACGGGGTGATGCCGAAGATGGATGGCCTGGAAGTATTGGAACGCATTCGTTCAAGAAGTGATTCGGACCGGTACAAAGTTCTTATGCTGACTTCGCGGAAGAGTGAAAAGGACATTTCCAGATCCCTTCAACTAGGGGCGGATGATTATATGACAAAGCCTTTCAAATTATTAGAGCTCGAGGCCCGTTTAGGTCAAATGCTGAGAAGGATGAGGTAATTGTTTTCAAAGGAAATTTTTTATTTTTCTATTGTGCTGGTCGGTTTGCTGGTTGTGTTGACGGGCCTTTGCCTATATTTAATGATAAAGAAGATGATGGACAATAAGAATCGGACGAAGATAGAGAAGTATAAAGAAGAATATCAATTAGCTCTTTTTCAACTTTTACATGAAGGCATCGAGGATAAGAGATTTCTGAACAGCTCCCCCCTCCAAACCCGGGCATTGGTGGAGCTGTTGGCCGGCTTTTCAAAGGTTCTTTCCTCACCAGACATCCTCAAGAGGGTACAAGAATTTGCAGAAGACCATCTTCAACCGTTCATTCTGTCGCAGTTACAGCACAGAAGGTGGAGTATCCGGATGAATGCTCTTTACTGGATACAGGATTTCAGAATGAGCAGTATGAAAGAGCCGTTGAGGGAACTCCGGGAATCGGGATCCATGAGTAAATCGGAAGAAATTCAGTTATTGAAAATAGATGTGCTCTTCAATGATCGGGACCTTCTTCCACGATTGACAGACACGTTGCATGAGTTGACGGAATTTGAGTACAGCCTGCTGTTTCAGTCATTCGGAAAAGGTCAGTTCCAGCCATTGGTCCAAGCCTTTGACGAACTGCCCGACGTGATGAAATATGCCCTCATCGATTCAATCGGGGTGAAGAATAGAATGGAACATATTGCTTTTCTGCAGCGATTATTGACCAATGACTCCACTGAGCTGAGGATCCGAGCGTTAAAGGCCGTGGTGGGGATGGAGTACTATCTTGATATACCGACGCTCTCCATTCATTTGCGGGCTGAGTCTTGGCAGGAACGGTTGATGGCCATTAAAGCATGCGAGTATATCCGTTCCCCTGAGCTAAGTCCATATTTACAGGAACTTATGAGCGACCCGTCCTTCTATGTTCGGTCCCAAGCCGCGCAATCTCTACTGCGTCTTGAGAATGGCAAAAGTGTGCTGGGAGAAATGGCTGTCCATGCAGAAGATGGATACGCAAGGGATATGGCAGCGCAGTGGCTTGAAAGGGGGGCGGTTTCATGAGTATGGGAAGTATCATGATGATCATTGGGTGGTTCGTGCTTGTTTATATGATTCTCGTTATCTCCTTTTATACGATTCTCCTCGTCATTTCCCTGTTTCAATTAAGGAAAACATATGGCCTGGATGAATGGGAACCGTACGAGGAGCTGATGCATCTGCATCAAACCAAGCCTGTGTCCATATTGGTCCCGGCTTACAATGAGTCAGTGGGAATCATGGCAACGGTGAGATCACTCCTTAGTATCGAGTATCCTGAATACGAAATCATTATCATTAACGACGGTTCCACCGATGATTCTCTGG
Organism: Rossellomorea sp. YZS02; assembly: GCF_033963925.1. NCBI lineage: Bacteria > Bacillati > Bacillota > Bacilli > Caryophanales > Bacillaceae > Rossellomorea > Rossellomorea sp. YZS02. The sequence continues at coordinate 155,784 of NZ_JAXBLY010000011.1, read as the reverse complement.
AAAAGCTCATTGAGACGTTTCAACTGGTGAAAATCAAGTGGGTCATCCGTCAGCAGCTGGACACAAAACCGGTGAGAGGTGTGTATCAGTCAAAACTATATAAAAACCTTCTGGTCATCGATAAGGAAAACGGGGGGAAGGCCGACGCCTTGAATGCCGGGATCAACGTCTCGAACTTTCCATACTTCTGTTCCATCGATGGAGACTCGGTGCTTGAAAGAACGGCTTTCCTGAAAGTGATGAAACCGATCGTCGAATCCGATGGGGAAGTCATCGCGTCGGGTGGAAGCATCCGGATTGCCAACGGCTGTGAAATTGAAAGCGGGGAAATTGTAAAGGTAGGTTTGTCCCGTTCTCCCCTTGTCGTCATGCAGGTAATCGAATACTTAAGGGCGTTCTTAATGGGCAGGATCGGCTTGAGCAGGCATAATCTGTTATTGATCGTTTCCGGTGCATTCGGTGTCTTCTCAAAGCGCTGGGTCGTCGATGCCGGTGGATACTCCCATACTGTGGGGGAAGACATGGAGCTTGTTGTCAGGCTTCACCGGTATGTAAAGGAGCAAAAGGCGGATAAAAAAATCGTCTATGTTCCCGATCCGGTAAGTTGGACGGAAGCACCTGAATCCCTGAAATACCTACGACGTCAACGCAGCAGATGGCATCGGGGACTATTTGAAAGCCTCTGGATCCACCGTAAACTCCTGTTCAACCCGAAGTATGGGTCGATCGGGATGGTGTCCATGCCTTATTTCTTAATCATTGAATTCCTGGGACCGGTCGTTGAATTGATGGGATACGTCATCATGATCTTCTCCATCTTCCTGGGCGGCGTTTACCTGGAATTTGCCATTCTATTATTCTTGTTATCCATCCTCTATGGATCGGTATTGTCCATGGCAGCCGTCCTCCTTGAAGAATGGTCTGTCAGAAAGTTCCCAAGAGCATCCGATATCGGACGGCTCTTTGCTTATTCATTGACCGAGACGTTATGGTATCGTCCACTGACCGTTCTCTGGCGTTGCGAAGGGATCCTTGACGTGCTGCGCAAAAAGAGAGGCTGGGGAGAGATGGCGAGAAAAGGAGTTTCAAAATGAGGAAGCTGAAATCTTATTGGTTTGTTTTGTTCATCGTCGGTATTGTGCTCTTGATCTCTGCCCCGTTTTGGCTTTGGCAGGTGAAGGGAGATAAAGATTTGGACCTGTTGATCATCGATAAAACGGTACCTGATACGACATACAGGGAACATAAGGGGCTAATGTGGCTCTTGAATCAACAGAAATATGTTCAATCCAATGGGGAAAGGTACAACCTGAAGGAAGACTATATAGGATTTGTTCCGAAAAAGGACCAAACCTACAATATAAAAAATATCCCTTCATCCACAGACCAATATGATGCGGTCTACATAGCCGATACGTATGGGGTTTATGAAGAAGAGTTCCACAATAAAAATGTATCAGGCAAGCGGTCCACCAAGCTTTATGGAGGCTTGACCGACCAGGATATGGACGCACTGAAAGACATGGCGGTGAAGGATGGAAAAACATTGATCGCCGAGTTCAATTCCATGGCGCAGCCTACTGAGGAAGCAACGCGCAAGAAATTCTATTCCCTTTTCAATTTGGAGTGGTCCGGATGGATCGGAAGGTATTTCCCTGAACTGGAAAACAGTGAAGTGCCTCAGTGGGTGAGGGATAATTATGAAAAACAGTATGAAGCGGCCTATAACTTCAAAGGTCCAGGCTATGTACTGGTGGACGAAAATGATCGTCTCGTCGTACTGGATAAGGAAGACATCGGGGATAAGGGAGTGGTTTTTTCCACTACTCCTCATGGTGAAAAGTTGATCGGTGAAAAAATCAGCACCCCTTATTCCTATTGGTTTGATATTGTGGAAGCGATCAATCCCGATGAGGTCGTGGCTGACTACACGCTGTCTTTATCAAAGAGCGGAAAGGATACCATGAAAGCCTTGAACCTGCCGGTGACGTTCCCGGCTGTCGTCCACGGACAGAACCGACAATACGACACCTACTATTTTAGCGGGGATTATGCGGATCAGGCAGATGTGCCGGGTCTTTATCAAACGGTCGGGTTCTCATCCTGGAGAAAGTGGACGGGATCATCGAAACCGGATGATTCATCCCAGTTTTACTGGAAAGCCTACACTCCGATGATGACGGCTATCTTGAAGGATATCCAAAAGGATGATGCCACGAAGAAGAAGGAAACCGTAGAAATAACAAATGAAGATGGTCTGAAGCTCGGAGGGAAAACAGGCGGAGATTATATTCAGGTGAATAAGGACGGAAAGTGGGAAGACATCCTCATAAAAGGGGTGAACATGGGCATTGCGAAACCCGGTTCATTTCCAGGAGAAACGGCCATCTCGAAGGAAGAATATCTGAGATGGTTCAAACAAATCGGGGCGATGAATGCCAATGCCCTCCGGATTTACACCATCCATCCCCCGGAATTTTATGAAGCCTTCTACGAATATAATCAGATGGCGGATGAGCCTCTGTACTTATTCCACGGGGTATGGGTGAATGAAGAGATTTTCCTAAGGTCTGAGGATGCCTTTGCAAAAGAGAACACGGACGAATTTGCGTCTGAAATCAAAAAGACCATCGATCTCGTCCATGGGAACGCTGAAATACCGGAGCGGAAAGGGCATGCATCGGGATCATACACCTACGATATATCCCCTTACGTTCTTGGCTGGATCTTCGGAGTCGAGTGGGATCCCGAAGTGGTCCTTGCAACAAATGAAAAGCATAAAGGACTCCAGGACTTCAAGGGCGAATACATCGGAACCGAAAAGGCACAGCCATTCGAGATCTGGCTGACCCAACGAATGAATGAAGGAGTCAAGTATGAAACCGATACGTATCAGTGGCAAAGACCGGTGAGCTTTACGAACTGGGTCACGACTGATCTGTTGGATCATCCAAGTGAACCGCTGGAGAAGGAAGACATGGTGTCTGTTGATCCGAACGTCATGAAGGGAACGGATAAATTGAAAACAGGTTTATTCGCTTCCTATCATATCTATCCGTATTACCCAGATTTTCTGAATTACGAGCAGAGATATGTCGACTATATTGATCAACGGGGAGAAAAAAACAACTATGCCGGCTATCTGAATGATATGAAAAAAGCTCACTCCATGCCTTTAGTAGTAGCGGAATTCGGAGTCCCGGGATCCAGGGGGATGACACATAAAAACGTCTACGGCATGGACCAGGGCCATCACTCAGAAAAAGAGCAGGGCGAAATCGACCGCAGATTATTCGAGGATATCGTGGAAGAAAAAATGGCGGGTGGAATGGTGTTCGCCTGGCAGGATGAGTGGTTCAAACGAACATGGAATACGATGGACTATGACAACCCGGACAGACGTCCGTTCTGGCAAAATGCCCAGACGAATGAGCAGCAGTTTGGAATGGTCAGCTTCGACCCTGGGGTTCGTAAAAGCAGTATGATCCATGTGGATGGGCGAGGGGAAGACTGGTCCTTCAATGGAATCCAACCGGCTTTCCAAAAAGACGGACACAGCATGTATGTAACGAGCGATGAGCGTTATGTATATGTTCGTGTAGATTCTGATCCTATAGACGAAGGGGAAGACACGTATCTGCTCTTTGATACGATTGGGAATCAAGGACAGTCCACGCTGCCTGATGTAAAAGACGTATCTACAAAAGGTGTGGATTTTGCACTGCATATTAAGGGGACCAAAGAAGCACGGTTGTGGATCGACAGCTATTACGATACTCATTACTATCACTACGGACACGTTCTCGACATGATCGAGGAAGAGACATATGCCAAAGTGAAAGATAACGGCAAATACCACCCGATTCGGCTGACACTGAACAAATCACTGGACGTTGAAGGAGAAAACATTCCGTTTCAATCCTATGAAACCGGTGTTCTCCAGTTCGGTACTTCAAATCCCCAGGATGAAGCATATGATTCCTTGACGGATATCAGTGTCGACTCCTCAAAGGGGCGATATGAAATCCGTATACCTTGGCAGCTGCTGAATATCAAGGATCCAAGCCTGAAAGAAGCAATGGGGGATATATGGTCAGAAAAAGGGATCCAAAGTTCCATTACCCTTGATTCTATCAAAATCGGTCTATATGAAACCGATGGAGAAAAAGTATTCTCATACCCTGAACGAAAAGAAGATGGGTTCATCGATCCTGCAGGGTTTTATCCATACAACTGGGAAACATGGGACCAGCCGACCTCCCATGAGAGGTTGAAGCAGTCCTACTACGAAATGAAGAAAGCTTTTGAGAAAGAAGGGGAATAACACATGGCGAGAATATTGATTGCGGAAGATGAAGAAGTTCTTCGGATGTTGATGGTGGACACACTGGAAGACGAGGGGCATGAGCTGGATGAAGCCGCCGACGGTCAGGAAGCGATCGATCACATCATGGAAAATGAGTACGACCTCATACTCCTGGATTATATGATGCCTCTGTTGACTGGTCTGGAAGTCATCGAAAGGGTGAGGAATTCACCTGGTAAAAGCACGGTAAAGATCATGATGGTGTCTGCGAAGAGCCAGCAGACGGATAAAGATCTTGTTCTGAAGTCGGGTGCCGACTATTTCATTGCGAAACCGTACAGTCCGGCAGAGCTTGTTCAGCGGATCGAGGACATTTTGAATGAAGAAGATCAATGAGTTTTTTCAAACAAGTTTACGAAATCAGTTCATCGGGCTGATGAGCGGCTTTATTGTCATCTTTTTCATCGGGGCGGCATTTCTGTACGTATATGATCAGACAATTGCCAATGACTATCAAATACTCAGAGACAAGTTAAACCAAAAAGAAGACGTAGCTGAACAATTGGATAGAGATTTTCAAAAGGCATTCTTTGATGCGAGGGGATATCTAGCCTTCGACAGAAAGGAATTCAAAGAAAGTATCTTTAATCAAGAGAAAAAAGTGAATGACACGTTGACAAAGCTAAAGGCATTGCAAACGGAACCTGAAGATCTCCTCTTCGTGAAAGATGTGGAGGAGTTTTCCGACCTCTATTTTAAGGAAATGGTCCCACCTGTCATTGAGAGTTTTGAAAAGGGCGATATAGAGGCTGTAAAAGAGGCTTCTGCGAGTGGTGCCACAGCCACGATCGAAACATTCCAGACCCAGCTGAACGGGTATGCAGACTCCATTGAACAAAGTAAACGAAATGCTTATGATGAGGTGAAACGAAAAGAGTCTCTAAGTCAGACAGCGTTCATTGTCTTTATCTTTCTGATGCTTCTCGTTCTGATGAGGTTAATGAGAATGATCGCCAAGCAAATCGGTCAGCCTCTCGATCAAGTGGCTTCTGCAGCAGAGCAAATTGCAGAGAGCGATGCATACCAGAATTGGAACTTTAACAATAAACGAAAAGATGAAATCGGTAAGATGTCACGGGCCTTCGAAAAGATGATCTATAAAATCCAGGAGAAGGAAGAGCATCTCCTTGCCCAGAATGAAGAACTGCAGGCGCAGCAGGATGAGTTGGAATCGCAGCAATCTGAGCTTGAGCACCTCCTGAATATGACGAAGAACAGGGAGGCACAGCTGGAGCGCAGAAACGAATTCATACATGGTATATCAAGCTCCCTGAACAAGCAAGAGGTACTAGAGAGCATCGTCAAAAGCATGAGTCACGTGATCGGCGCCTCCCGTGGGATGATTGTCCTTATGGATGAACAAAAGTCCAATGCGTCGTTTGGAATATCCCAAAATGGAGCAGCACAGTTCCTGGCGTATATCTATAACGGAATCCATCAGCGATTATTTGATTCAAGAGAGCCCTTCTCCCTCAAAAGGGAAATGACACCATCAGAGAAGGGGTATCACGAAGAAGTGCTGTACTCATATGACTTATTTCTGCCTGTCCTTTCAGCTGATCATGAAGTGGAAGCCATCATGGTATTCAGCCGCTTCGGAAATGATTTCAACAAGCAGGAACTGGGCGAGTATGTTAGCCTGGCAAAACAAATATCCATCTCATTGCAGAAAATCAGGTTATTTGAAGAAACCGAGGATAACCGTCAACTAACACAGGATATTCTTAATAATATTCAAGAAGGCATTCAGCTCATTGATAAAGATGGTAATACCCTATTAATGAATACGAAGTTATCTGCTTTGATTTCAGGTGAATTTGATAACCTTCATCAGGTGTGCTACCAGACCTGGAAAAAGGCACTGATCAACCGGGTTGAAGATAAAGAAAAGCTCGAGGAGTATTACGAAGAGATTGTGAAAAAAGGAAAGACCGGAAAACATCTTCTTACCTACCACCTGGCAGACAGCAAAGAAGTTTTCCAAGTATACTCCGAATCTCTCTATCGGGGAGAAGATCAAATCGGCACGATCTTCGTTCACCGCAATATCACGAAAGAATTCGAAGTCGATCAAATGAAATCAGAGTTTGTGAGTACGGTCAGTCATGAACTCCGCACTCCACTGTCAAGCGTGCTGGGCTTTACGGAATTGATGCTGACAAAAGATCTAAAACCGGAAAGAACAAAGAAATACTTAACGACAATCTACCAGGAAGCGAAGAGGCTGACGTCACTTATCAACGACTTCCTGGATGTCCAGCGTATGGAATCGGGACGCCAGACCTTCGAGAGGAAATTCGAGGATGTCGTACCGATCATGCAGCAGGTGATTGATACACAGAAGGTGAATGCTCCCCATCATTCCTTTAACATTGCCAGGGAAACGGACTGTACAATCGTCCTTGGTGATCGGGATAAGCTTGCCCAGGCATTTACCAATTTAATCAGCAATGCCATCAAGTACTCACCTGACGGAGGAACCATCACCGTCATGTTCCGTGAAGGGGACGAATGCATCAGCATTGAGATCCGTGATGAAGGTCTTGGCATTCCTCAGGAAGCCATTCCAAACCTGTTTACCAAGTTCTATCGGGTCGATAATTCCGATCAGAGAAGAATTGGCGGTACCGGATTGGGTCTGACAATCGTAAAGGAAATCATTGAAACCCATGAAGGGAAAATCATGGTGACATCCGAGGAAGGAAAAGGCAGCGTGTTCACCATCCGCCTGCCGATCGTGACGATTGAAACCTTCAAAGACGATGAGCATGGCGGCGATGGAATGTATATCATCGTCATTGAAGATGACATCAATCTGGCATCTTTACTCAAAGCCGAACTTTCCGACAGTGGCTTCAAGGTGCAGCATACCCCCTCGGGAAGCGAAGCTTTGACCAAAATGAAGGATGAAAAGCCAGATGCCGTCGTTCTGGATATCATGCTTGAAGGAAGCATGTCCGGATGGGACGTCCTGGAGGAGATGAAAGGGGATGAACATCTTTCCCAAGTACCGATCATCGTATCCTCGGCTTTGGATGAGAAAGAAAAAGGACTCACATTGGGAGCCAATGACTATCTTGTGAAACCTTATCATCCAAGCAGACTATCCAAGACCATCCTGCACCTTTTATTGAAAAAAGGGATGAATGGTGAAATCTTGGTGCCTGTTTGTGAGAAAAAGTCAGGAGAAAAATAAAAGAGTGAGGCTTCCATCGAAAGAAGCCTCTTCTTTATTTAGTGTTGATTGCCAAAAAAAGCCCTTCGCGACCAGTCGCGAAGGGCTTTAAAGTACTTATTTATTGTTCATTTCGTTACGAGTGATGATGCGGTCGATCAAACCATATTCAAGCGCTCTTTCCGCTGTCATGAAGTTATCGCGATCCGTATCTTTTGAAATCACTTCAAGTGGTTGACCAGTGCGATCAGCCAGGATTTGGTTTAGTTTCTCACGAAGGAATAGAATACGCTTCGCAGCGATTTCGATTTCAGTCGCCTGACCCTGAGCTCCACCAAGTGGTTGGTGAATCATGACTTCAGCATTTGGAAGGGCTAAACGCTTGCCTTTTGCACCTGCTGCAAGAAGGAACGCACCCATTGAAGCCGCCATACCGATACAGATTGTTTGGACATCAGGCTTGATGTATTGGATCGTATCATAGATGGCCATACCCGCTGTGATGCTTCCGCCAGGAGAGTTTATGTAGATTGAAATATCCTTCTCCGGGTTTTCAGATTCAAGGAATAGTAGCTGTGCTACAATGGAGTTCGCCACATTGTCATCGATTCCGCTTCCAAGCATGATGACACGGTCTTTCAATAAACGTGAATAAATGTCATAAGCACGTTCACCGCGGTTTGTTTGTTCAATTACTGTAGGAATTAAATTCATCCTCGTTCCTCCTTAGAAATCCTTTTTTATTTGTTAGAATTACTTATTCACTTTGTACTGTTATCATACACCCATGGTCAATAAAGGTCAAACTAAACGATTCCTTTATTATCCTGTATATAAATCCTTTCTACATGATACCCATTCATTCCTTTTTTAAACGGGGATGTATTGGGAAGTTTGTTGTTATTTGAGTCAGAAGACTGATAGGTTTAAGGTGAATAAGTTGAATATTTAAGGAGTGACTTAATGAGTAGATATGTTCTAATTTAGTTTCGAATAATTCATGGACCGTTTCTTTCCGCTGCAGGCACTTGCTTTCCAGCGGGGAGGGAGTCGAGCCTCCTCGGGCTTGCGCCCTGTGGGGTCTCGACCTTCCCTCTATTCCCGCAGGAGTCAAGTGCCTTACGCTTCAATCCACTCTGTGGTTCTGAATAGGGATAGATGATGAGTGAAGAATTCTAATTTAGATAAACTTCTTTTACAAATTTCCACTACACCTTTTAAAAGATAATAATGGTGAAGTTAAAAAGACATATACAATAATATCTATTGCAAACAAGCAATTTCTACCTTATAATATATATTCGTGACGGTTATTCATTTCTTGCCCTCGTGGTGCAACGGATAGCACGTAAGATTCCGGTTCTTAAAATGGGGGTTCGATTCCCTCCGAGGGCGTAGTTGAAAGAGTGATATGAAGGTGTTTCTACAAGTTTTTAATTTGTGGAGGCACCTTTTTTCGTTCCTAAGATTAAGGGTATTTATGAAAGAAAATACCACGAAATATACTTGGCATACTTAAAGTTCCTTGTTCTCATAGTAATGGAGATTTCCATCATACATAGAAAAACATCCTTACTACTTTCAAGTGGTATCTAGTGGTCAAGAAAATATAAAACGATTATTTTACAATTTTATATATTGTATAATTATTTAAAATTCTTATTTTGAAGAAGTGTGGATCAATTTCCCATATGAATATGAGTCATACACAGTGAAAAGGAAACTCGTTGATATAGCAAAGAAGAACAAATCTTAAACAGGGATGGTGGCTTCGTATGAAGGATTTTATAGCTTTTGACTTTGAAACGGCTAATCGTGCAAGACACAGTATATGCTCAGTCGGAATGGTATTTGTAGAAAATGGAGAAATTGTCGATTCGATTTATCAATTAATCGATCCAGAAGAGAAATTTGATCATTTTAATATCAGAATTCATGGAATTCAACCACAAGATGTTGAAGGTGCGATGACGTTCGATGCTTTCTATCATTCTATTAAGGACAAGATAGAGAATAAGTTAATGATTGCTCATAATCTTTCCTTCGATGGATACGCTTTGAGAGATAATTTAGCTCGTTATGGAATGAAGCCCGTATACAACCAATTTCTCTGCACATATCAAATGTCCAGAAAAATGGTGAAGGGTCTTCCTGCCTACCAGCTATCATCTCTTTGTGCTTATTTTGGAATACAATTAGATAATCACCATCATGCTGCAGATGATGCTAAAGCATGCGCTCAAATAATGCTAAAGCTAGCAGAAGAGTACAAGATTACAGACTTTGATTCTCTCTACAATAAAACTCGAATTAAACCTGGAGAAATATCCGAAGGCATCTATCGCTCTTCATTAGTAAGTAAATCCGCTAAATAACTCAACTTTCCGAGAAGCTCTATCTTATAGTGATGTTCAATTGAGACATCCTCCTGTGTCTTTTTCATTAGTAGCTTTTTATTCTATTGAACAAAAATTTAAGAGAATGATGTTGTGATGGATGGAGAACACCCACACCACGACAGTTGATTGGAGCTGCAGGTGCTTGACTCCTGCGGGAAACGCGGGACAGGTGAGATCCCACAGGCGAAGCCGAGGAGGCTCACCGCCCGCCCCGCGGAAAGCGAGCACCTGCAGCGGAAATCAACCACTACTCTCTCCGTAAAGTTTTTAAGGAATAAATCATATATATATAGTACAAACCCATCAACTACCAACGAATTCCCATTAACGAACAACCGATTTTATTGTAGAATATATAAATGGGAGGTTAGTAATCATGAATTTGAAAGCAGGACTATTTCAAAATCAACAACTAAAACTTCAAATGACACAACAGCTTTCTCAAGCCATCACCATCCTCCAATATTCTACGATGGAATTGAATGCTTATCTAGAAGCTAAGCAATTAGAGAATCCCCTTATACAATTAGAACCGCCTAAACAAGATCCCCTTCATCAAAGAGAACCTTATACGTATAAACGAAGCGCCGGACATCGTGAAAATACAGTGGATTGGTATGAGTATGTATCCGTCCCAAAGAGAACGCTTGCGGATGCGTTATCCGTTCAGATGAATTTGAAATCGCTTACTTCTTTAGATCGAAAAGTAATGGAAGAGTTAATATACAGCCTGGATGACAATGGATATTTAAGAGTGGATGAAGACTCCTTCATACAAAAGCATGGTCTGGAAAGGATTCAACTTGAAAACTATATTAATAGGCTACAGGAATTAGAACCTGCCGGGATAGGGGCGAGATCCCTTCAGGAATGCATTTCCCTTCAGTTGCAGCGAAAAGCCGATGTCCCCACTCTGGTTACGATGGTTGTAGACAACCATTTCCAAAACTTTGCCGAAAAGAAATGGAAGGCCATTGCAAAGGGTCTGTCGGTTGAGCTGAAAGACATCCAGAAGGTGGCAGACTTCATCCAGCAGTGCAATCCAAGACCGGGATCGAAATATTCGCAGCATATAGCTGAATACATTATTCCTGAGCTGGTTGTGAACGTGATCGACGGACATACCGTGGCTGTATCCCTATATGATGGTACAACGGTTAACGTCACATATAATGAAGAGTACACAGAATTCTTAAAGGATCATCCGGATCAGGAAGTCCGGTCCTATCTTCAGGAAAAGGAGCAGGATTTTCAGTGGCTGCTGCAAAGCCTGCGTCAGCGGAAGCAGACGATCCTGAAGGTAGGGAGGATGCTTGCTGAAAAGCAGAAGGACTTTTTTCTTCAAGGGCCTTCCTTTATCCAGCCGTTGACCTTGAAGCAGGTGGCGGATGAAATCGATGTTCATGAATCGACCATAAGCCGTGCCGTGAAAGGAAAGTATATGCAAACCCCATATGGAATCTTTGAATTGAAGTATTTCTTTACCTCGGCGATAAAATCGGTCAGGCTCGAGGATTCTGAAGCGGCCTCAGCACGGACGGTGAAGAACGAGCTTCAAAAGCTGATAGAAGAAGAAGATAAGAAAAAGCCATTATCGGATCAGAAGATTGTTCATCTATTAATGGATAAAGGATTTGATGTTTCGAGAAGGACGATCGCCAAATACCGGGATCAATTAGGGATTGCTTCTTCGACGTTGAGGAAGCGGTATGAATAGAAATGAATTTTTACCAGGTACACCTTAGCCATTTTGTACCTGGTAAAAATCAACCATCTTGTACCAGCTACAAGAATAACAATCGAACTGATGCTACCTACAACCCAACAAAGCGAGGCAATAAAATGAAACAAGTCATATTCTATACACGCTCACAATGCGGACTATGCGAAGACGCGAAAATCACCTTAAAGCTCCTCCAGGGTGAACTGAATTTTGAAATCCTTGAGAAGGACATCGAGGAAAGTGATGATCTGACCGAACGATTTGGACTGATGATTCCGGTCGTTGAATTGGACGGGGAGATCCTTCAATATGGGCAAATTGATTATTTTACGCTTAGCAAGCGTTTACATGAAAAAACCCGATAGTTTCTAGTTGAATTACGATTCATACCCTGATAAAATAAGTCTTGAAAGCAGGGATGAATTTTTTTTGGAGGTAGTGGGACATAATATGTCTATGTGGGACTTTTAAAGTCCAACACGCTGATCACTCCATTTGAAGGAGCTTTTATCATGGAATCATTAATTGACATACAAAAGCGATTATTACCTGACCTGCTTGAAGTTATGCAAAAAAGGCATCAAATTCTTCGTTCCATCCGGTTCATGCAGCCTGTCGGACGCAGAAGTCTTGCTCAGAATATGGGCCTGACCGAACGTGTACTGAGAAGCGAAGTGGAGTTCCTGAACAATCAAGATCTCATTGATATCAAAACCTCTGGCATGATTATGACGGCGGATGGTTTAGAGCTTTTAGAAAACCTTGAAAGCATGATGAGGGAGATATCAGGAATCAACGTTATGGAACAGGAATTAAAATCGTTACTTAATCTTCATGAAATTGTAATCGTTCCGGGGAATAGTGATGAGTCACCTTGGGTAAAAGAAGAATTAGGGCGTGCAACAGCTTCTAGTATGAAACGCCGACTTAAGGGAAATACTATCATCGCTGTGACTGGGGGTTCGACGATGGCAGCCGTAGCAGAACGGCTACCCGATTTCTCTGATGATACCTTGTTTGTTCCTGCTCGGGGTGGAATTGGGGAGGATGTCAAGAACCAGGCCAATACCATCTGTGCCAAGATGGCCGAACATACGGGAACGCGACATCGTGTTTTATATGTGCCGGATCAGGTTAGTAAAGAAGTATACAAATCCTTCTTGAAAGAACCGATGATCAAAGAGGTACTCAATTTGATCAAATCGGCTAACATGGTTCTCCATGGAATTGGAGATGCTATCACAATGGCAGAAAGACGGAAGACCACGGAAGAGGATTTTGAGAAGATCACCGGGGGTCATGCTGTCGGGGAAGCGTTTGGTTATTATTTTGACGAAGCGGGTGAAGTGGTACATAAGGTGCCAACGATCGGCCTGCAACTTGAAGATTTAAGTCACATCGAACATGTTATTGCCGTCGCCGGCGGCAGCTCGAAGGCGAAAGCGATTCGGGCGTATATGAAGAGTGCTCCCCATAAAACCGTGCTCATCACGGATGAAGGAGCAGCGAGATCGCTTTTAAAAGGGTAAGCCCTTTTGAAATATAAAAAAAATCATCCTTAACTATCTAAAGGAGGAAGTTATTCATGGCAACTAAAATTGGTATTAACGGATTTGGACGTATCGGACGTAATGTATTCCGTGCAGCACTTAAAAATAACGACGTAGAGGTAGTAGCGGTTAATGACTTAACTGATGCAAACATGCTTGCTCACCTTTTACAATATGATACAGTTCACGGAACTCTTCAAGAGAAAGTAACTGTTGACGGTGACTACCTTGTAGTTGGCGGTAAGAAAGTAAAAGTATTGGCTGAGCGCGATCCTGCTCAACTTGGTTGGGGAGATCTTGGTGTAGATATCGTTGTTGAATCTACTGGACGTTTCACAAAGCGTGCTGACGCTGCGAAACACATCGAAGCTGGTGCGAAGAAAGTAATCATCTCTGCTCCTGCATCTGATGAAGACATCACAGTGGTTATGGGTGTTAACGAAGATAAATACGACGCGGCTAGCCACGACGTTATCTCTAACGCATCTTGTACAACAAACTGCTTAGCGCCATTCGCGAAAGTTCTTAACGACAAGTTCGGAATCAAGCGTGGAATGATGACAACAATCCACTCTTATACAAACGACCAACAAATCTTAGACTTACCACATAAAGATTACCGTCGTGCACGTGCAGCTGCTGAGAACATGATTCCAACAACTACAGGTGCTGCGAAAGCTGTATCTCTTGTTCTTCCTGAGCTTAAAGGGAAACTGAACGGTGGAGCGGTTCGTGTTCCAACTCCAAACGTTTCTCTAGTAGACTTAGTTGCTGAACTTGATAAGAACGTTACAGCTGAAGATGTTAATGCAGCTCTTAAAGAAGCTGCTGAAGGCGATCTTAAAGGAATCCTTGCTTACAGCGAAGAGCCTTTAGTATCAACTGACTACAACGGAAGCCCGGCTTCTTCTACAATCGATGCACTTTCTACAATGGTTCTAGAAGACAACATGGTAAAAGTGATCTCTTGGTACGATAACGAGAGCGGATACTCTAACCGTGTAGTAGACCTAGCTGGTTACATCGCTTCTAAAGGACTTTAATCCTTAAAGTTTTGTAAATTGACATCATTAGCATGGTGATTGATGGATAAATTTTGTCCCACCATCTATAATGAAGATGTGATGAAGGGGAGCGGGGAAGATTCCCCTCTCCCTTTTCTTATTGTTGTTTCTATTTTTTTGAAAAAAAGAGTAGAAATTGAAATTCAAAGGAGGCCTTTACGATGAACAAAAAGTCGATCAAAGATGTCGATGTAAGAGGGAAACGCGTATTTTGCCGTGTAGACTTTAACGTACCGATGTCCGAAGGCAAGATTACAGACGAAACACGTATCCAAGCTGCTCTTCCTACTATTAAGTATTTAGTGGATGGCGGAGCAAAGGTCATTCTCGCTAGTCACTTAGGCCGTCCTAAAGGTGAAGTGGTGGAAGAACTGCGTTTAACGCCAGTAGCTGAAAGACTTTCTGAACTTCTTGGTAAAAATGTTGCCAAAGCAGATGAAGCGTATGGAGAAGCTGTTCAATCCAAGATCAGTGACATGTCTGAAGGGGATGTTCTTGTACTGGAAAACGTACGATTCTACCCTGGAGAAACAAAGAATGATCCTGAACTTGCGAAGGAATTTGCAGCGTTAGCAGACCTTTATGTCAATGACGCATTCGGTGCGGCTCACCGTGCCCATGCTTCCACTGAAGGAGTGGCAAAGCATCTTCCGGCTGTAGCAGGCCTTCTGATGGAGAAAGAGCTTGACGTTTTAGGGAAAGCCCTATCTAATCCTGAACGCCCATTTACAGCTATCGTGGGTGGAGCAAAAGTAAAAGACAAAATCGGTGTCATCGACAATTTATTAGATAAAGTGGACAACCTGATCATCGGCGGTGGACTTGCTTACACATTTGTGAAAGCCCAAGGTCATGAAGTAGGGAAATCCCTTCTTGAAGAAGATAAAATCGATTTAGCCAAGCAATTCATGAAAAAAGCAGAAGATAAAGGCGTTAAATTCCTTATGCCTGTTGATGTAGTCGTTGCTGATGACTTCTCAAATGATGCAAATACGAAGGAAGTGGATATCAATTCCATCCCTTCTGATTGGGAAGCACTTGATATCGGACCGAAGACGAGAGCTCTATTCCAGGATACAATCAAAAGCTCCAAGCTTGTGATCTGGAACGGACCGATGGGTGTATTCGAATTAGAAACATTTGCAAACGGAACAAAAGCCGTGGCGGAGGCGTTAGCCGATGCAACAGATACATATTCTGTTATCGGTGGCGGTGACTCTGCAGCAGCCGTTGAAAAGTTTGGCTATGCTGATAAGATGAGTCATATTTCTACAGGTGGTGGAGCATCACTCGAGTTCATGGAAGGAAAAGAACTTCCGGGAGTCGTAGCTCTTAACGATAAATAATCGCTTCATCAAAGACCAACAATTTTTTGAAACGATTTGTAAACCAGAAAGGATGAGTACAATGCGTAAACCGATTATTGCAGGTAACTGGAAGATGAACAAAACGCTTGGAGAAGCTAAATCCTTTACTGAAGAAGTAAAAGGACTAGTGCCGGATCAAGAAGTCGTTGATTCTGTCATTTGTTCACCAGCCCTATTTTTAGAAAGCCTAGTGAACTTGACAAAAGATTCAAAGGTGGCTGTTGGTGCTCAAAACATGCACTTTGAAGAAAACGGAGCGTTCACAGGAGAAGTAAGTCCTGTAGCCCTTTCTGACTTAGGTGTACAATATGTCATCCTTGGACATTCAGAGCGTCGTGAAATGTTCAATGAAACAGACGAGTCTGTGAACAAGAAGACTCTTGCTGCATTCAAACACGGATTAACACCAATCGTATGTGTAGGTGAGACGTTAGAGCAACGTGAAAACAACGAAACAAAAGATCTTGTCGGAACTCAAGTGAAACAAGCACTTGCAGGTCTTTCTGAAGATCAAGTGAAACAAACGGTCATTGCTTATGAGCCAATCTGGGCAATCGGTACAGGTAAATCTTCTACAGCGGAAGACGCGAACGAAGTATGTGCCCACATCCGTCAAGTGGTTGCAGGAGAATTCTCTCAAACAGCTGCAGACGCTGTGCGCATTCAATACGGCGGTAGTGTGAAACCGGCTAACATCAAAGAATACATGGCTCAATCAGATATCGATGGTGCCCTTGTAGGTGGAGCGAGCCTTGAACCACAAAGCTTCCTTCAATTGTTAGAAGGTGCAAGCAACAATGAGTAAATCACCAGTTGCGTTAATCATCTTAGATGGTTTTGCTTGCCGTGACACGAAAGAAGGGAACGCGGTAGCTCAAGCGAACAAACCGAACTTTGATCGCCTGTGGAACCAGTACCCTCACAATCAACTGACAGCCAGTGGCGAAGCAGTAGGTCTCCCTGAAGGTCAAATGGGGAACTCTGAAGTTGGCCACTTGAATATCGGTGCAGGACGTATCGTGTACCAAAGCTTAACTCGTGTGAACCTGGCCATACGTGAAGGGGAATTCGAACAGAATACCACTTTCCTGGATGCCATCAATCATGCGAAAGAAAAAGGCACGAATCTTCATATCTTCGGACTGCTTTCGGATGGCGGAGTGCACAGCCATATCGAGCATCTTTATGCGCTTCTTGGTTTAGCGGCCAAAGAAGGAATCAAAGATGTGTATGTCCATGCCTTCCTTGACGGTCGAGACGTCGGCCCTCAAACGGCGAAGAAGTACATTGAAGACGCAGAAGCGAAAATGAAAGAAATCGGCGTAGGTCAATTTGCGACGATTTCAGGTCGTTACTATTCAATGGACCGCGATAAGCGTTGGGAACGGGTTGAGAAATCCTACCGCGCCATGGTATATGGTGAAGGTCCAAGCTACCAGGATCCAATTGAACTCGTAAACGACTCTTACGAAAACGGAATCTACGACGAATTCGTGATTCCATCTGTCATTACAAAAGAAAACGGAGAGCCGGTAGCGACGATCAAGGATGAAGATGCTGTTATCTTCTACAACTTCCGTCCTGACCGCGCCATCCAAATTTCGAATACATTTGCCAATGCAGATTTCCGTTCGTTCGATCGCGGGAACAAGTTCCCTAAAGATCTTCACTTCGTGTGCCTGACACGTTTCAGTGAAACGGTTGATGGTTTTGTAGCATTCAAACCGACAAACCTTGATAACACGCTAGGTGAAGTTCTTTCACAAAACGGATTAAAGCAATTGCGCATCGCTGAAACAGAGAAATACCCTCATGTCACGTTCTTTATGAGCGGTGGCCGTGAAGCTGAATTCCCGGGCGAGAAGCGGATCCTGATCGATTCCCCTAAAGTGGCAACGTATGACTTGAAGCCTGAAATGAGTGCTTACGAAGTGACGGATGCTTTACTTGAAGAGATTCGTGAAGATCGTCAGGATGCCATCATCCTGAACTTTGCCAATCCGGATATGGTCGGTCACTCAGGTATGCTTGAGCCGACGATTAAAGCTATCGAAACAGTGGACGAGTGTCTTGGAAAGATCATCGACCTCATCACGGAAAAAGGTGGTACAGCCATCATCACAGCAGACCATGGGAATGCAGATGAAGTACTGACCGAAGAAGGCAAGCCAATGACGGCTCACACGACGAACCCTGTTCCTGTCATCGTGACAAAGGAAGGCGTGGAGCTTCGTGACGGTGGGATCCTTGGAGACCTTGCCCCGACTATGTTAGATCTATTGAATGTCAATCAACCAGACGAAATGACTGGAAAATCATTAATTAAAAAATAAGGAGAGATTCTAAATGCCATTTATTACAGACGTATATGCTCGTGAAGTATTGGATTCACGCGGTAACCCAACAATCGAAGTAGAAGTTTACACACAATCAGGTGCTTTCGGACGCGCACTTGTTCCATCTGGAGCATCAACTGGTGAATACGAAGCAGTAGAACTTCGTGACGGAGAGAAAGACCGTTACCTTGGTAAAGGGGTACAAAAAGCAGTTGACAACGTAAACAACGAAATCGCTGAAGAAATCATCGGTTACGACGTTACTGAACAAGTAGCCATCGACCAGGCGATGATCGCTCTTGACGGTACTGAAAACAAAGGTAAATTAGGTGCCAACGCAATCCTTGGTGTATCCATGGCTGTTGCACGCGCAGCTGCTGACTTCTTCGGAGTTGAATTATACCAATACCTTGGCGGATTCAACGCGAAGCAGCTTCCAGTTCCAATGATGAACATCGTTAACGGTGGAGAGCATGCTGATAACAACGTAGACATTCAAGAATTCATGGTCATGCCTGTAGGAGCTCCTACATTCAAAGAAGGTCTTCGCATAGGTGCTGAAATCTTCCACAGCCTGAAATCAGTTCTTAAATCTAAAGGTTATAACACTGCAGTAGGTGATGAAGGTGGATTCGCTCCAAACCTTAAATCAAATGAAGAAGCACTATCAACAATCATCGAAGCAATCGAAAAAGCCGGCTACAAACCAGGTGAAGAAGTTCTTCTTGCAATGGACGTAGCAGCTTCTGAAATCTACAACAAAGAAGACGGTAAATACCATCTTTCTGGTGAAGGCGTCGTTCGTACTTCAGCTGAAATGGTTGATTGGTACGAAGAAATGTGCAATAAATATCCAATCATCTCAATCGAAGACGGTCTTGACGAAAACGACTGGGATGGTTTCAAACTACTGACTGAGCGCATCGGTAACAAGGTTCAATTAGTAGGGGATGACTTATTCGTTACGAACACGACTAAGCTTTCTCAAGGTATCGAGCAAGGAATCGGTAACTCGATCCTGATCAAAGTGAACCAAATCGGTACACTGACTGAAACATTCGACGCAATCGAAATGGCGAAACGCGCTGGTTACACAGCTGTCATCTCTCACCGTTCTGGTGAAACAGAAGACAGCACAATCGCTGACATCGCTGTAGCAACAAACGCTGGTCAAATCAAGACAGGTGCTCCATCACGTACTGACCGCGTTGCGAAATACAACCAACTTCTTCGCATCGAAGATCAATTGGCTCACACAGCTCAATATCTTGGAGCGAAAACATTCTATAACGTTAATCGCTAATAGCGATTGAAGAGAGGCAGCCCCGTCTTTGGACGGGGCTGTTTTTTTGTTTGTGGAGACTTTTGGAGGGGGATTTGATCGGTGTCCAGCTTTTGGGTGTTGATTCGATGGCTTTCGGAGGGTGTCAGCTTCTGGTTTTGAGAGGAATCCAGCGGGTTTTAGCGGAAATCCAGCCGATATTGGTGAGAATCCAGCGGGTCTAAAAGAAAATCCAGCCGATTTAGCATCAAATCCGGCCGAAATAGCCAGGAATCCAGCCATTTAACATTTTATACCAAAATCAATCGCCGACACACGCCTCCCCAAATCCAACTCTTTACATAATTCAAACAATATTACCTTGTCCCCTACATCTTTCCTATGGTAAACTAAGACTAATGTTATGTTCGTATCAGGAGGTGGGACTCATGCACACTTTTTTAGTCACTTTACTTATTATCGTATCAATTGCACTTATTGCTCTTGTATTACTTCAGTCAGGTAAAAGTGCTGGACTTTCAGGGGCCATCTCTGGTGGTGCAGAACAACTTTTCGGTAAACAAAAAGCACGTGGTATTGACTTAGTACTTCACAGAATCACAATCGTATTATCGGTACTGTTCTTCGTACTAACCATTGCTATCGTAGCTATCTAATACGGACAAAAAACCTGATCATTAAGGTCAGGTTTTTTTATTTAAACACATACTTTTTTTAGAAAATAAGAATTAGGATTAGTTTATAAATCAATACACTACGTAGTGGTAATCCTTATTAGTTCATGCTTATAAGTTGATTGTAGCGCGGAAAGCGAGCACCTGGAGCGGAAATCAGCCAGCACTCACTATTGAAAAGTTTCCGATATTAATGACTATTTCAAGCGAAAATATTGGATTGTCTGACCGATGTTTGCTAAAAATAGAGAAGAAGAGTGGACTAAACGATCGTTTAATGGAATCAAGCCTGGTGTAACAAGCTTTCCTGATACTAATCAAACGTTTGTTTAATAATAATCCACAGAAAATCAGAGTACATAACAATATGGTTTAAACAACTGTTTAATAGAATGGACCCTGTCAAATCAAGGTTTCTCTCTCTTAATCAAACGTTTGTTTAAATTGAGATAAAAAGGAGTCATAAAGATGAAAACTGTCTTACCAAAACCATTTACATTCGAAGCAGGCCCGAGAGCCGTATTATTGCTTCATGGGTTCACAGGAAACTCTGCCGACGTCCGCATGCTTGGACGCTTCCTTGAAAAGAAGGGTTATTCGTCCCATGCCCCTCACTATAAAGGACACGGTGTTCCACCTGAAGAATTGGTTCACACGGGACCAGAAGATTGGTGGAAGGATGTCATGGATGGATACGAACATTTAAAGAGCAAGGGATACGAAGAAATAGCGGTCGCAGGCCTATCCCTCGGAGGGGTATTTTCTCTTAAATTAGGTTACACTGTACCTGTAAAGGGTATTGTCCCTATGTGTGCGCCAATGTATATAAAAAGTGAAGAAATCATGTATCAAGGGGTTGTGGATTACGCACGTGAATTTAAAAAGTTTGAAGGAAAACCGGAAGACCAAATTGAAAAAGAAATAGAAGAGTTCAAGAAAACGCCGATGAATACTCTGAAAGCACTGCAGGAATTGATTGCAGACGTACGTGAAAATGTGGATATGATCTATTCACCGACGTTTGTGGTACAGGCACGGCATGATCACATGATCAATACGGATTCTGCAAATATCATTTATGATAACGTGGAGTCCGATGAGAAAGAAATCAAGTGGTACGAAGAGTCCGGTCATGTCATTACATTAGATAAAGAAAAAGAACAGCTTCATGAAGACGTCTACGATTTCCTGGAGAAATTGGACTGGACGGTTTGATGAATTCGATGATCAGGAGGGATTGTCATGGACGAAAACATTAAAGAGCATGTGGATAGGCTCCTTTCCTATATGAAGGAAGAAGCATACAAACCATTGACGGTACAGGAGCTTGAAGAAGCATTCGGAATTGAAGGGTCGACGAACTTCAAGGATTTTGTCAAAGCGCTTGTCGTGATGGAAGAGAAGGGCCTCGTCGTACGCACAAGAAGCAACCGCTACGGCCTGCCTGAAAAAATGAATCTGGTCAGAGGGAAAGTATCCGCTCATGCAAAAGGATTTGCCTTTGTCATACCGGAAGAATCCGGAATGGACGATATCTTTATCCCTCCGAACGAAACCAATAACGCTATGCATGGCGATATCGTGTTGGTCAGAGTTTCAACGTCATCTTCAGGATCAAGAAGAGAAGGGACCGTCGTCCGAATCGTTGAACGCGGTGTCGATCAAATGGTAGGTACGTTTACGGAAAGTAAGCACTTCGGATTTGTCATCCCCGATGATAAGAAGTTTGCCAGCGACATCTTCATTCCGAAATCCGCCCAGATGGGGGCAGCAGAGGGACATAAGGTTGTCGTGAAATTGACGTCTTATCCGGAAGGACGGAAGAGTGCCGAAGGGGAAGTGATTGAAATCCTCGGTCACAAAAATGATCCGGGAGTCGATATCCTATCTATCATCCATAAGCACGGAATTGATATTGAATTTCCTGAAGAGGTCATGGATCAGGCGAATAAGGTGCCAAGTGAAATCGACGAATCGGAAATTCCAAATCGGAAAGACCTGCGGGATCAGACCATCGTCACGATCGATGGCGCAGATGCCAAGGATCTCGATGACGCCGTGACGGTAACAAAACTGGACAACGGGAACTACAAGCTCGGAGTACATATTGCAGACGTCACTTACTATGTGAAAGAAAGTTCCCCGATTGATCAGGAAGCCTTTGACAGAGGAACGTCAGTCTATCTCGTGGACCGTGTCATCCCGATGATCCCTCATCGATTATCTAACGGGATATGTTCTCTTAATCCAAAAGTGGACCGTTTAACCCTTTCATGTGACATGGAGATTTCACCAGAAGGCGATGTCGTAAAACACGAAATTTTCCAAAGTGTCATTAAGACAACAGAACGGATGACCTATTCAGATGTAAACAAAATCCTCGTTGATAAAGACGAAGAGCTTCGCAAAAAATATGAACCACTGGTACCAATGTTCGAAGAAATGGAAGACCTGGCCCAGGTGCTTCGCACGAAACGGATGAAGCGCGGAGCCATTGACTTCGATTTCAAAGAAGCAAAAGTCCTTGTAAATGAAGAAGGGGAGCCGACAGATGTCGTCCTTCGTGAGCGCTCGGTAGCTGAGAAGCTGATCGAAGAGTTCATGCTGGTGGCGAATGAAACGGTTGCTGAGCATTTCCACTGGATGGACGTGCCGTTCATCTATCGTATCCATGAAGATCCGAAAGAGGATAAGCTGCAGCGCTTCTTCGAGTTCATCACCAACTTCGGCTTGATTGTGAAAGGGACGGCCAACAGCATCCACCCCCGTGCCCTTCAGGAAATTGTCGAGGACGTACAGGGAGAACCGGAAGAAATGGTCGTTTCAACGATGATGCTTCGATCCATGCAGCAGGCGAAATATGACCCTGAAAGTCTCGGTCACTTTGGACTCGCGACGGAGTTTTATACACACTTCACATCACCGATACGCCGTTATCCTGACTTGATCGTTCATCGATTGATCAGAACCTACTTGATTGAAGGTAAGCTTGATCCGGCCACCCGTGAGAAGTGGGGCGCTCAAATGGGGCACATCGCTGAGCACACGTCCAGCCGCGAGCGCCGTGCAGTGGATGCCGAGCGTGAAACCGATGAGCTGAAGAAAGCAGAGTACATGGAAGACAAGGTGGGAGAAGAGTACGACGGCATCATCAGCTCCGTGACAAACTTCGGAATGTTCGTCGAATTGCCGAACACCATTGAGGGCCTTGTCCATGTAAGCTACATGACGGATGATTATTACCGGTTTGATGAGCGTCATCTTGCCATGATCGGTGAGAGGACCGCCAATGTGTTCAGGATCGGTGATGAAATCACGGTGCGTGTCGTGAGCGTCAACAAAGATGAGCGCGCCATTGATTTTGAAATTGTCGGCATGAAAGGAAAGCGCAAGGAGCGCGAAAACAGTGTACGCTCGTTTTCTTCGGATAAAGGAAAATCAAACCGTGGAAAATCGGATCGTTCTTCATCCCGTAAAAAGGACGGGGAATGGTCAACGCGTCCACCTAAAAACAATAAGAAGAAAAAAACCAATAAGAAACATTTTGAAAATGCACCTAGAAGCAAACGTAAAAAGAAGAAATAATGGGATCAGGAGCAATGGGACGCCCTTTGCTCCTTTTCTTTTCAGGGTGTAACGATACAATTTTTCTTCAAAATATGAGATAATAATGAGTAAACCAGCGATGACTAGGGGGATTCCAATGCCAAAGGGAGAAGGCAAGCTAATTGCCCAGAATAAAAAAGCACGCCATGACTATGCCGTAGAAGAAACATATGAGGCGGGTCTCGTTCTCCAGGGAACAGAGATCAAATCGATTCGTGGCGGCCGAGTGAATCTAAAGGATTCGTTTGCCCGTGTTCAAAACGGTGAAATTTTCATACACAATATGCATATCAGCCCGTATGAACAGGGAAATCGATTTAATCATGAACCGCTTAGAACGCGTAAATTACTGCTTCATCGTAAGCAGATCAACAAGCTGATCGGTGATTCAAAAGAAGCCGGTTATTCCATCGTTCCTTTGAAGCTTTACATCAAAAACGGTGTGGCAAAGCTTCTGATCGGACTTGCCCGCGGTAAGAAGAAATATGATAAACGTGAAGACCTGAAACGGAAAGAAGCAAACCGTTCCATCCAGCGTGAGCTTGCCCAGCGCCAAAAAGGGATGTAACACTACAGTTTTCCGGAATATGCCATTTGCATTTATTTCAGGATTTGTTATACTAGTAGATGTCGCGAGGTAATCAAGCGGCAGTAAGAACAATTGAATAAGTGACTTACACGCTTAACTTATTCTTTCCCGTTCTTCCCTTTTATCATGGGGACGTTACGGATTCGACAGGGATAGTTCGAGCTTGGGTTGCGAGCCGTAGGGGTCGTCTACGTTAAAACGCCAAAGCCAATAATAACTGGCAAAACTAACAATAACCTAGCTTTAGCTGCGTAATAGCACTTTAGCTGTTCCTCCCTCCATCGCCTATGTGGTAGGGTAAGGGACTCACTCTTAGTAGGCTACGCCGGAGTCCACCGTCTGAGGACAAAGGAAGAGACTAATCAGACTAGCTGCACGGACGCCCGTCGATAGGCAGAAGCTGTAGCGAATTTGCGAATATATCGACTACGCTCGTAGACGCTTAAGTGGCGATGTTTCTGGACGTGGGTTCGATTAGTTCATAGTCGCCTTATGTGGTAACACATAAGTGAAAATTTGGCTTTATCGGTGAAACCTAAGTCACATTCGTGTGATAAGGCAATGCCGAGCGGTATGTGGAGCAATCCAACAGCCGTGTATCGACTTATAGGCTGCCGAAGTCCGGTAGTACTAGGATGCGGAATCCTATCTCTCAGCAGATAAATTTACATTTCGCATAATACGCCAAAGGACCTGAAACTACAAGGTTCAAGATATAGTCAGTGCCATGTCGAAAGCATGGAAGTGCACGTCCCACCGTCTCCACCAAATACATATTTGGTGGTTTTTATTTTGAAAAATTATAATGATCTTTTGATAAAATAGAACCAGACTTCAATAAACAAAAGAGCCATGCTACTGCTTACAATCAGTAACATGGCTCTTAGCTATTCATCATCAAGTTCTTCTATTAATTTCTTCATTTCCGCAATTTCTTTCTTTTGGGTTTTGATAATGCCGTCGGCTAGCTTACGTACCCTTGGGTCGGAAATTTGGGCGCGTTCGCTGGTTAAGATGGCAATGGAGTGATGGGGGATCATTGCTTCCATATAATCCACATCGTCTACGAGCGTCTGACTGCGCAATAAGTAAAGTGAAAATAAGAAGACAACAATACTCCCTAGGATTATTCCGAGATTCATTTTGCGATTTGTCAGCATGTTTTGCATGAATAGTAGCATGATGACAGCCATCGATGCACCCATCAACACGGCCATATAGGCTCTTGTTTCACTGAAGAATATGTGATCAACCTTATAGGTATTCCAATACGTAAACAAATACATGACGACGGTAGATGTGAGGATCATACTACCAAATTTTTTATAGGCTTTCATAAAGATTTCACTCCTTTTCAGTTATAGCTTTCCATTTTTTATCTATAGTATTTGCAAAATAACGTTTTATTTATTAAAAACTACCCATTCAATCAGGGAATACTATCACCATCACTAAAATGTCTATCAAGTTATGTAGCGATTTCATAACAAAAACAGAGAATAATCCTTTTTTTAGTGATTTGCATTTAATTTGCACATTTACCGGGTAATGTATGAACACTACATAAATGGTGATGGTATTTAAGCTTAGCCTATTTATGTTCGTATGAATGACTAAGTAAAGGAGATGATTCTTTGTTAGAACTAATCGGCGAATCAGCCAAGACCTCCCTGGGGTACTTTTGGAAATCAGGATGGGCGTTTGTATTGGGATACTTGATCAGCTCCATGATCCAGGCATTTGTCCAAAAGGATAAGATGGTGAAGTATATGGGGAATGCGAGCTTGAAGTCCGTTGGTTTATCCTCGCTTTTCGGGGCGATCAGTTCATCCTGTTCCTTTGCGGCACTGGCTGCTGGGAGGAATTTATTTAAGAAGGGCGCACATTTCATCCCGACCTTAGCCTTTTTGTTTGCGTCTACCAACCTGGTGATCGAATTGGGTATCCTTATCTACATCTTCCTTGGTTGGCAGTTCGTAGTGGCAGAGATGGTCGGCGGTATTGCACTGATTTTAGTAACGTGGGTGTTAGTGAAACTCACTTTCCCAAAAAAATTGGTGGAAGAAGCAAGAGAACATGTTGAGGATGAGGATGATGAAAATGAAGAATTTGATTGGAAAGAGAAGATAAGATCCAAAGAAGGATGGCTTCAGGTCGGTCATGAATTCGTCATGAACTGGAAAATGGTGTGGAAAGAAATCACGATCGGTTTTACGATTGCCGGGATGATGGCCACCTTTGTATCGGAAGACACGTGGAAAAGCTTCTTTCTCGCAGATCAGCCCGACTCATTTTTAAAGGTGTTGGAGAATGCCCTCATAGGGCCGTTGGTAGCGATGTTGACTTTTATCGGATCCATGGGGAATATTCCAATTTCCACGATACTTGCATCCAGTGGGGTGGCATTCGCAGGGATCATGGCATTTATTTATTCAGATCTGGTCGTACCTCCCATTATTGCGGTTCATAAAAAATATTATGGATTAAAAACGGCCTTATATATTGCTGGAGTCTTTTACGTATCCATTATTTTAACAGCGCTTGGCATGCACTACGGCTTTACAGCTATGGGACTTCTTCCTGAAGATGCCAAGCAGGTCATGAATGAAGATCCGTTTAAGATTGATTATACGTTCTGGTTGAATATCGTCTTTGTGGTGGTGGCAGGTGTGTCCATCTACTTGAATAAATTGTTTAAACAATCCGATGCCCACTCGCACATGATGATGATGGAGGGAGATTCGAAGTTCAAGACGATCGTGACGTATTTATGCTTACTTTATTTAGTAGTAGGAACAATCTTGTTCATTTTTTAATAGGGTAAAGTCAGTAAAAGGGATGTCCAATCGGGACATCCCTTTTACTGTTCAAATTTCTTATGTTTACCCTGAGTTTATGCAGATTCTATGCAGAACAAAATAAACTTGTCGAAACAAATAAAAAAATGATTTTTCCGTTTAATGGCATTCTAACTGGATATAGTAATGTTGTAGTAACCAATAATTTTAAGGAGGAAGATAATATGTCACATGAAAAGTACCAATCTGCCATCCAAGCGCTTCATCAATGTATGGAGGCGTGTAACCACTGCTATGATGCTTGTCTAAAAGAAGAAGACATCAATATGATGAAAGAGTGTATCCGTTTGGACCGCGAATGTGCGGATATATGTGCATACTTAGAACAATCCTTAGTAAGGGGAACACCATTTGCAGCGGAACTTGCCCAAGTGTGTGCCGGTATTTGTGAAACATGCGGGGAAGAATGTAAGAAACATGATCATGATCACTGCCAGAAATGTGCCGATGCTTGCTTCAATTGTGCAGAAGAGTGTAAGAAAATCGCGTAAACAAAAAGGAGTGGAAACCGTTCAATTGGTCTCCACTCCTTATTAAATTCCCTACTTTGCAAGCTTTCCTTCATCCACAACTTCATTCCATGTCTCATCATTATCAGTCGATTGGAAGATATCATTGTTATAGGTCACGATCGTCCACTCATCAGAGCGTTCCGGGTTGGATGAGATATACATAATCGGATTATCTTGAGATAAGTCAGGAGTAGGGTAGGATTGAATTTTGTTTGAGTCAAGGTTCAACTCATATAATTGTATCTTTCCTTTTTCTATACTGGCGAAAAGCCCGGTCTTTTCCGTTAAGTAGATACTGGTTGTCGTTTGAGTATTCTCCACTTTTGTAAAGGAGTCTCCGCCATCTTGTGATACAAATACCCCATCTTTACTTGAGATAGCCAGCATCTCTTTTTTTGAAGGGTGAACCGCAATATTTCCGATTGAAGTAGAGTCGAACCCTTTCATATCAGCCTTCTTCCAATTTTCCCCTTCGTCCATGGAACGGTAAAGCCCTGTATCCATCTCCGAATTGGACTCTTGGTTGATCGCATAAAGGGCCTTGGATTGATAACCTGCCCCGAGATAATGAAAGTCGGTTTCCCCGTAAAAGGCCAACTTGTCCAATGATTTGCCGCCATCTGTACTTTTGACCAGTCCCAGGGGATTCTTTAGCTTTGATCCTTCTTCCGGATGCCCGCTGGAATAAAATCCATCTTTATACGGCTGAAAGCCCATATAATCGTGTTTTTCGCTATTTGTTTCATACCATGTGGAATCCTTGTATTTCATCAAACCATCATGAGTAGCAATGACCAATTCTCCTTTATTATTTGGGTAGCCCATTCCGTGAATGTGGTCGATGGTCTTATCTTCCGTTTTGACATAGGAATAATCCTCGTCTGTTGCAGAGCAGCCAGATACCATGATGGCTAATGAAGATACTAGAAAAAAAGTTTTTATATGTTTCATTGTTTATCCTGCTTTCTCATTATATTTTCCACTGATACCCGATCCCCCATATGGTTTTTAAATGATCTTCTATCGGGAACCCGGCTTTTTTTAATTTATCCCTCAGGTTTCTGATGTGTGAGTCTACAGTCCTGATGTCGGTTTTGGAATTGATATCCCACACCATCAGCAGGAGTTGTTCCCTCGTGTAGACTCGGTCTGTATTTTTCATCAGGGAGTGAAGGATGTTGTATTCTTTTAAGGTCAAGGAAAGAATTTGATTTTCATAGTTTAACGTGTAGGTATGACCATCTAATGTGAATCCGCCCCTGATGAGTTGTTGAGTCTCTTCGATTTGATCATAGCGCTTCTTTCTTCTGAAAAGGGCATTCACGCGTGCGACAAGTTCCTCTTCGTCAAAGGGCTTTGTAATATAATCATCCGCCCCGACGTTTAATCCCTTTACGATGTCATCCTTCTCGCCCCTTGCTGTCAACATGATGATTGGAACATGGGAGAACTCCCTGATTTTTTCACATGTCTGAAAACCGTTCAGTTCCGGCATCATAATGTCTAAAATGATTAGATCGACGGGATGCTGTTTCATATAGTGAATGGCGTCATAGCCGTTATTTTTCTTTACACAGGAATAATCGTATGGAGTGAGGTAAAGCTCCAATAGATTTAACATCCTTGTTTCATCATCGATTAATAATATGTTATTCACAGTCGACCCTCCAACCTTAAAGTATGATATTGATGGATGTTCCCTTATTTGGTTCACTTTCGATTGAAATCTCTCCACCGTGTGCTTCCACCAACTCCTTTACGATGGTTAAGCCGAGGCCGGAGCCGCCAAATTCCCTTGAACGAGATTTTTCTACCCGATATAAGCGATTAAATACTTGAGAGAGCTCGTCAGGCGGAATGCCTATACCCTGGTCTTTGATTGTCAGGCTCAGTTTACCCGGTATATGTTGACGGGCAATGACTGTCGTCGTTGAACC
Source organism: Rossellomorea sp. YZS02 (assembly GCF_033963925.1). NCBI lineage: Bacteria > Bacillati > Bacillota > Bacilli > Caryophanales > Bacillaceae > Rossellomorea > Rossellomorea sp. YZS02. The sequence goes on along the minus strand of NZ_JAXBLY010000011.1, from coordinate 126,346 downwards.
GGGCTTTGAATATTTTAAGGAGTTATCCAACAGGTTCATGATGATTTGCTCCAATCGAATTGGGTCCGCTTGGAACAAGAATTCTTCTGAAACAGACAGGTTCAGGTTCATCCCCTGACTTTTAAAGGCCGGCTTCATTTTGCTCATCATCTTATGGAAATAGGGGGATGATGAGATTTCCTCCCGATGTATGGAGAAGTTGTTCTCATCAATCTTGGCCAGTTCGAATAAATTCTCAATCAACGTGACAATGGTCTGCGATTCTTCCTTGATAATCGTTAAATACTCTTTTCTTTCAGATTCTGAAATTTCGTCACGAATGGCGACATTCGCATACCCGAGGACATACGTCAAGGGTGTCCTGAGTTCGTGGGAAATGGTAGCCAGAAATTCCGTGCGGTCATGTTGAATCGTTTCCAGATCATTTGCTAATGTTTGTATGGAAGTGGAGAGATCTCCAAGTTCGTCTTTCCCCAATTTGGGGAGCTTTACCCCAAAATGCCCTTTGCTTAATTCTTCAGTAGCCTTTTTCATTTTAATCAATGGTCGTGTCAACATTTTGGACAGGAGAAAATGAATACAGGCTAATATGATGAGACTCATGATTCCTGCAAGTAAAAAATGGCCGTTTAATTTATGAATTAAGTTCCGTAGCGGTGAGGCGCTTTTAAACATATAAACATAGCCTTCATCAGCGCCGTTTTTAAAAGAGGTGACGGTGGCTAAATAATTCACGTCTTTCCAGTTTGCTTCAATCACTCTTCCTTCTCGGGGTAAGGAATCCGGACTCTCATTGATTAATTCACGCATTCCATCCGTTAACTTCTTCGAGCCGATGATGACAGAATGATTCTCATCTGTAATGACAACCTCGGTTTCCGTTTTGGATTCCATGAGTGCGATATGGTGAAGGGTCGTATTGGTGTAGCGGTCCTCTAGTACGTCCCGGTGACTGTTCCCCCGGGATAGGATGGACTGAAATTCCTCCTGGATCCGGGAATCGATAATATTATCATGGAGGTAGAGCATCAATAATCCTTCCATGATGAAGACGGCTATAGTGAAGGCAGCTGCAAGTTTCGTTGAAATTTTATTCATAGAGACTCCCTCATTTATGATTTCTATTACCAGTGTAACGTGAAAATATGAAAAATGTATGCATAAAGACAGGTTTGTCGGGTTCTTTCCAAGGCATGATTCATTCTGTCGCATTTGTCACGAAAATATCACACTTCTACATATGTTCTCCATAGATTCTGCAATTTTGCAGGATAAAATTTAATAGATATCACTCGAAAGGTAGGTACGATCACGATGAAACATAGAAAAAAATCGTTTCTTTTCATTTTAATGGCCCTTCTTTTTCTGGGAGCTTGTTCAAATGATGAAGACGGGATGACGGAAGAAATGGACAGCATGGAGCATAGCGACATGAATCACTCTGGTTCAGAAGAGCTGCCAAAGAGTTTAATAGAAGCATCAAATCCGAGGTATGAAGTAGGAAGTAAAGCCATCATTAAAGATGATCACATGGCAGGGATGAAGGATGCGGAAGCTACTATATCAGGTGTTTATGATACTGTCGTCTACACCGTTACCTACACACCGACCACGGGTGGAGAAAAGGTGAAGAACCATAAATGGGTCATTCATGAAGAGTTGAAAGATTTCGGAGATCAACCGTTTAAACCAGGAGATGAAGTGGTCTTGGATACCGATCATATGAAAGGAATGAAGGGAGCGACGGCAACGATTGATTCAGCAGAAGAAATGGCCGTTTATATGGTGGATTACACACCAACCACAGGTGGAGAACAAGTGAAAAATCATAAATGGGTCACAGAAAGCGAATTATCCCCAGTTGAATAATAAATCAGAAAAAAGAGATGGCCATTGGTTCATCTCTTTTTATAACAGTCAACAGGTAAATACGTTTATAGAAATTAGCGAGTGGTACAGAATAAAAATGTCACCTAGCCATTCAATAACTGCCCATTTTAAAAAAATCCAATCAAATCAGTTGACCAAAATCGATTACAGTTGTAAACTATAAATATAAATCGATTACAAATGTAAACGAATGGAGGGATATCATTGCCCGAAGAAGAAAAACCGGAAATCACAGATTCTGAATGGGAAGTCATGAGGGTCGTCTGGACACTGAAAGAAGTGACCAGTAAGGAGATCAGTTCCGTCCTGCAGGAAAAGAAAGAGTGGAAGCCGGCAACAACCAAAACCTTTATTGGTCGTCTGGTCAAAAAAGGGATGCTCACAACGGAAAAAATCGGCAACCGGTTCATCTACAGGGCAGGTGTCAGTGAAGAAGAAAGTCTTAAGACACTGAAGTCAGGATTGTTCACCCATATATGCAGCAGGGCAGTTGGAAAGACGATTGCTGATCTGATTGATGAAGCCACCCTGAGTCACGAAGATATTGCTCTGCTAGAACAGGCTTTACAATCCAAAAAGGAAAACGCTGTCGACTACATCGCATGTAATTGCGTACCCGGCCAGTGTACCTGTAAAAAAGATCACGGCATGAACTGCCAACATTAAAAAAATCACAAGGAGTGTTGAAAAATGGAAAAAACATTATTAAACGTATCAGGAATGACATGTGGAAACTGTGTGAAAAAGGTAGAAGGCGTATTAAATGAACTGGACGGTGTGGAAAAAGCGAAAGTCGATCTTGAAAATGGAGCGGCAAAGGTGAAGTATGATGAAACGAAGCAGACTCCAGACAGCTTAAGTAAAGCCGTGTCTGATGCGGGGTACGAAACAGAACCAGCGAAATAAAGGTGGTTGGGACAATGACGGAAAAAACAGTAAGCATTGAAGGGATGACATGTGCCTCATGTTCTCAGGCGGTTGAGAAAGCAACGAAGAAATTGGCCGGTGTTGAACAAGCAAGTGTGAACCTTGCAACGGAGAAACTCAATATTGTCTATGATGAGAATGAACTTTCATTGGAAGAGATCAAAAAGGCTGTAGATGACGCAGGTTATAAAGCGGTCACGGAAATGGAAAAGAAGACATTCAGCGTGACGGGCATGACCTGCGCATCCTGTGTGCAATCCGTGGAAAAGGCAACAAGAAAGCTCGATGGAGTCAAGGAATCGACTGTCAACATGGCGACAGAGAAAATGGTCATTGAGTACGATCCTGCCGTCGTCACCGTGTCCGATATCAAGGGGGCGGTCTCAGAAGCCGGATACGAAGCACACGAGGACGCTGATGCAGAAGATACAGTGGACCAAGACAGGGATAAGAAAGAGCAGCACATCAAGACGATGTGGAAACGCTTTTGGGTTTCAGCCGTATTTACAGTGCCCCTGCTTCTGGTTTCCATGGGCCATATGTTCGGAATGCCTCTACCCGAGGCCATCGATCCGATGGTTAATCCGTCTGGATTTGCCTTACTTCAACTGGTTCTTACGGTTCCCGTCATGATGATGGGTAAACCATTCTTCAGCGTAGGGTTTAAGACACTTGTGAAACGGCATCCCAACATGGATTCATTGGTTGCCTTGGGGACCGGAGCTGCCTTCTTTTACAGCTTATTCGCTACCATCATGATCATAGCAGGCAGTGAAGGCTATGCGCAGAATCTCTATTTCGAATCGGCAGCCGTCATTCTCACCCTCATTACATTGGGGAAATATTTTGAGGCTCTTTCGAAAGGGAAAACGTCTGAAGCCATCAAAAAACTGATGGGGCTTGCCCCTAAAACAGCGACTGTCGTAAGAGATGGAGAAGAAGTCGAGATTTCGGTGGAAAAAGTGGCAGTCGGAGATATCATCATCGTAAAGCCGGGTGAAAAAATCCCCGTTGATGGAGTGGTGACTGAAGGAAAGACCTCCGTCGATGAAGCGATGCTGACAGGGGAGAGTATCCCTGTTGAGAAAACCAGCGGCTCGAACGTCATCGGTGCAAGCATTAATAAAAATGGTACTATCCGATACGAGGCTACCAAAGTAGGGAAGGATACGGCATTATCGCAAATCATCAAGCTGGTAGAAGAGGCTCAGGGTTCAAAAGCTCCGATCGCCAAAATGGCGGATATCATTTCAGGTTATTTTGTTCCTATCGTCATCGTTCTAGCCATTCTATCTGGAATCGCCTGGTATATAGCAGGGGAATCAGGTCTGTTCGCCTTTACAATCGCGATTTCGATTCTCGTCATCGCCTGTCCTTGTGCACTGGGACTCGCGACACCAACGGCCATTATGGTCGGTACGGGGAAAGGCGCGGAAAATGGTGTATTGATCAAAAGCGGTGGTGCCCTTGAAACGACACATAAAATCGAAACCATCGTGTTTGATAAAACCGGCACCATCACTGAAGGAAAGCCAGTGGTGACAGATATTGTCACGTCAGAATCCATTTCAGAAGAAGAACTCCTGATTCTTGCTGCTTCTGCTGAAAAGGGATCTGAGCATCCACTGGGAGAAGCGATTGTCCGGGAGGCAGAGGAGAGAGGACTCTCCCTCCGCAAGACTGCCTTCTTTGATGCCATTACAGGTCAGGGAATCGAAGTGACGGTAGACGGAGAGGATCTGTTGCTTGGAAACCGCAAGCTGATGGATGAAAATGATGTCGAAGTCGGTGAATTGGCGGAAGTATCGGACCGGCTCGCTGCCGAGGGTAAAACACCGATGTACATCTCCATTGAAGAGGAAATCGCGGGTATCATTGCAGTAGCCGATACGGTGAAAGAAACGAGTATTGGAGCGATTGAAAAGCTTCACAAAATGGGACTCCAAGTGGCAATGATCACGGGAGACAACAAGCGGACGGCGGAGGCCATCGCAAAAAAAGTCGGTATTGACACGGTCCTCAGTGAAGTCCTGCCGGAAGATAAAGCAAATGAAGTCAAGAAGCTGCAGGAGGGCGGCAGGAAAGTGGCGATGGTCGGAGACGGAATCAACGACGCGCCTGCCCTTGCTCAAGCGGATATCGGGATTGCCATCGGTTCCGGTACGGATGTAGCCATGGAGTCTGCGGACATCGTCCTGATGCGAAGTGACCTGATGGACGTACCGACAGCCGTTGAATTAAGTAAAGCGACCATTCGGAATATCAAGCAGAACCTTTTCTGGGCATTTGGCTATAACATCCTTGGCATTCCTGTTGCCATGGGGATCCTTTATCTGTTCGGAGGGCCGTTACTCAATCCGATGATCGCCGGGGCCGCCATGAGCTTCAGTTCCGTATCCGTTCTCTTGAACGCCCTTCGCCTGAAAGGGTTTAAACCTTCCGGGATGTAGTTCTTTACAAAAAGGAGCTGATTGACAAGATGAGTAATAACCTGACATTAGAGCTTTACACCCGACCCACCTGTTCAGATTGTCAAGCGGCAAAAGAATATTTAAATGAACAGGAGATCGACTATGTTCATAAGAACGTAGGTGAAGAGGATAGGTATGAAAAAGAACTCAAAGAGATTGTGGGTTCAAGGATCGTGCCTTCCTTTGTCTTTTACGAGAAAAGTCTATTCGGGAAGAAAAAGCTTGTAAAGAATTTAATTGGATTTGAGAATAATAAAGAGGAAATTCAGCAGTTATTAGGGTTGAAATGACTTCAACCGTTCCATCATCTAAAACAAAGATGATGGAGAATCCAACCATATCAGATATGTCCTGTTGATTGACAGGGGGTATCTGATTTTTTTCTTTCTCCATTTTATTTGCACATTTACGGGGAAATAGAAAGGTGATTCTGGTTATAAAAAAGGGGGAATCTTATCAATTTGAGAGAAAAGATTGTTTTTGTAGATACCTCATTGGGTATAAAGAGAGTATAAGTATAAAGGAGATGATTCTATGATGAACGGTGGAGGAATGGGCGCAGGTTTCTTTGGAACTGGCTTTCTTTTTATCATATTAATAGTAGCGATTGTTGGCATATTCATTTGGATGATGAGGGGGAAGAACCCGGGGCAGTCTAGTCATTCAACTCACCATCATAATCATCATTCATTAGGACTGCTGAAGGAGCGTTTGGCAAAAGGAGAAATCACGGAAGAAGAATATGAGCGGCTCAAACGGAAAATAGATGAATAAATGAATGGTATGAGATTTTTCCGGAACTTGGGTGTTAGAAAACTTCAAGTGAGAAAAAAGGGGAGACAGCTATGAATAGAAAGGTCATTGGCTCTATGCTCATTATCGGATTAGTGGGAATCGGAATCATCGTGTTCCTTCAATCACCTTGGTATAGAAGTGGAGATTTGAGTTTACCAAAGGAAGTGAAAGGTGGAGAAACGAGTATTCTGGAAGTGAGTGCGCAAGAAAAAAAGGATCATCCAGTTAAGAAATTCGTTCTGACTGCAGAGGAAAAACAGTGGAACATCAGTGAGGATAAAAAGGTATCTGCCTGGACCTATAATGGTACAGTGCCAGGAGAATCTCTCCGTGTCACAGAAGGTGATGTTGTACAAGTAAAGCTTGTGAACGAGTTGGACGTACCGGTGACAATTCACTGGCACGGGGTCCTTTTACCGAACAAAATGGATGGCATTCCAGGGTTGACCCAGGATGCCGTTCAACCTGGCGAAAGTTTTACGTATGAATTCGTCGCGAATGATGCAGGCACGTATTGGTACCATTCCCATCAACAAAGCTCTATACAGGTTGACAAAGGTTTATATGGATCACTCGTTGTCGAAGAAAAGGAAAAAGAGTATAAGATGGATGAAGTGTTCATCCTGGATGAGTGGTCAGTAGATCAAGAGAGAGAGGATATCTCCAATATGGGAGGTATGATGATGGGAGCGATGTCCGGAGACGGTGAAGCGGATACGAAACAAATGTACGATACCTTTACCGTGAACGGAAAAGCGGGAAGAGCGATCGAGCCGCTTACGATGGAAGCGGGTGAAAAAGCGAGATTGAGATTTGTTAATGCCGGATACCAGGAGCATCGCTTGGTTTTCCCGAAAGGGTCAATGAGAGTCATAGCAAATGATGCAGAACATGTGGTGTCTGAAGACCACGAATCCAATGTTCTTGAAATAGCCCCTGGAGAACGAATGGATGTGGAATTTACGAAGCCTGAAAAGGAAACGGTATTTATCGGTCAGGAACAGAGTGTAGAAAATGCGGAAGATATGATCATCCCGGTCGTTTCCGAGAGAAATCAAAATCGACATCAGGGCGCCACACTCGCTAAAGAAGCAGGTGTGGCGAAGGGGATTTCATATGGGAGCGAGAAGCCTATTTTCGGAGAAATTCCTGAACCGGATGTTACCTACGACATGGACCTAAGTATGGGGATGTCAATGGGAGAAGGCATGTCATTTCAAATTAACGATGAAACCTTTCCAGATACACCACCTATCCATGTAAAAGATGGGGACATCGTTAAGGTCACACTTAGAAATAATGGCAGGATGAATCATCCTATGCATTTGCATGGCCATCGCTTTCAAGTGAACTCGAAGAATGGAAGGGAATTTGAAAAGCCGATCGTCAAAGATTTAATTCATGTAAAACCCGGAGAGGAATATGTTATTTATTTTAAAGCGGATAATGTTGGAGAATGGTTATTTCATTGCCACGATAACAATCATGCCGCCAGGGGAATGGTGACGATCGTGGACTATGAAGGCGTCTACTCCCCGTTTGATTTAGGTGGTGAAAAAGAAAACCAACCGAACTGAAAATGGATGATAAGAGCGTGTTTTCATACTTCAGAGATAAAAGATGCTTACGATTAAAATTCTCCTGACATAATGATATGATTTCGAAATCTGTTCATATTTTATAAAAATATAGATGATAATATTCTAAATAATCAACCTATAAAACGCTCTCAATGTTATTCTCAGATAACTTTGAGAGTTATTTTTTTGTCCCTTGAGAAATTCTTTCCAACATTGTTACCGTTCTGTGAATAAAATGCGTCGAAATTTCGAAAATCTGTTTAAAAATGCAGTTATTAAGGGTACGTGTTTAGAGAATTTGATAGTATAGGTCTACGAGAGTAAATTCTACATAAAGGAAGGTGATTTCTTTTGTTTAATAAATTTAAACCGTATTTAATTGTTTTAATAAGTCTCATTTCGTTATTTTTCATCATTATATTCAGTACTGATAGCGAATTAATCATCCTCGATCCTAAAGGACCGGTCGGAGCCGTCCAAAAAGATCTGATTATGTTATCGATATACTATATGATTGCCATTATGGTTGTTGTTCTCGGTTTCTTTACGATCATCTTGTTCAAGTATCGAAGCAGTAAGAAGAATAGTGACTATAAGCCGGATATGCACGGAAGTACTTTCCTTGAGATTATTTGGACACTCATTCCCGTCCTGATCGTCATCGCATTATCCATTCCGAACACAAAAGCCCTTTATGAATTAAGAGACGCACCGGAAGCGACCTCTCATAAGGATCCAATCGTGATCCATGCGACGGCTGTCGATTGGAAATGGATCTTCAGCTATCCTGAAGAAGGAATCGAAACGGTCAACTATGTGAATGTTCCTGAAGATCACCCAATTCTATTCAAGGTAACAGCGGCAGATTCCATGGCTTCATTCTGGGTACCTCAAATCGGCGGTCAGATCTATGGAATGCCTGGTATGGTCAATGACTTATATCTGCAGGCTGATGAGCCGGGCACGTATGATGGAAGGAATTCAAACTTCACCGGTGAAGGAATGACGCACCAAACGTTTGATTTCGTTGCCATGAAACAAGACAAATATGAAGATTGGGTCGAAGATGCTCAATCGAACGAACCGAAATTGACGGAAGACACGTATGAAAAACTGATGCTTCCTGAAACGGTTGATAAGATGACATTCTCTTCCACTCACTTAGAGTTCGTCGATCATGGGAAGAACTCTGAATACGCCATGGCCATCCGTCAGAAATATGGCCTTGATACGACAGTTGGCGGCGCGGATAAAGACGCTATGAGTGTTCATGGGCAAATGCACATGGATGGTCATGGTGACATGGAAGATATGGAAGGTCACGAAGACATGGACCAGGATGATATGAAAAAAGATGAAGATAAAGAAGACGACCATGAAGATCATGGCAGTCACGAGCATTAAGAAAGGAGGACTTTAAATGTTTGATTTTATTAAGGATAATCTTATCCTCAACGATCCGTTGATCATAGGAGCCAACATTTCGATCGCTTTCACCGTAGTCGCAATCGTTGCAGTCCTCACCTACTTTAAAAAGTGGAAATGGCTGTGGAACGATTGGATCACAAGCGTTGATCATAAAAAAATCGGGATTATGTATATCCTGGCAGCACTTGTCATGCTCTTCCGCGGAGGGGTCGATGCCCTTTTGATGAGGGCACAATTGACGGTGCCGAATAACTCATTTTTGACATCTGAGCACTATAATGAAATCTTTACGACTCACGGTACAATCATGATCCTGTTCATGGCGATGCCGTTCTTACTTGGATTGATGAACGTGGTCGTTCCTTTGCAAATTGGTGCAAGGGACGTAGCATTCCCTTATTTGAATAACCTAAGCTTCTGGTCATTTATGTTCGGGGCAATCCTTTTCAATATTTCTTTCGTATTCGGTGGATCACCGAACGCAGGTTGGACGAACTACGCACCGCTTGCGATCGAAGGTAGTCCTGGACCGGGTATTAACTATTACCTCTTAGGTCTGCAAATATCGGGTATCGGTACGTTACTCACAGGGATCAACTTTGTCGTCACCATCATTAAGATGCGTGCACCAGGCATGACGCTTCTTCGCATGCCAATGTTTACATGGACAACGCTGATCACGGCATTCATCATCGTATTCGCATTCCCGATTTTGACTGTCACATTAGCTCTAATGACATTTGACCGTTTATTCGGTTCCCACTTCTTCACGCTTACGGATGGTGGTAACCCGATGCTCTGGTCAAACCTGTTCTGGCTATGGGGGCACCCGGAAGTATATATCGTTATATTACCGGCCTTCGGGATTTTCTCAGAAATCATTGCTACTTTTGCAAGAAAAACACTATTTGGTTATAAATCTATGATTATCTCACTTGTTGCGATCTCTGGACTAAGCTTTGTTGTTTGGGTCCATCACTTCTTTACGATGGGCGGAAGCGCAGCAGTGAACAGTGTATTCTCGATTTCAACGATGGCGATTGCCATACCGACGGGAATCAAAATATTCAACTGGTTAGGTACCTTATTTAAAGGGAAGATCGAATTTACTGTACCGATGTTATGGTCTGTTGCGTTCATCCCGACATTCCTTATCGGTGGGGTAACAGGGGTTATGCTTGGAATGGCTGCGGCCGACTTCCAATATCACAATAACTACTTCCTGGTTGCTCACTTCCATTACACATTGATTGCCGGTGTTGTATTTGCCTGCTTCGCGGGACTTGCATACTGGTATCCTAAGATGTTTGGTCATAAGATGAATGAACGAATCGGACGATGGGCTTTCTGGTTATTCTCCATCGGATTCAATCTTTGTTTCTTACCTCAGTTCGTATTAGGATTTGCAGGTATGCCAAGACGTGTATACACGTATGGTCCTGAAGATGGCTGGACAGCATTGAATGTAATTTCTTCTGTCGGAGCTTTCGGAATGGGAGTAGGATTCATGGTACTCGTTTATGGTATCTATTACAGCTACCGTTTTGCAGAGAGAGAAACAACAGGTGACGCGTGGGATGGACGTACCCTTGAATGGGCAACAAGTTCAGCAATCCCGCCTCATTACAACTTTGCACACGTTCCTGAAGTGAAAAGTCATGATGCATTTTATGATATGAAGCAAGAAGGAAGAAAGATGGTTCCTGACAACTTCGAATATCAACCGATTCACATGCCAAGCAATGCAGGGACACCTTTCATCATGTCCGCGCTGTTCTTCGTCGCAGGATTTGGTTTAGTATTTGAACTGTTCTGGATGGCGATAGCAGCACTTGTCGGGATCTTCGGATGCATGGCATTCCGTTCAATGATGTCCCACAAACAGGATGAAGGCTATTATGTAAGTGTGGAAGAAATCGAAAAGACTGAAAATCCGTATAAGAGGGAGGCGTGAGCATGGCACATAGTACGAATATAGATCCAAACACGCCACTTGAATATCAATCCGATATCGGGAAACTGAACATCTTCGGATTCTGGGTTTTCCTTGGTGCGGAAATCGCATTATTTGCCACTATTTTCGCAACGTTCTTCGCTTTGAAGGCAGGCACCATGGGTGGCCCGCTTCCAAGTGAAGTGTTTGATATGAAGAATACGATCATCATGACGTTGCTCCTGTTAATCAGTAGTTTCACGTCGGGTTTATCAATAAATGAATTAAGAAAACGAAATGTCAAATCCATGATGGTCTGGCTGATCATCACATTATTATTTGGACTCGGATTCCTCTACATGGAAATCACGGAATTCATCCATTTGGTCCATGAAGGGGCAGCCATGGGTACGAATGCATTCTGGTCATCCTTCTATCTACTGACCGGGACGCATGGTCTCCACGTATCAGTAGGGATTCTATGGATCCTTCTGGTCATGTTCCAAGTGAAGCAGCGGGGATTGAATCCTGATACCGCTAAAAAACTATTTGTATCAAGCTTGTACTGGCACTTCCTGGACTTTGTCTGGATCTTCGTGTTCACAAGCGTGTACTTACTAGGGATGGTGGGATAATGTCACAACATTCGAATCATAATGGATTGCCTTGGACTCAGATCATTGGTTTTATTCTTTCGATCGCTTTAACGTTCCTAGCCGTCTGGTTTGGACTTTATACGAATCTTTCATATGGACTGATTGTATCGATCGTATTCGTTCTGGCGTTCATCCAGGCCGCTATCCAGCTCTTCATGTTCATGCACGTAAACGAAGGTGAAGGCAGATGGCAGGTTGGGAAAATGATGTCAGCCGCATTCATCGCGATTGTCATCGTTGCCGGTTCTGTCTGGGTATTGAGCAATATGCATTAATAGAGAAAAGAAGCTGATGGGAATTCCCATCAGCTTCTTTTTATGATTATCTTTCGTTATCTTCGTAATTAAATTGCCACTGAATACCGAACTTATCGGTGACTTGACCGTACAGCTTGCTCCAGAAGGTTTCCTGAAGCTCCATGTCAACCTTCCCGCCTTCTTTTAACTTGTGGAAACGGGATGTCAGCTTTTCAGTATCGGCACTTACAAGAGCCAGGGTGATATTATTTCCTTCTACAAAAGGCATATTTGGAAATACATCTGAAAACATGACATCACTGCCATCGATGGAGAGTCTTGTATGTAGGACCAGATTTTTTGCCTCTTCAGGAAGAGGGTAGTCAGGATGTTGAGGTGCCTCAGCGAATGTCATGATTTTTGGTGGTTCTGTTTCAAATACTTCTGCATAATACTCTGCCGCTTCCCGGCAATTGCCATTGAAATTCAGATAAACATTGACCGACATGTACATCACTCCTAATTTGAAATGGGCATTCGCTTATATTGTATCACTTTCACCACATATTGCAGGGTTGTTTTTAGATTAATCAAAAAATAAAATACAGACCCGATCCCCGAGTAGGGTCATCGGATCTGCTCCAGTTGATTATGTGGATTTTAACTCCTTTAATACATTATATCCGAACAATAATACTCCGACTGTAGTCAAGACGCCTCCTGTTGCAATGACCGGTACGACCGCTTCATTCCCAAGAACAAAAAGGAATAAGCCAATCATCATCAACGGTAATCCAACGTTGTGAATCCAGAAATGAGCTTTGGCCAATTTCGTCGAAGATACGGCAGGAAATAAGTGATAAATGATACCTGCAAGTGTCAGGGCGGTCCATCCCAATAAGTTGATGTGAACATGAACCGGGGCAAGGGTGTAGTCATGGACCATCGACATATACAGCCCGATACATACGCCGATCATAAAGTAAACGACTGAAATTTTAATCAGTTTGATACCCATTTTATTCCTCCTCCTTTTCACTCGTATTATATGAGTATTTAGACCCGTGTAGAACGTTCTATCATGATGCTATTCCAATAAAAAAGCACTTCGTTTTCTAAGTTAAGGGGAACACAATGAAAGCGTTTTTTTAGAATTTTTGAAATTAATGGTTTTGTCCCTAAATCGTTGCCTACTTACACTCTAATTGATAGAATCATCAATTAGAGACAGCTAATCCAAATATGGGGAGTAGAGAAATGATAAACGTCACAAGTGGATTTAGAATAGAAAAAGATTTTCTCGGGGAAAAAGAAGTACCTGAGGATGTTTACTATGGAATACAAACTCTGAGGGCCGTGGAGAACTTCCCGGTCACTGGTTATAAAATTCATAAAGAAATGATCGATGCCCTGGCAGTCGTAAAGAAAGCGGCAGCGCTTGCCAATATGGAAACCACCCGTCTTTATGACGGAATCGGTCAAGCCATCGTCCAGGCATCTGATGAGATACTCCAAGGGAAGTTTCATGAATTCTTTATCGTCGATCCGATTCAAGGCGGTGCAGGTACATCCATCAACATGAATGCCAATGAGGTTATCGCCAATCGTGCCCTGGAACTCATGTCCCATCGCAAAGGGGAGTATGGGAAAGTAAGCCCGAACAGTCATGTCAATATGTCACAGTCAACGAATGACGTTTTCCCGACAGTCATCCATATTTCAACCCTGAAATTGCTAGAAAAGCTTCTGGGCACGATGGAGCATATGCTGAATGCCTTTAAACAAAAAGCCCAGGAGTTCGATCACGTCATAAAAATGGGACGTACCCATCTGCAGGATGCGGTTCCGATCCGTCTTGGACAAGAATTTGAAGCGTACAGCAGAGTAGTGGAGCGTGATATTAAACGTATCGGACGCACCAGGGATCATCTCTATGAAGTGAATATGGGAGCGACCGCTGTAGGTACCGGGTTAAACGCGGATCCTGTTTATATTAAGAGTGTTGTCAAGCACCTGGCTGATATCAGCGGGCTACCGTTAACAGGGGCTGAACATCTGGTAGATGCGACACAAAATACCGACGCCTACACAGAGGTTTCGGCTGCATTGAAGGTTTGTATGACGAACATGTCCAAAATAGCCAACGATCTGCGTTTGATGGCTTCAGGGCCACGTGCCGGATTGGGTGAAATTTCACTTCCATCCCGGCAGCCGGGTTCTTCCATCATGCCGGGGAAAGTGAATCCCGTCATGCCGGAACTGATTAATCAAGTAGCCTTCCAGGTCATGGGGAATGATCAGACCATCTCGCTGGCATCGGAAGCCGGTCAGCTTGAACTGAACGTGATGGAGCCTGTACTCGTATTCAATCTCCTTCAATCCATCAGCATCATGAACAATGCGTTCAGAAGCTTTACGGACAATTGCCTTGTGGGGATTGAAGCGAATGAAACGCGTATGAAGGAATATGTGGAAAACAGTGTAGGGATCATTACCGCGGTGAACCCTCACTTAGGATATGAAGTCGTATCCCGCATTGCCAGGGAAGCCATTTTAAAAGGGAAATCGGTCAGGGAGCTTTGCCTTGAGTATGATGTCCTGACAGAAGAAGAGCTTGATCTGATCCTGAATCCGTTTGAAATGACGAATCCGGGAATTGCGGGCCGTATGCTGTTTGATCGACAGTAAATCGATGATAGGTAGAGAAACCTTCTTTTCTATTTAGAAGAGGGTTTCTCTTTTTTATTTTTCAGGTTTACCTCAAAGGCTTTAGCTCGAGGAGGCTCACCGCTAGCTTCGCTGTAATCTACCACCACTCGCTTTATACAATGGCAACAATGTTTAAAAGGTATTGCCTTTAAAAGGTAATAATGTATATTTATTAATAATTTATATATTATTATCCATCTAATTAAGTATAAATACTTATCGTTAATAGCTTATAAGATACCTATTTCCTATGTATAATGATAGATATATACAGGGGGGGAAGTGAAACCATGTCTATCGGCAGAATCATCTATTATCATCGAAAGAAACAAAGTAAAACACAAGAACAGCTTTGTAAGGGGATATGTTCAACCACTCATTTAAGTAAGATTGAAAATAGTTCCAAAGAGGGGAATCTGGAAACCTTAGAATTACTTTGTAAACGACTCGGTGTATCGATCGAAGAGGAAACGGCGAAAACACTGTATTTAAAACGTCAGTTAGTCCAATTCTATGAAGCAATTGAAAGACTTCATCGCGATCATGCCGAAAGACTGTATCAGGAGTTAGAAAAGCATAGAGATTATATTCAATGTACGGAAATGGTTTACTTATATGAACTTTACATGCTTCGATATCTATTATTCACGAATAGTCCAACCGATTATGAACGGGCTTCTCTAGGATTAAAAAAGAATATGAGCAAATTCTCATCATTTGAAAAATACTTATGGGAGTTCTTTCAAGGGATTTATTATGGTCAGAAACAACAATACTCTAAGGCGATTGCCATCTTCGATAAAATTGAGGATAAAGCCGATCTTTATAGCGATAAAGTGACAGATTATCATTATTACAAAGCCGCAAATCACGGGTTATTGAAGCATTTCACATTGTCCCTTCATTACTCGCACAAGGCTTTGAGAATCTTCCAAAACACTGGGAATATACTGAGGATTCTCCATGTAAAGATAGGGTTATCGGCTAACTTGATTTATATTAACGATTTTGAACGTGCAGAAGACTTGCTGCATACAGCCTTGAACGATGCAGAAATGTTGAAGGATAACGAATCGAAAATTACTGCTCTTCATAATTTCGGTCTGTTAAACAGAAGAAAAGGAAGTCTACAAAAATCGCTGGACTATTTCTCCCAGTCGCTCAAGTTAAAGAAGAAACACACAATGAGCTATTACGGTACATTGGTAGAATTGGTCCAAGTGTTGCTGGATCTGGAAGAGAGTGAGAGGGCAATCACTCTTTTACAGGAGAATTTAAGAGATTTTAAAGAACAAGATTCCATTAAATATATTGAATTAATGGTGGTATACTTAGATGCAATCAAGGATGACAAACGTCTTTGCGATTACTTGATCGACCGTGGTCTGCCAGTGATGAAACAATATGATCTATATAAGTCAGCAACCTTCTCGGAGCGATTGGCGGCATATTTTAAGGAAAAGGGAGACCTGGTTTCTTCCAACGAATATCTGCAATTATCCAATGAACTATTAAAAAAGCTGATCTTTAATCATAATGAACCAATTTAAATGAAAGATGTAAACAAGCAGCCATTTCAGGTTGCTTGTTTTACGTTATCATGAAATTTCCGTGGGGATATTATCCCTTTTCGAATAGTAGGATATACCTGTTTAGTTAAGAGGAAAAATAACTTTATAGGTACAATGACTACTTCAAGAAAAACTTTCCCAACATCCGAGCTTTCCTGACGTCCCTGGTTCGTTGAATTGAACCATGAAATGGATAAGAATTTGAGAGATTTGCTTATAAATATAAAGAATTTTCCCAATTAACAGTATTGATCAAGAGAGATAGAATACAAGTTGTAAACATTTCTGTGCCACGGATGAATATTAGAGGGGGAAGAGTATGAATAAGAAGCGCTCAGCTAAGATCTTGACGGTTGCACTGGCTACAAGTCTATTAGGAACATCTGGAATTCCATTTAATGTTATGGCAGAAAGTGCACCTAGTACGTCTAAGTTCACACAGGTAAAAGATGTAGAAAAAACATTGATGAATCTAACCGATGAGCAAAGAAATGCTCTCAAACAGATAGAAGCGAGACCGGATTTTGAAATCGCTCCGAATATCAATACTGAAAGTGAAGGGCTTGTTGATGTCATCGTTGAATTTGAACAGGCACCTGCAAAGGTTGAAGTGATGAAGCAGGCGGCTAAGGGAGTCCGTATGACTACTAAAGCAGCTGCTGTGAAGGTAGAGAAATCCCACAGTGAATTTAAACAAACATTCAATTCTATGAAAAATAAAAAGAGTGCAAGTCCTGGATTACAAGAGGCGAAAATCACGAAAGAATATCGTTCTGCCATCAATGGTGTCGCAATGTCCATTCCAGGAAATGAGATTGAAAGTTTACTGGATTCCGGGGTCGTGAAACGGGTATGGAAAGATGAAGTCGTTCAGCTTGACCTACCGGAAATGGAAGGGGAAGCTTCTACATCTAAAATGATGGATAGTATCCCTCAGATCAATGTGGACAAGCTTCATGATGAAAACGTAACAGGGAAAGGCATTAAAGTTGGGGTTTTGGATACAGGAATTGATTATAACCATCCAGATTTAAAAGATGTATACAAAGGCGGATATGATTTCGTTGATAATGATAGTGACCCGATGGAAACTACATATGAAGATTGGAAAAAATCCGGTTTACCTGAAATCAATCCGAATTCTGGATCTGCTTATTATACGGAACACGGAACACATGTATCAGGAACGATCGCCGGGGACCAACAAAACTCAGTGGATTATGCCGTAAAAGGGGTAGCACCGAATGTGGATCTTTATGGCTATCGTGTACTTGGACCCTATGGATCCGGAGCGACAGCAGGGGTCCTTGCAGGAATCGACAAAGCCATAGATGACGAAATGGATGTCATCAACCTTTCTTTAGGAGCGTCAACGAACGATCCATTATATCCAACCTCTGTAGCAGTGAACAACGCCATGCTATCGGGAGTGGTGACAGTCGTGGCGGCAGGAAACAGTGGGCCGGAAGAAGGAACACTTGGAGCTCCAGGTGCAGCGGCCCTAGGCATTACGGTTGGGGCAAGTGATTTTGACATGGATATCCCTACCTTCCAATCCATGAGTGTAAATGGTGAAACATTTGAGAATGTTTTATTACTGGGGAAGAATTTTTCAGATGATTTAACCACTCTTGAAAATCAGTCCAAACAAGTGGTTTTTGCTGGACTTGGATATGAAGATGATTTCGAAGGGAAAGATCTAACTGGTAAAATTGCTTTGATTCAACGTGGGGAAATTGCCTTTGTGGAGAAGATGAAGCATGCAAAAGAAGCCGGGGCAGAAGCTGTAATCATCTACAATAATATAGACGGACAGATTCAGGCTTATCTGGGAGAAGGAGCAGACTTTATCCCGACCTTCCGTATGACTAAAGAGGACGGAGAACGTTTAAAAGGATTAGGAGATAACGCTTCCATTACGTTCGGGGATTTAGCGACTGTTCAAACAGAGGGGGACAACCTGGCCAGCTTCAGTTCAAGGGGACCTGTAAATGGCAGCTATGATATCAAACCGGATGTTGTGGCACCTGGAGTAGCGATCTTCTCCACCATTCCAGAATATATCAATAGCCCGGAAGAAGGGGTAGACTATTCTGCAGCATATGCACGTCTTCAGGGAACCTCCATGGCAACACCTCATATTGCTGGTGTGGCGGCCCTGATCCTTTCAGAGCATCCTGAGTATACCCCATTTGACGTGAAAGAAGCACTAATGAATACAGCAGAAGACTTAAAGGGTGACGTATCCGTATACGAACAGGGAGCGGGACGTGTGGATGCCTATGATGCGGTACATGCCGATGTTTCCATCAAAGTGATGGGTAAAACCAAAACTCTAAATGAAAACGGTGTAGAGGTAGAAATTGATGAAGAGACGGCATCCATCTCTTTCGGAAGTCACTACAAGGATGACGATGGAATTAAAGCAGACAGCAGGATGATCATTGAGAACAGTGGCGTAGAAGAAAAGTCTTTCAAGGTAGAAGTCGAATACCATGGTGAACGTACAGGCATCAAGGATTCAGCTGCAAACGGCATTGTGTTAGACGTTCCGACGAATGTAGCAATTGGCGCAAACTCTTCGAAAGAGATTTCACCAACAATCACGGTTCCGGAAGATGCAGAAGAAGGCCGTTATGAAGGATATATTCACCTAACGAATGCAAGCGATGCGAGTGAAACGTATCAGGTTCCATTTGCGATTCGAGTCACAGGAAAAGGGTTCGACTATATTGAAACAGACCGACCAGCATTAGCAAATAATACACCTAAGTGGCAGTATTACAATCCATTTATCTCAGCAATATTTCAAATGAAGAACCCGCTGACGAGGATAGACATTGTAATTAAGGATGGAAAATCAGGTGAGGCGATTGGATTCATAGCTTCCCTCACACAAGCGAATGCAAAGGCTGACTTCAGGTATTACATTCCTGCTGTATTTGCTGGAGTCGTTTATCCATTTACCAATGACGAACAAAACCCGATATCAGATCAATACATTGATTTGCCTGAAGGGGATTATGATATGGAGTTCATTGGGTATGATGAAGAAGGGAAAACGTATACGATCGACACACCTGTCATCGTGGATAATTCAAAACCTCAAGTGACATTTGATAAAGCTCCTGGTGTGTATGAAATCAATGAAGATATGTACACAGAAGAGTTTGGAAAGACAGCATTCTGGCTCCACGGGAATGTGCAGGATGAAACAGTGGATGTCTTGGAATCAAAAGGAATGAATTATGATCAATCATCAAACAGATTTTTTATAGCAACTGGCATCCGTCCATACTACAATTGTTGTTTCCCTTCAGCGGATTCAGAAGGGGATACTCAGTTTGGAATCGAACCTTCTGATATTGCAGATGGACCATTAAGATTAAGTTTAGCCGGTGCTGATATTGCAATGAATGTCAATTACCAACATTATGTCTTCTTACAAGAGGGCACTGAATATGTAACATCTGATTACAACAAGAAAGAAGTTGGGTTAGACGATACTGTGACCATGACGCTGAGTTTGAATAACGTGAAAGATTTTATCTCCGGGGAGTACACCATTCAGTATAAAGGAGAAATGTACTCATTCGAATCGGCAAAGCTGAATGAAGGGTTTAAAGTCTATGCCGAAGAAAAAGGACTTCAGGCATCCCTTCAGGATCCGGTAGTAAGCGGTACCGGATATTACCAGACCGTTACGTTGGGAGCTGGATTGAATGGGGAAGGGTACTCTGGTTTGAATGGAGATATGCCTGTCGTGGACGTAACGTTCAAGGTCACTCAAGATGATTGGTTCTATGGAGATGACAAAATGGATGTCACAAAGTCAAGCTACACAAAGGCCGGTGAAGATGCTGCCGTAACACTTCCATATTACAGCACGTCATCCTATAACTTCGTGTCCAAACATTCAAGGATCGAAGGGAATATTAAACCAGAAGCATTTTTGAAGAAAAGTTTCAGCGGCAATCTACTATTACCAAATGGTGTAGCTCAAAATATTGGAGCGAAGGTATATGCTCTATCACCGGATGGTGAAAAATATGAAGGCAGCATTGCTGCAAATGGAAAATACACAATTTACGGTGTGCCGGCTTCCCTTGAGACATACAAGGTCGTTGTGGAAATCCCAGGCCATGTAAAGACTTATTCGCCATTCATTCCTGGATTTGAATTGAAAGGCGAAGAGTATGGCAGGTTCGTTTCAGCAGGAACCAAAATCAGTCTTGCTGGAGATGTAAACAGCGATAGCTTGATCGACATCAAAGATGTTCGTGATATTGTTGAGTACTACGGCAACGAAAACCCTGAGATTCAAACCTACGACCTGAATCAGGATGGAGTAGTAAACGAGACGGACGTTCGATTCATTGAAAAGAACTTCTTAACAAAAGGACCGGATGCGCCTAAAGGGAAAGCACCTAAAGAAACGAACGGTAAAAAAGATCTGGCTTATTATTTGAATTTGATGGGATTAGAGCCAACTGAATAACAGTAGGCATGAACCCACAAAAGGGAAAGAAATGTTCATGACATTTCTTTCCCTTTTTTTATTCCCAATGAATAGTTAATTTTTAAAATGAGGAAATCAGGAAGGTGAGTCTAATTTCATAAAATGAATTCTTTTGCGATCCTCCGATGTTTATATTCTACTATTCACTTCATTTCCCCCAATAAATGTACAGAATATTACTTCTTTTACACTAGCATATTTGGCTATTTCAAAAGAAATGCAAAAAATATTGGAAACTACAGGGTGAAACGACCCATTTTTTCCTTCTCATCATACTTGGACTCCCCCAACAGGATACCTGATCACTTAATAGAAATGGTTAGGTAATGGTACTCCGTATTCAAAATGATTGAAGGAGGAAGGCAATGTAAGGGGATAGATATGATATTTACGGGAGTACTGTTTCTTCTACGAGATACGTAAAAAGAAAGATACTATTCTATTTAAAAGGGTGAATACATGATGGTTTCGAAGAAAAGTACGCTATCCATTGGATTGATGACCGTTCTCCTAAGCAGCAGTATGATTACGCCGGCGGGTGCAACATTCTATCAGACGAAAGAGGGGCAGATACCTGCTGCACAAAAGACAAACCTCCCAAGTTTGTCTTTGGAAAAGAAAGCGACCGATGATCCTTTATACGGACAGGACCTAAAAGCATTCAATCCGGATGAAAATGTCCGTTTAATCGTTGAAGTCGACGTAAATGAGAAATTGAGAACTGCCCCTGATAAGCAGGTTGAGCAAGTCAAAAATACGTTTATGAAAAAGCGGGATGCTTCTTCTAAAGTCATACATACGTATTCAACAGGCTTCTATGGATTCAGTATGGAAACGACGATGAAAGACGCCGAGAAGATCAAAGAGATGGAAGGCGTAAAGGATATTCGTATCGCCAAAACGTATGAACACATGGATGTAAAAAGCAATGAACTTGTGGAAGCGATGAATGTATGGACGAAATATAATTATAGCGGTGATGGAATGGTCGTGGCCATCGTGGACTCAGGAATCGATTATCGCCATGAGGCCATGACGCTTTCTGAAAAAGGAAAGAAAAAAGCAAGGTATAATGAAACGAATATGCAAAAAAAGCTTGATGAATCGGAAGTAAATGATGTTTGGTATACAGACAAAGTACCCACAGGCTATGACTGGGCAGACCATGATACCAATGTCATCCCTTCAAGTAATTCCCACGGAACCCATGTAGCCGGAATTGTCGGGGCATACGAAGAATCACAGAAAAAAGCGATGGGAGTCGCACCGGATGTACAGCTATTAGCTGAAAAGGTATTCTCTGATAAAAGAAGTGGTGCGTATGACGATGATATTGCAGCTGGAATCTATCATGCGGTGGAGTTCGGGGCTGATGTCATCAATTTAAGCCTTGGATCTGACGCAGGAAGCGCAGATCCCAATGACCCGATTCAACGTGCCATTCAGTATGCAACCGAGCGTGGGGTGTTGGTCGTAGCAGCGGCAGGTAATGCTTCTTATAGTACAAAACAAAACTTGCTGGAAAGATCTCAATTACCATTGGCCAAGAATCCTGATATCGGCCTCGTCGGTGACCCTGGTGTCACTCCATCCGCACTGCAGGTTGCTTCATCAGAGAATGATCAGATGAGAGTCGAATCCCTTCGTTTAAATGATGGAAGTCAGTTTGGGTACCAAACACAGTACAGTTCTAAGAAGTTTAGTGACGAACTTGAAGCTGGTAAAGAATACGAATTGATTTTCGCTGGTGAAGGATTTGGAAGCCATCTGGATGACTTGGATTTAGAAGGGAAGATTGTCGTTGCGAAACTTGAAAAATCTTACTCTACCTATTCATCCCTACAATACGATGCAGCAAGAAAAGGGGGAGTTGGGGTTATTGTCATTCCACCAGATAAATACCCGTCCTATGCAACTTTATATTTCTCTAAGTACACGATTCCCGCCGTTACGACTGGACATACTGAGGGAGATCAACTGGTAGAACGATTACAAAGCGGAGAAAAAATCTCAGTGGAATTGTCAAACGAAGGTCTCTGGGTACAAAATCCGACGACGGAACCCATGTCTTATTTCTCTTCTTATGGTGCGCCAACCGATCTAAGCTTTAAACCGGAAATCACAGCACCTGGCGGGAAAATCAGCTCAACAGTATTGAACAACGAATATGAGGTGATGAGTGGAACGTCCATGGCCACTCCACATGTTGCAGCCGGTGCAGCTTTACTCCTCGAGAAGTATTATGAAGAGTTGGGTTTACCAAAAAATGAAGAAACCGTCTTAAAAGCAAAGAATGTTTTAATGAATACGTCTGAGGTGTTAAGAAATCCAGATGATGAGAACTCTTTATACTCACAAAGGCGTCAAGGGTCAGGTTTGATGAAGATTGAACAAGCGGTTAAATCTCCCTACCTTTTAGAGAATGTAGGTGCTCCTTTAGAAAAGGCTGCATCCGTAGCGTTAAAAGAAGTAGATAGAACGTTCGATTTCACATTGGATGTCGAGCCTCTCTCAAAAAAGCTTGAGAAAGCCAATGACCAATATGAAATCGTCGTAGACGTGTTAATGGATGAAACAGAGAAGAAGACTTATGATGGAGTAGAACGAGACTATCTTACCTTACATTCGGTTCCTATCGATGGGGCAGTTGTAAAGATTAACGGAAAGCAGATGGGTGAAAAGAAATTCCAATACAAACCACGCCGTGACGGCGAAGTGAACATCTCTGTCACACTTCCAGAAGAGTTAAGCGAAGGTCGTTTTGTTGAGGGGTTTGTACGATTCGTACCAAAAGGCAGTTCAGTAAAAGATTTAACTACTTTAACGATGCCGTTTATGGGCTTTTATGGTGATTGGGAATCTCTAGATAATATTGATGAGAGTCCGGTTAATGGAGATCCATATTTAGGATATACCGTCCTTTGGAATGATGTTAAGGAGTTGCCTATGGGATATGATACTTCCACGGGAACATTTGACCCTAATCAGATTGGATACTCCAAGAACGCTATTGCTTCAGGTATGTATCCTTCCTTCACGGCGTTTCGTAATTTGAAAGAAATGTCGTTGAAAGTGGAAGATGAAAATGGAAAAACGGTTACCCACATCACGAAGTTTGGTGATTTCACAGAAGACGGCAGTCCATATCCATTCAGAAAGAACATAATGAGCTATGGAAATTACTCCTATAAGTTCGATGGGATGTTCTGGAGTGGCACAGATGACGATGGGAACCAACTTCCTGACGGCAACTATACGTATGTATACGAAAGTACATTAAATTATGATGGAGCGGAGCCACAACAAACGAAGATTCCGTTTAAACTGGATTCTATTGCTCCTGTTGTTAAAAATATTAACATCACTGAACTTGAGGATGGGAAGTATAAAATTACGTGGGATGTCACAGAAGAGGGAACGAAACATATCGGAAATTTCATCTGGGTAAATGGAGGAATTCGTAAAAGCGTAAACAGCGGTGTAAATGAGTACATTACCGAAGAAAAACCTGAGATTGTCATGATATCAGCCATAGATGCTCTCCAGAATGTTGGGGTTGGTTATACTGGAAATGAGGAATTGCTGAATGCAGATCCATTTATCAATTATTGGAGTGTTTCACGATCCAATGTGAATGAAACGAAACCGGCCTCCATCTTGATCTTTGGCTATAAACGGTTAGATTGGCATTTAGAGATTTCTAATGCAGCAGGCGAAGTGATTGAATATGCCGATATTGAAAATGAACATTCGATTTATGGGTTGAAATGGTATGCTGGTGCTGAATATCCTAACGGTGACTACTATGTTACGGTAACCGGTACGGATGAAACGGGGTTATCATTGAAGTCCGAGAAAAAGAAAATCACAGTGAAACATTAACTTGCGAAGCCAAGAACTTCCTTTAAATAGGATTTTCTTGGCTTTCTCTATGAAAAAACATATTATCCCCCAATTTTAGTGATTCAAAAGAAATGGTTCGAATAGACTGATTTTAGCGTAGGAATGTCGGATGAAGTCTAGAATGGTTGATTTTTCTGACTTTTATCCCTTCTTTTACACAAAAATCACCATATTTCTTCCGCCTCATTTGATAGAATTCCCCCCAATGACGTATGAATCTTTCGACAATATAATTTAATTAGAAAGAAAAAGGGGGTTGAAGTCATGAATGCCAGTAAATATCCAAAGATTGCATTAAGTGTAGGTCTTCTGATCGGTGGAGTTGCACCTCTTAGCCATGGTCCTGCCATACATGCAGAAACACAGTCTGATGCAATGAAAGTCTTAGCGGGCTTGTCAACAGAACAACGAGAGGCGTTAGACAAACTAGAAGCCAATCGGTCAATGAGAGGTCTGCAATTATCGAGAGACATTGATCTGAAAAGTGAAGAAGCAGTGACCGTCATTGTCGAATTCGAACAGCTTCCTGCAAAGACTGAGCAAATCCAACAATCTCTAAAGGGGAAGGATGTTTCTCTAGAGAAGGCAAAGAAACAGGTAGAAGAGTCCCACGTAAAATTCAAGAAAGACTTGAATGATAAGGTGAAAAAGACGAAATCCGGGAAAGACAACTACGAAATCAAGCATACATATAAAGATGCGTTTAATGGCGTAGCGATGACTCTACCGGCCAATGAAGTTGAGAGCCTATTAGATTCTGAAGTAGTGAAGGCTGTTTACAGTGAGGAAGAAGTCCAACTTTCTCCTCCACCTAAAGCGACGGATGAAGAAGAAGGATCAACGACAAAAGTAGACAGTATCCCTTTCATGAAGATTGACCAGCTACATAAGGAAGGATTCACAGGTAAAGGGATTAAAGTTGGGGTGATCGATACAGGAATCGATTATAACCACCCTGATTTAAAAGCTTCCTATAAAGGCGGATACGACTTTGTAGATAATGATGACGATCCAATGGAAACGACGTATGAGGATTGGAAAGCTTCTGGTTATCCAGAAACGAATCAAGGAAGCTATTATTATACCGAACATGGTACACATGTTTCGGGAACCATCGTAGGTCAAGCGGCGAATGATTCCGATTACAAAGTCATTGGTGTCGCTCCAGATGCCGAATTGAATGTATACCGTGTATTAGGCAAATACGGATCTGGATCAACCAGTAACATTCTTGCCGGGATTGACCGTGCTGTGGCAGATGGAATGGATGTCATCAACCTTTCCCTTGGAGCAGCAACGAATAACCCATTGTATGCAACGAGCATTGCCGTTGATAATGCCGTATTAAGTGGTATAACAGCCGTCGTTGCTGCGGGAAATTCAGGTGATCAAGGAAATTATACGCTGGGATCTCCAGGAGCTGCTGCACTTGCTTTGACCGTAGGAGCGAGCTCGGCCCCATCCAATGTTACAATGTATGAGGGTGCTTTTTCTGTAGAGGGCAAGGAACTTGATGGGCAACTACAGTTAATGACCAACAACTGGACAAATGAGTTTAGTAGTCTGCAAGGGAAAAGCTATGAAATGGTCGATGTAGGTGAAGGTGGACAAGCTGATTACAACGGGAAAGATGTTACAGGGAAAGTGGCATTCGTGGCACGCGGTACTTATGCACTCATCGAAAAGATGGAAGTCGCCAAACAACATGGTGCAAAAGCAGTCATCATTTATAATATCAATCCAGATGAAGGACATATTCCTCATTATTTGGGTGAGAGCGATGACAATATCCCAACGTTCTCTTTAACCAATCAAGATGGATTATCTGCGAAAGAACTATTTAAGGCAGGAACTCCTACCATTACCCTAGGAGAGGCAGGAGAATCTGAAATCAGCGGTGATGAGCTGGCTTCCTTCAGCTCAAAAGGTCCTTCAGGAACCTTATATGATATCAAGCCGGAAGTAACGGCACCCGGGGTCAATATCCTCTCAACCGTTCCATCTTATATGCAGAATAAAGAGGACTCATCGGATTATTCACATGCCTACCAACGATTATCAGGTACATCGATGGCGTCACCTCAAGTTGCCGGGATTGCTGCTCTATTACTTCAAGCCCATCCTGACTATACGCCAAGTGACATTAAATCGGTGTTAATGAACACGGCAGATCCTTTGAAGAAACAATATAGCGTATTTGAAGTAGGAGCAGGAAGAGTCGATCCGATGCAGGCCATCCACTCGGAAACCATGATTTCGGTTCTGGATGAAACGCCATTTATTGAAAATCAGGAAGAGATCATCATTCCGGAACAAACCGGTGGCTTAAGCTACGGTTTTATCCCAATGGGAGAAGAACAACTGACAAGATCGACGAATCTATCCATTACAAACCATAGCCATAAAAATAACAAATATGAGATTTCAGTAGAATTTAATGTGGGTGCAGCAGCTTCTGGTTCCCTGGATGCAGAGAAAAACGGTGTGAAGCTCAATGTGCCAAGCTCCATGAAAGTAAAGAAAGGTGATTTGGAACAATTCAACGCAGTTCTCACCATCCCGAAAACGGCCCAAAAGGGAACCTATGAAGGCTATATCGTCATTCAAAACGAAAAGGATCCGGAAGACCATTATCGTATCCCGTTTGGAGCGAAAGTCGTGGAAGAAGGAATTGGTTACTTTGATGTGTATACGAAGAGTATTTCGACGAATCGTGTGAACAATCCTTATAGCAGAAAAGAAACGGATCTTGATTTCAGATTGAACTCCCCGATGGAAAGATTGGATTGGGTATTGGTTGATCACGATACGAAGGAAGACCTGGGATGGATCACGGGTGTGAATTCGGCCGGAGCAGCCATTGATGTCGATTATTATATTGAAGAGGGGTTCTATGGCTATTATTATCCATTAACGGGAAATGATAAAAAGCCGTTGAGCTATACGAAAGTAAGAGTGGAAGACGGTATTTATGACGTGAAGATGATCGGAACGACGAAAGATGGAAAGCAGTTCGCCAAAACATCCACCATCAGCTTGGATAATGGGGCGCCAACCGTGGTTTATGATCAGACAAACGCATTGCCAACCGGTGATTTTCCAATAGTAGAGCTGGAAGAAGGACAAGAAACAGTCACCCTATCAGGAACTTTATTGGATGCTGAAATAGAGGAAACGGCAAAGACCGATATCCCACTCACTCAGGCCAGTAATAATATATGGTACGGTCCAAACGGTCCAAGCTATAGACTACAGGTAGAGGAAGACGGAACATTCTCACAAGAAATCAATGTAAAAACATCTTATATCAAAGAAATCCAATACTTAGGTGCAGATTATGCAGGGAACACAGCCATTCCAAAAATGGTCTATTATGTGCCAAAAGGATTCCAATTTGTTTTTGCAAAAGCGGATAAAGATTCTTACCAGATGGGTGACAAGGTAACGTATACATTCTACGCTAGAAATTTGGAAAACGCCCATGACTTTTCAATGTATACCTATAACTCAAGTAAGTTCTTGGATTCCGTTGAATTCCAATTGGCTGACGGATTACCGGAGGGAACCGAATTAAATGTGACAAAAACCGGTACAACAAGTGTCAGGAATGATATTGAGATCAAGATTCCTGGTGAAGGTGTATCAGGTGACGTGGCATTATTCAAAATTGTCGCTGACACGAATGAGCAGGAGTTCTTCAATACCTATTCTCCATTGTTCAGCAGTGTAAGTACGATGAAAATCAATAACGGACCACGGATACCGACGAAACTGGGAGCTCACCCAATTTATCCGAAAGTATCAAAGGTCAATGCAGGATTTATCGGCGCCGAAGGGCTCCTGACAGATGCAGGTCGTTTTGACTACGGTCGGGATTACACACAAATAGGTGCGACGATACACTTAGAGGATGAGGATGGTAATACTTATCCTGTCACCATACCGAAAAACGGTGTGATTAATTTCGAACTACCGGCATCTGTACAGAAGTACACAGTCGTGACAGATGTACCAGGACATTACACAACGTATACACCACTTGAAGCGGGTCGCAAGGAAAATGGTGTGGATATTGGTGAATATGTCACGTATTATATGGCCGTTTCCAAGCCTGGGGATATCAATAAAGACAATGTGATTGATATTCACGATGCATTATTACTTCAAGAGCATTGGGGAACGAATGATCGGAATACGGATATTAACTTCGACGGCACGACAGATGAGAAAGACTTTACACTCCTTGAGAAATACTACTTGTCTGAAAATGATTTTGTAATAGACACTCCAGATCCTCAAGCAGAAGCGAATGGTGAAACAATCGACACGATCAAAAAAGAATTAGGAATTAATTCCTAATCGGAAGAAAGGGCAGTCCAATTGGGCTGCCTTTCTTTGCATTAGAGCGGAACATGTGTTACGTACATAATTTAGTTCTCTAAAGAAGACAATATAACCCATCTATCTTTCTTTGGAGGTTCTTATGTCAAAACTCAAATTTTTCATAACCATTCTTTTCATATCGGCCTTGTTTTTTGTTGGTAGTGGACAACAAGTAGAAGTAAATGCCTTTTCATCTCAAGTTATCCAAAGGGGTGCAACAGGGGAAGATGTCATCGAGTTACAATCGAGGTTAAAGTACATCGGATTCTATACAAGCAAAGTGGATGGTGTATTTGGATACAATACATATTGGGCCGTACGAATATTCCAGGATGAGTTCGGCTTGCCCGTGGATGGAGTCGTCGGCCCCAAAACAAAAGAAAAATTAGTCAAAGCCACTGTTTATGATAAGGGAGATTCAACAGGGGGAGGTAGTTCCAATGTTCCGAATGGCTTCTCTCAAAACGATATACAATTAATGGCCAATGCCGTATACGGTGAGTCACGAGGTGAATCATACACCGGTCAAGTAGCAGTCGCGGCGGTAATCCTTAACCGTGTAAGGAGTGCCTCATTCCCAAACACCGTCGCTGGAGTGATCTATGAGCCCGGGGCATTTACTGCTGTGGCTGATGGACAAATCAACCTGACTCCGAATGAAACAGCAAAAAAAGCGGTGCTCGACGCAGTCAATGGATGGGACCCAAGTGATGGGGCAATCTATTATTTCAATCCTGATACGGCAACTAGCAGCTGGATTTGGAGTCGTCCACAAATCAAGCAAATTGGGAAACATATTTTCTGTAAGTAGGTACGAGGAATTGACATTTAATCCTAAGCAGAGCAAGGGTGACACCCTATCCATACTATTGAAAAGACAATCCTCAGGAAAAATTCCTTATAGGTTGTCTTTTTTACTATTTGAAAAAGGAGATTGAATGACGATGAAGAAGTGGTACTGTAAAGCCCTGTTAGCACTGTCATTGTTATCCCTGGGGGGCTGTCTGAATAATGGGGACAATGGTAAACAAGGAGATGAAGAGGCGGTGAAAGAGACAATGAATTCGTCGATCAAAGTGGATCCGGAACTTGACCTGTCAAGCGGGGAGAATGTATCCATCATTATAGAATTCAAGACCAAACCTGCAAAGATAGCTGTTTTGGAAGCAGAAGCGCAAGGAGTGGAGCTGACTCTGGAATCAGCCAAAGAAAAAGTTGAACATAGTCATCAGGAGTTTGAAAAAGAGCTGCAAGCCTTTTTAGAAGGGAACGAAGTGGAGTATCGAATCACACATCGTTATAAGACAGCTTTTAATGGGGTGTCAATGGAATTGCCGGCGAAAGAAATTAAGCGCTTAATGGGATCTTCTATTATTTCCAGGATTTATCGTAACAAGGAAATTCAGCTCGACCCACCAATCCAGCCTTCAAATCAATTGTAAAAAGGAAAGCCATACAGGCGTCGTTTTTTTATTAATAAAAGGAGATAGGAATCAAAACACTTTTTCAACATAACAACCATGTTAATCTCAAGTTGGGAAAAAAGAACAGGCGAAAAGACCTGGGTATTTGTTCTTTATAGGGTCGTTATGTGGACAAAAGATTCGATATGAAAGAATGAAAGGGGGAAATTACTTTAAGTGGGACGAAAATGCAAGAATGAAAGTAGGAGTAAAGTCACGATCCGCTGATTCTTATGCCAGTAGAAAACCCCAATTTCATCCCGATTATTTATTAGTATAATATTAGTAGAACGTATACCGCTATAAAAAAAGATAAAGCGATAGGCCTGTTTTCGAGACGGAAGATTTTCTACTAATTCACCACGGGGGGTAAATAATGAATATTGGGGCATTTATTAAATACTATCGGATCTATAAAGGCATGACCCAGAAGCAAGTGGGGGAAGGGATTTGTACTCCAGGCCATATTAGTAAAATTGAAAGTGGGCACTTACAGATTACGAAAGATAAAATCGATCTGTTCAATCATCGGTTAAATATTAATATTGAGAAAGAGCTAAAAACATATAAAAAATTACAATTAGATTTAGAATTGTGGCATGATGTCATGATCAAGCAGGTAAATGGGAAGGTCGAGTTATTGAAGGAGACCATTGAACAAAATCCATTAATCCAGATCGAAACCTTGAACGGTACATATAAGATATTGAAAGCAAGATACTTTATGATGAAAGGTAAGCTAAAGGATGCTGGATTCTATTTAAGTCAGTTCTCTAATAAGCGTCTATCCTTTCATATGTCCGATTATGACTTTCAGCTGTACTATCATATAAAGGGGATGTACGAGCTTGAGAAAGGGAATCCCCAATCTGCTGTTATGTTTTTGGAAAGAATAGACCGGGATATCTACTCCAATCCTGAATCATACTTTCATCTATCCGTTGGATATCATGAGTTAGGGCAGTATGACAGGTCCTTGCGATATAGTCAGCGGGCCTTGAATTATTTCAAAGAAACATTTAATTTCACAAGATGTATTGATGCTGCTACGATTCAGTTGATTGCGGAAAGCAAAAATGGAGAGGAAGGTCTCGAAGCAATAGTAGAGAAATATGATGAGTTGATTCAGCATTGTGATAACCTGCATGATCACGGAAGAAAAGCCATTCTTTATCTGAATTTAGGTGGGGTGTATCGGGACTTGATGCAGGATAGAAAGGCACGGGATGCCTATCAGGTCGCATATGGACTATTGAAACATGAGGCACCCACAGAAGACTATGTCAGAATTCTTTTTGGTTATATTGAGAGTTCCATGGATGTAGAGGGACCGGCACTTGAAAAATTGGAAACTTTGATAGAGGAAGGACTCCGTTATGCAACCGCCAATAAAGATTCCTGCAAAGAGTGTCTATTTATGATGCTTGGTATCAGGGTTCATGAAGGAGAAGAAGCATATTATCAATATATGGAGAATGTCATCATCCCATTGTTGAAGGAAGAAGGGCAATACTCCGAGTGTAATTACTATATTCAAAAGCTCTACAATGGGAAAATGGTTAATGAAAAAGAATGCGTTAACAGCTAAGCACAATACCCTGTAAAGGAGAGATAGGATGGAAAACCCGGATCGATTAATCTCGTCATTCGATGAGGTGGTCTTAAGTGATTATAAAATGCCGATCATCTGTATCTATCAAAGTCCGAAAGATTATCAAGGCATGTTTGTAGCAAGACTATTCGATGTGAATCAGCCGACCCATAACATTTTGATGAGACCAACTTTAGAAGCGGTCAGAAGTGAAATCCCGGAACGATTCTCCGTTGTACCGAAAGCTCAAGGTGAAGATGGCAGCATTGTCGAAACGTGGATATGAC
This sequence comes from Rossellomorea sp. YZS02, assembly GCF_033963925.1. Classification (NCBI taxonomy): domain Bacteria; kingdom Bacillati; phylum Bacillota; class Bacilli; order Caryophanales; family Bacillaceae; genus Rossellomorea; species Rossellomorea sp. YZS02. The sequence continues at coordinate 94,004 of NZ_JAXBLY010000011.1, read as the reverse complement.
TCTCGTAAAAAAGCTTCATTTCTCTCTGAGAGAAATGAAGCTTTTTACGTGTTTTTATTAGCGTTCGGATAGAATTTATCTTCGATTTCTTTATATTCCCTGAAGTGGCCGGTGAGGCGTGCAAGCTTATGAACCTCTTGAAGAAGAAAGGTTTTATCTAATTCGTAAATGACCTCTCTTTCGATATGATCGATGGTATTGCAGGCGAATGCCCAAAGATCTTTGTGCTTCGAAGGTTGAATGGATTCTGCTAAAAGAGCCAGTGCACGTACGATTTCCGTGATGATTAAATGATTGTCTTTGGCATAGTGACGAATATAGCCGAATCCCCGATACAGATAATAATCAAATGGTTCAGATTGAAGGATGACGCGTATTCTGTCTTCCTGGTCGATCAAATAGGGTGTGAAGGTTAATTGATCCTCCACTGTCAGCATCAGATCGGCCATCTGGTCGATTGTGTTCGAAGCCGTTTTGGGATCGTCATTCCCCAGGGATTTAATCGCCACCTCTGCAAGTTTATGGATTCCCATCTGCAGGTCTTGGATTTCTGTCTCTTTATGGCCCATTTCAATGAATTGCAGGTATGAATCAGTGAAGATATTTTCTGTTTCCGGCCCCCATAAGCTCAGAACTTCATTCCCGGCAAGTACATAATCGCCCACTTTATAATGAAGCTGTAGGACAAGATTCTCTTTCTGTGCGAGTTGAATCATTCCCTGGAAATCAACTAATTGAATATAGCCGGAGTGATTAGCCTTCACATGAAGAATGTTCTTTTTCTCTTCCTCCATGATGTCCCCATCTTCAGTGGTGCGATGTGCTTCTAAATCTTTCTTCAGTGTCTGATGGATCATCACTTCAGAAACCTGTTTCATATTGTACGTGATATTATGGACCTGCATCCATGTAGACGCATGGTTAATGAAAAAGATGAAAGTGATGGCTGATAAAAAGGCAAGGGCGATCGTCATCATGGGTGCAGCAACGAACATCTCCTTCTTTGAACTGCCTATAAACAAAAAGAGAAGGAGGACATAAACAAAACTGCCATTAAATATACCGAGGGCGTGCTGCGTCTGCCTGTCCGAAATGAAATCCAAGAGCATCCTTGGCGAAAATTGTCCACTGAACGTCGTCAACACGACTAAGAGGGAATTAAGCGTGAAGGCACTGAGCGTCAGAACGCCACCAATGAGGGTGCTCACAAGGATTCTGGTGACGGAGGCATCCATGCTTAATAGATCAAACGTATACTGTGAGATTTCCAATGAGAGATCCAAGTAAAGGGTGATGGCTACCAGCAGTACGGCAAGACATATGTATAAAAAAGGCATATACCATATGGTCAGCCGGATTTCATGCATGCGCTGTCGTTTTGACATGAGCAAATATTTCCGGATGGAAAGAGGAAGCATTTTTTTAATCATGATTGAAACGGTTCCTTTCTAGTAATTGGATATGGGTTAGTTTTCCCTGCCAGTATAGGTTAAAACCTGAATTTCAAAAATAGATTCATAGAGGGTGCATGTTTCAAAGGAAATCACAGTAAACCCATGTGAAATTAGGTTGTCTGACAAATTAGAAAGAATTTTTTAAAAATACCGAAAATGGTATTGACGGAGGAATGAATCACCTATATAATCCAATTCATACTCAAATATCAAGTCGAAACGTAACGTTATATCTCTTATCAAGAGCGGCGGAGGGATAGGCCCGATGAAGCCCGGCAACCTGCAGGATCAGTCTGTAAAGGTGCCAATTCCTACAGATTCCATGTGAATCTGGAAGATAAGGGGAGGAGCATACACACTAAGCCCTCTTCTTACAAGAAGAGGGCTTTTCTTTATACCCTCATTCTTTCCACCATGCCCGGTGGATCTTCAGAAAGAAGCGATATGATACAAACGACAAAAAGGAGGCTGAAAGATGTCAGCGATAAATGTGGCGATACTGGGCTTTGGAACTGTCGGTCAAGGGGTATGTGAAGCCATTGATACTCACCAGGAGAGGTTGAAGGAAGCACTAGGTAAAGAGGTGAAAGTGAGGGCGATTCTAATCAAGGACCCGGTAAAACAAAGGGAAATAGATCCGTCCATTAAGGTCACAACAGAATTCAAGGATATTCTCGACATACCGGATCTTCATGTGATTTTTGAAGCGATTGTAGGAGAAGAACCGGGATACACGTATTTATCGAAAGCGGTGGAGAAGGGAATTCACATCGTCACGGCCAATAAAGCCATGTTTGCTAAATTCGGCCCCGACCTTATGGAGAAAGCAACACGCCACAGTGTATCTGTTGGTTTCGAAGCGACAACAGCCGGAGGGATCCCGGTCATCGGCACAATCCGCCAGCTCCTGAAGGTAAATGAAATCAAAAGCATTCAAGGTATATTGAATGGGACTTCCAACTTCATTTTGTCCCAAATGAGAAAAAAGGGTCTTTCTTTTGAAACCGCTCTAAAGCAGTCACAAGAAAAGGGGTACGCAGAGGCGGATCCGACGAGCGACATCGAAGGATATGATGCCTTTTATAAATTGCTGATTTTGAGTCAGACCGCTTTTGGCAGACAGCCAGATTGGAAGGATATCAAACGCAAGGGGATTACACACTTGACGGCAGAATGGCTCCAGGCAGCCGAGTCCTTCCGATTGCGGTTTAAACACGTAGGTTCATTGGAACGTGACGGATTCAACCGGATCAAAGGTGAAGTCGAGCCAGTCCTCGTCCATGACACCCATCCTTTCTACGGGGTGGAGGATGTGGAAAATGCGATTTCATTAAAAGGGAGTCTGGTAGGAAGAATCACACTACTTGGCCCAGGCGCCGGTAAATGTCCAACAGGAAGTGCCATGGTGGAGGATTTTCTTTCACTGATTCAAGGAAAATACACGGCTTCTCCTGAAAGTACAGTACACATTGAAGAGGTTCTGGAAGATCGCACAGGCCAATGGGTCTTACGTGTACCTGCAAATGAAGACTATCAAAGGTGGATTCCATTGTTCACACTAAAAGACCGCATTCAGCTTGGTGTTTTCCTGTATGTCTTTGTAGAAGGCAGGAAAGAGGACATAGAATCAGTTCTTACATCACAGGAACAGATCCAGGCAGTGTCCATCCTGGACGAAATCCCGCTTGAAAATGCAGTGAAAGAAGGGATTGCGGTTTCCTGACGGTTTTATGAAAAAGCAACAGATCTGATAGAAAGTAGGGGGATCACTTGAGTATCGTCGTTCAGAAATTTGGTGGAACCTCTGTAGGTTCTGCGGATCGAATTAAACGGGTAGCAGGTTATGCGTTGAAGGAAAAGGAGAAAGGGCATGACGTGGTGGTGGTTGTATCGGCCATGGATAAAACGACGGACGCCCTTGTAAAGCTTGCGGGTGAATTGTCTGATGTTCCCCGGAAAAGGGAAATGGATATGCTCCTTTCAACAGGGGAGCAGGTCACGATTTCCCTTCTGACAATGGCCCTCCAGCATAAAGGGGTGGAGGCAGTATCCCTGACCGGCAGGCAGGCTGGGATCCGGACAGACGCGGTGTTCGGCAATGCCAAGATCACTTCCATAGAAACAGGGAGAATCAAAGAGGAATTATCAGCCGGACGGATTGTCGTGGTCGCCGGATTCCAAGGAGTTACAGAGGATGGTGAGCTCACTACGCTTGGAAGGGGTGGTTCAGATACAACCGCAGCCGCCCTTGCTTCCGCACTAAAAGCGGATCGATGTGACATTTACACGGATGTGGACGGGGTGTATACCTCAGATCCGAGAGTGGTCCCAAGGGCTGCTAAAATCGACGGTTTATCGTATAATGACATGCTCCGTTTTGCCACGATGGGAGCCAATGTCCTGCACCCGAGAGCGATTAAGCACGCAAAGGAACATCTTGTCCCTTTAATCGTCCGTTCAAGTTTAAAGGAGGGGCGGGGTTCCGTTATCAGTGCTAAAGCTCAAAAGAATGGAAGCATAGTCGGTGTGGCGCTCCAGAAAGGTATTTCAGTCCTTACCATCCATGGGTGTGATGGAGGGGAATCCTTGATTCTGTATGATCTTGATTCTCACCATATCGAAACAGAGAGGATCAAGCATAGAGAAGACCTGGCACTGATCATAAAAGATGAGGATGTCCATGCAGTGAAGAAAATCGTCAGCGGCTATAGCGGGGCATATTCTCATTTTGAAATAGTGGAAGATCTATCGAAAGTATGCGTGATTGGAAGTATCCAATCTTCCGGGGAAGTAAAAGAAAAGGTCACCAATGTTTTTCATGATTATCATATCGGGAAAGTATCGGTCTGGGAATCATCGGTTGGTCTAAGTGCCCTTGTCGATCGCGGTGACGTTGAAAAAGCAGCAAGGATACTCCACATGCACTTTGGTCTGGATTATATTGAATCCAAAAGGGCGATATTATAAAAGGAAAAGTGTATAGTCCTGTCTATACACTTTTTTCCTTTATGGATTGATGGACACAGGCGTCCCGACAGGAACGATCTTCGAGAGCTCTTCCACGTCTTTGTTATACATCCTTATACATCCTTTGGAGACTGCATTCCCGATGGAAGAAGGGTTGTTTGTACCATGGATTCCATAGCTTTCCTTCGATAAACTCATCCACATCGTCCCAAATGGCCCCCCTGGATTCGGGGCTTTATTGATGATGATGAAATCCCCGATGGGCGTTTCGAACAGGACTCTTCCCACAGCGATGGGATACTGCTTTATCTCAACCCCATCTTTGAATAGACGGAGGCTGCGACTGTTAACAGAGACTTCTATTCTATAAGGATTGCCGGTAGTATCGGGGATACCGGGAATGGTGATCGTTTGTCCTGGATAAATTTGATCCGGATTGATGCCCGGATTGGCAGTAAGGATGGCAGCAAGCGGAGTCCTGTAGTCCCTTGATATTTGTCCCAGTGTTTCTCCTGTTTTCATCGTATGAATCAACAGGGGTCACCTCCTGTTTCACTTTCACTTCATACTATGTGCAAGTAAGGAAATTAGTGAGAAGCGGAAAATAAAGGATGTTTTCGCAAAGATTGTTGCTATTCGGATCCAAACTAAGATTTACGATGCTCTGTCATTTAGGTTGTGGTGATGGAGGGTGAAGGGAACTGCTCCGCTTTCCACGGACGTTCGGCCGAGCCTCCTCAGCAAAAACCGCTTCCGGGGTCTCGACACGCCCGTTTTCCGTAGGAGTCTACGCAGTTCCCTTCACCCTCTAACGTAGTAAGTGTTGACAGAGCAAAATAAATCGTGAACATCGGCTAAGGGAGATCAAAGTACTATTAAATAAAATCGTTCACTAAAACGAATCAAATAGCAGTGACATAAGCAATCCCCACATTTCCTTTGTGTTTGTAAAACACTTCTTCTGGATCGTTGATTGGAGCGGAAGGTGCTCGACTCCTGCGGGAAACGCTGGACAGGTGAGACCCCGCAGGCGTAGCCGAGGAGGCTCACCGCCAGCCCCGCGGAAAGCGAGCACCTGTAGCGGAAATCAACCGGCACTCGCTACATTTAAAAGCAACAATGTTTACGAAAACAGCCAAAATAAAAAACGCCTGCATTCTGGGGCAGGCGTTAGTGAGTATTATTGAGGAAGGTTCTGTTGTGGAACTTCCGTATAGCTTTGCAGCATGAGGGTCATATCCTGGTCATTCAGTTGAGGGACCTGATAGTATCCATGCTTGTTCTGATAAAGGAAAATTTCATAGCTCATTTCAATGAAATTCGGCACACTGTCCGCTACAACCCGTCGCAATACAGGATTTGTCATTTCGAGAGCCGTCATGGCAAGGAGAGTGGCTAATGATTTGGTCTGTCCGAGCATATACGCAGACAAGCCCTTGTCTGAAAGGTCATTCACGGACTGATTGGGCTTTTTAGGAGCACCAGGTTTGATGCCGTAAGTGGCAGTGTGGGATTGGTTCATTTTGTATTGCTGAGTCGGCACTTGTGGATCATGCCCCGTTGAAAAGCTTCCTACGATTGAATTATACATAGTCGTTACAAATGCGGTCTGCCGTTTTACGATATCTTTTAACTCAGGGTCCTGAATATGCTGATCATACATTTGATACTGATCGAGCATGCTGATGATTCCTGCGATGATTTCATGGGCATCGAACAACTCATGTCCCCCATGATCTTTACTTTGGGCGTTCATCATGTTCGGTGGCATCCCCGGTCCGGGTTGGTTCATTGGCTGCTGTTGATTTTGCACAGATGTTCTCCTCCTATGGTAAATAGTATCGTTGATTAGAATAACCGGAATGACTATATTTATTCCGAAATAGATTTAATACTTCCGGACTTGTCCGAATACAATGGGAAGAAGTCGATTTGAAGGTGGTCGAACATGAGTATCTTTATTAGTTATATTGTGTTGGGTTTATCCCTTTCAGCACCGATGGGTCCGATCAATGCAGCTCAGTTGGACAAGGGGATCCGATTCGGTTTCCTCCATGCCTGGCTAGTCGGGGTTGGGGGGATGGTGGCGGACGGAATCTTTATGCTCCTGATTTATTTTGGGATTGCTCAATTCATCGATATCCCGATCATCAAACTTTTTTTATGGATATTTGGATTTTTTATTCTGACATACACGGGGATTGAAAGCCTTCTAAAGTCCGGAGACCTTGAGGCTTTTGCTGGAAAAAATAAAAGTGAGACAAAAGGAAAGGCCTTTCGTACAGGATTTTTTATGGCGATATCCAACCCGATGAGCATTTTGTTTTGGCTCGGGATCTATGGTTCCATCCTTGCTAAGACGTCAAGCTCTTACGAATCGTGGCAGGTCCTAGTGTACAGTATGGGCATTTTTCTAGGTATCACCATTTGGGATGTGACGATGGCCGGTGTCGCAACGGGGGCGAGGAAGCTTGTAAGTCCGGGGATCCTGCGCTTCATTTCCATTGTTTCCGGGATTGTTTTGATGGGCTTCGGCATTTATTTCGGCGTGGAAGCCTGCAGGTTATTATTCGGCTAGACAGACACCCAGACGGTTCCTTCCTAATAGGATACATGAGTAATCCTTAGGAGGGATCGGCTATATGTTATGTTCAAAGAGCTGGATCGATCAACATATGGAGGAGCTTACCCCGTGGCAGCAATCCGCTTACCGTCACTTCTCAGCCATGATGTTGGATGAAGAGCATCCTTATCCTTGCGTACCCGGGAAACAAGGGTTTCAATCTAATACACTTCGTTTCGGTTTTACGGGGGATCCAAGAAGTGGGGAAGCTTCGGAAACACTGGCATCTTACTTAAAACAATACGGTGAGATTTCCAGGGAGACAGGAAATTACGCTTCTCTGGTAGTGTTCTGTCATTCAGATATGACAGGGGGAAATCTGTCGGTTGAAACATATGAGCAGGTTTTTTGGAATCTGTTGAACCGTGTCCACCAAATGGACGAAAAGCCTTGGCCGGATCACATCGGTAAGGATCCCCATGATCATACGTGGGAGTTTTGCTTTGATGGAGAACCTTATTTCGCCTTCTGTGCAACCCCTGCTCACAATGTCAGGAAAAGCCGTCATTTTCCTTATTTTCTATTGGCATTCCAGCCCAGATGGGTTTTTGATGAAATTAACTCCTCAACGGCATTTGGACAAAAATTAAAGAAAGTCATCCGAAAGCGGCTGGTGGAATATGACGATATCGAGCCTCACCCAAGTCTGAAATGGTATGGGCAGGAAGACAACTATGAATGGAAGCAATATTATCTGCGTGATGAGGATACTTCCATAAGTAAATGCCCGTTTTCACATATGCATAAAAAGATCAAGAGTTAAAGGCTCCCTTTAACTCTTTTTTCTTTTGAGAAATGCCGCACAGGCAATGAGCAGGATGAATCCGAGACTCACAAAGAACCCTATCCGGCTCACATCATCGAAGAGGGTACCACTGATGGCGAATAATATAAGGAAAAGGGCGATCAGCGTCTGAATCAGATTCCAAGCCGTTTTGCTCAAAAGTTTGAGGGAGGAGGCAAGGATAAAGATCCACGTATAAAGAAGCATCAGTCCTGCAGCTGTTGTGATGTATTCGAATAGTCTTTCGGGGAGGAGCATGGCAATCACAATCGAGATGGCAACGACTAAAGTTGTTAGTCCGAAAGCAGGAAGTGGTATGCTCCAGTTCCCTTTCCTCGAGAAAATCCGTGGCGCGTCCCCTTCCTCAGAGAGGGCGACAAGCATCGTAGTCACAGCGTACAATGACGCGACCATCGTCGAGAAACCGGCAATGATCAGAATGGAGTTGAAGACATGTGGGACCCATGGAAGGTCATATTGTTTCAGGGCTGTCAGAAATGGACTTTCATTCGGATCAATCGCTTCAGCCGGAACCATCTTCAAAACAAGATAGAAAGAAAGAACATAAAGGAAGGTTAACGTCATCAGCATGATGTTCCCCGACTTCGGGGCATCCTTTGGATCCTTCAGTTCTTTGGCCATCAGACCCATCACTTCAATTCCACCGAATCCATAAAAGGCAAATAGTAGGGCAAGCCATAACCCCTTTCCCTCGATGGGAAGTAGGGTGGAAATGGGATTCTGAAGCTCAGGGCCAGATGCTTCGTTTCCGAGCCACCCAAACATGGCGGCACCCGCTACGAGGATGAACATGACGATCGCAGCCGCCTTCATCACTCCAAAGAGATTCTCCATCTGCTCGACTCTCTTCACTCCCAATAGAATGATCACCAGACCAAGACCCGCAAATCCGGCACTTAAAATCCAAAGGGGCACTCCTGGAAACCAAAACTGGGCAAACAGTGCTAGGCCGGTTAATTGGCTCCCCATAATGAGCATCTCCGCTGACCAGTACACCCAGCCGTTACTGAACCCGGCCCATGATCCGTATGCTTTCTTGGCATAGGTACGGAATGAACCTTTTTCAGGGTGTTCTGCCGTCAGTTTGGCAAGTGCCTGGAAGACCATCCATGTACCAATACCAGCGATTAAATAGGCAAGAAGGACAGAAGACCCTGCCCGTTGAATCGGGATGGCTGAGCCAAGGAAATATCCCGTTCCGATGATACAGCCTACCCCGATGAAGGATAGCTGCCTCCACGAAAGGTTCGTTTCATTCGTACATTTACTCACATCTCTTCACCTGACCTTTATCCCCCATAGTGTGACATTCCACCGGATGAATTATGTGAATGGGACCGGAATGATTTTAATGGGAACGGAGAAAGTAAGAAAAGACTGATAATAGAGGGGGTTCTGCTGATGGTAAAGATCAATGCGAATTGTTGGAATGAACATGGGGAATTGAAAACGGTGTTGGTATGCTCGCCTTCTTCACTGGATGTTCCCGATCAACGCACGGCGGATTACGTTGGATGGGAGAAACCGGTTAACCAGGAAAAAGCGAAAGAAAATCATAAACTGATGATTCGTGCAATGGAGGATGCGGGTGTTACGGTCATCGATTACGCCAATCATCTTAAGGATGAGGACAGGCAGTTAAATGACCATCTTATCAATCGTGTTTTTGTACGAGATCTGGCATGTGTATATGGGAACACCGTGATCCCGGGTGATGCAGGAATTACCATGAGAGCTCCGGAATACGTTCACAGTCATGAGTTGTTTCAGAGGTGGTTTGATGAGAGTACCTTTTCCATACAGGACAATAACCGGTTGAAGGCGCTGGAGAATGGGGATGTATTCGTTTTGAATCGCGATACGGTTTTCATCAATACCGGGCTCCGGTCCAGCATTGAAAGTGTAGAGGTGATGAAGGGGAAAATCTTTCAAGCTGGATTTACTGAAATCGGGATCATCGACTTACCCCGTACCGGTGAAACGATGCATTTGGATATGAATTGTAATGTAGCCGGGGCAGACCTACTGATTGCCAAAAGTTATATGCGTCTTTTTCCTGTCCAGGTCGTCAATGAAAAAAGTGGACGGTATGTGATGATGGAAGACTATATCAAGCGGCATGGATTTGATGTTCTCTGGACCGGTGATGTGAAGCATACGGTGGCTGACATCAATTTTTTAAATCTGGATCCTGAAACGCTGTTGGTGAGTACGAAAGCCAATAAGAAAATATTGAAAGATCATCCGAAATTAAAAGCTAAGAAACTGATTGAGGTGGAAGTAAACGAACTTGAAAAAGGCGGTGGTGGAATCCGCTGTATGACCTTGCCATTTGAACGGAGCGAGTAAGTTCCCTTTATGAAAGCAATGAAGTGATCCATTTTGGATACTTTAGCGTTAGCTTGATTAAAGAGGAGTGGTTAAGATGAACAAGAGAGTAGAATGGTCCCTTCTGATTGGAAGGGTGGTCCTAGGGATCATCATGGTCGCACATGGAATGCAAAAAATAATGGGTATGGAGCAAACCATCGAGATGTTCGATCAAATCGGCTTACCAGCGATCATGGCCTATACAACGGCAATCATAGAGGCTGTCGGTGGATTAATGTTAATCATCGGTTTCTATGTGATTCCATCAGCTGCTGCATTGGCGGTGACCATGTTGGGAGCGATTGTACTGGTTAAATTTAAAATGGGTCTCATCGGAGGATATGAGTTTCCTTTAGTGCTATTGGCATTGTCAGTCATGCTTTCAATCACGGGAAGTGACAAGTGGTCCGTCATGAGTGCGCTCAATAAACAACGTCAGAAGGTCACCAGTTTATAATAGAAGGTTGGATGAATGAAAAAGGAGAAGGGAGTCGACACCCTTCTCCTTTTTCATTCAATTCCCTACATCATTTCCTGGGAAAAGATGTTGAAACTTGTTGTGCTTTATCAGTGTATGGCTTGAACCATCTGGAAATCACATACTTTATTTCGTCCTGTCCGTTTCGCAAGATAAAGGGCCTTATCTGCCTGCTCGAAGATTTCCTCTCCGTCCTGGGAAAGGGTATCCGGGAAAGTGGACACCCCGATTGATATCGTGATGCGGATCGATTGTTCCTCCGTAATGAAAAAGGAATGTCTTTCAACGGCTGCCCTGATCCTTTCCGCTATGACCATCCCATGACTATGGGGACAATCCAGAAGGAGGATGCTAAACTCCTCCCCTCCGTTCCTTGAAACAATATCAAAGGTCCTGGAGTGATGCTTTAACACTTTACCAAGTTCCTTCAGAACCATATCACCGGCATGATGACCGAATGTATCGTTTACGTTCTTGAAGTGGTCGATATCAATAAGGAGTAAGGATAGTTTTTCATTTCTTTCATGTGCGTGTTTCAAGGCCTCATTATAACTAACATCAAACTGTCTTACATTGTTCAGGCTCGTGAGAAAATCTTTCGTGGCGCTCTGCTCCAGTAGATGATACTGCTCATTTGATCGTTTGATCTGCTCAGCGATAAAGTATGCAATAAAGCCGACCGCAAGTGAAGTGAAGAAATGATAGGAAAAAACTTTCAGAGTTTCTGTAATCCCTATATTTTTAATTAAAGCAAAGAATACGATGAGCAAGCTTACGATGTTCATCATTTGGAGCTTATACAGATTTCCGAACCGAAGGCGGGTCATGAAGCCTGATAAAATACCGATGGAGAACATCGCTGTTCCTGCAACCACTGCCTCGGGACTTACCCCGAACATCAGGAGCCTGCCCGCTGTAATGATGAATGCTGATATCAGTGCCGGAACCCATCCGATGTATACGGCCACTGTGATGATTGCCAGATGCCTTAAATCCATCATGCTGTTATGTTTCAGTGGAATTGTAAAATTCATGAGAACGAGCCCGAGGATCCCGAAGAATACACCCATCAACAGTAGGGAAGGGAGGGGGGATCTCTGTGGATTTCGCATCACAATCCCGGCAAAATATAAAAAAGAAATAAAGACACATACATTAATGAATAACGGTTCTAACATGACCACTCCTCCCTTAAATGAAAGTTGAAGTGTGACAATATACCTATATTTATTATATCGGTTATACAGGGGGAAGGTTAACTATTTTTAACTATTAAAAATCCATAATAGAAAAAGCCGCCCAAAAGGACGGCTTCTTATCACATCATCGTTGGAATTAATAGACTCCTACAGCATCCCATGCAGCTTTCACGGAATTGTAAGTAGAGCTTCCGCTTCCGTAAAGGTCTGCAGCTGATTGAAGAAGTGCTGCTCGTGCGTAACTGAAATTACTTGTTGGTGTTAAATAAACAGTCAGCGCACGGTAGTAGATCTTTTCTGCTTTCGCTTTACCGATGCTTGAAATCGTGTTGTAAGCTGCTTTATTAGGGATACCGGAGTTTGTATGAACGCCTCCGTTATCAGAAGATGTGTTCACATAGTTATTCATATGTTCAGGTTGTCCGTACTTGGCAGGGTTTGAAAGACTGCGCAACGCATCTCCTGAAATACCTGGTGTGTAAACATCTTCACCCATTAAATAATCACTTGGATCTAAGAAATAGCCGAATACATCAGAGAATGATTCGTTCAGTGCACCTGATTGATATTGATATTGTAATCCGGCAGTACGCTCCGTCACGGCATGAGTCAGCTCATGGGCAACGACATCCAATGCGCCTGATAGGGAAGTGAAAGTAGATCCGTCCCCGTCACCATAAACCATTTGAGATCCATTCCAGAACGCGTTATTGTAGTTGGATCCGTAATGGACAGTAGAGCGGATGGTCGCTCCGTTATTGTCGAAACTGTTGCGGTTATGTGTGTTTTTATAGTAATCATAGACTTTACCGGCATAAGCATGGGCATCTACATCAGCCGCTTGAGAATAGGCAGTCCAGGAGTTATTGCTGTCAGTGGAATAGTATCCTGGTAGGCTTGATCCATTTTGTGCCGTAAAGGTCTCAATGACACCGTTCATTGGTTTCGTCACATCATATAAGTAATAAGTACCGTTCGAAGAATAAGTATTAAGAGTTTTATAGTCATCTAAAACTCCGTAGCCGCTTCCTGTCGTAGCTGCATCAGTTACAGCATTAAAAGCTTCGACGATGGATCCATCTTTCGCATCCACATAGATTTGCCAGTTCGCTCCATAAGGCTCGATGAATTGAAGCTGTACCTTATAAGCAAGAGTGAACTGTCCATCTTTTTCATGAATCACAAGATCATTTTTCTCGGTCGTGCTTTCAACATGACTGTCTTTCTTGGCATCAATGGTAAACTGTTCCTGAGTTCCTGTCACCGTGTCCGCTTTAGAAAGGCCGATATGCTTCCAAGCAAGGTCCGTAGCTGATTTTTGATTGATTTTTGATTTTGTCTTGGTTACTTTTTTAGAAGCTTCTTTGTATAGTTGACCCGTTGTAGCCGTCACTTCATTCTTTTTATTTGTATGGACAATGAAGATGGCTCCATCAACAGGGACACCGTCCACTGATTGAGTGAATCGATAATGAGACATTCCTAGATCGTCTGTCGTTTTTTCCAGTAATGTCAGTTCAGAATGGGGATCGATGGCGAAAAGCTCTTTATTCTCTTTCATGAACTTTTTCACATCTTGATCGTTCTTTACAATACCTTTTGATAGTTTCCCAGATAAGAAGCTAGGCCCTTTTTTATCTATGTTCATGACCTTTTGATGAATTTCCATTTTCGAAGTAATAGAATCTGAAGACTGGGCGAATGCGGACGCACCTGTAAAGGATGCGCTGAATACAAGAGAAGTACCTAGTGCTAAACTAACTAATTTCTTTTTCGACATAATTACAATTTCCCCTTTTGATCATAGATTTTGGAAATAGCTATTTCTTTTGGCCCCGGCGGCTAATTAGTAGTCTAGTAAAAAATAGGAAGATTGACAATGAAAAAAATGGTAATTTTCAGTAAATTTGAAATATTTAGTGTTCTAAAATGTCGATATAAAACAAAATTGAGGGGAATTTCTACCTTTATCTATTCCATTCGTTGAAAAATATTTTTCTAGGAATATTCCACTATTTTTTGTGCATGTAGGATCAGGAAGATTTTTATTTGAGTTTGTGGCAGGATTTGGTATAATTAATGTGAAATAATTCACAAACTAATTAGGTGAAAAGAGTTGATACTGTGGAAAATAAAATCGTCATTGCGGGGGGAACCGGTTTTATCGGCCGGTATCTTCAGAAGAAATTCAAGGAGAAGGGCTATCACGTGACCATCATTTCAAGACAGTCTCCACATGTTTCGTGGGATCGTCCCGATGACATTGTTCAGTCATTAAGTGATGCAGATATGCTCATTAATCTTGCAGGAAAATCAGTCGATTGCCGCTACAACGAAAAAAACAAAGCCGAAATTTTTCGCTCCAGGACCGAAACAACGGATCTCTTGGGGAACGCCCTCTTACAATGTCAGAATCCACCGCCTTTATGGATCAATTCCAGTACGGCAACCATCTATCGTCATGCAGAAGACCGGCCCATGACGGAAGAAGGCGGCGAGATCGGCACGGGGTTTTCTGTCGAAGTGGCCAAAGAGTGGGAGAAGGCATTCTTCTCGTTTTCACTTCCGAAAACCAGGCTCGCCGCTTTACGAATCGCCATTGTCCTTGGGCCCGATGGCGGAGTGATGACGCCTTATAAAAATCTGGTCAAATTTGGCCTTGGGGGAGTGCAGGGGCCGGGGAGTCAGAAATTCAGCTGGATTCATGTAGAAGACCTGTTCCGCGTCATCCTTTTTCTGAAGGATTCGAAGGAGTTATCCGGGGTGTTCAACTGTTCTTCTCCAAATCCTGTCACCAATCGGGAATTCATGGCACAATTAAGAAACGATATGAACAGGAAAGTCGGTCTTCCGACTCCGAAGTGGATGCTCGAAGCAGGTTCCCTGCTGATTCAAACGGAAACCGAATTGGTCTTGAAGAGCAGATGGGTCGTTCCGGAGAGATTGGAAAAATCAGGATTCGTCTTTCGATATGACACGTTGGAAAAGGCATTTGAACAAATACTCGCTAAATGAAGATAAAAGGACTTGTCACAGCGACAAGTCCTTTTCGTATCTACCGATCATTCTCCATGAAATCATAGGTTGTCCAGCAGCGGTTCATCACGATTCCTTTTTGCTCCGCATACTCATCTCCCCATTTACACATCTCAAATAAAGTGCTCTGAAGCTTCTTTCCCATCTCAGTCGTCGAGTACTCGACTTTCGGAGGGACCTCCTGGTAAACCGTCCTTGAGACGAGTCCATGCTCTTCAAGCTCCCGAAGCTGCTGGGTAAGCATTTTCTGTGTGATGTTCGGCAAGGAACGCTTCAACTCATTAAATCGCTTTACCCCTTCGTTTAAATTCCATAGTATGAGGACCTTCCATTTCCCTCCGATGACGTCAATCACGAGGTCGATGGAGCATTGATATTCCGGGTTTAGTTGTTTCATATGAGTACCTCCTGGTTTCTGTTTGGTGTTCATTTTTTATTCAGCAGGTGAATAATCAAATTGATTCAGCTGTTAAAATCCCGATGAAATTCAGCTGCTGAAAAAGAGAAGATATTCAGCAGCTGACCCCCTCTTATACAACGAACAAAGGCATCTCCCAGGTTTCCAAACGGTAACCAAGATACTAAATAGTGCCTACTTGTTTAACGAGTTTATAGTATATATTATATACCATGTAAGCAAAATAATCATAACGCTCTTAAGGAGATGAATATAATGAAGGCTCTATTATTAAAGGATAAAGGTTTATGGAAAGACATGCAGGTGGAGGAAATCGAAACGCCTTCACCGGAAAAAAGAGAACTTCTCGTGGAGGTACATGCAGTTGGGCTGAATCCGGTTGATTATAAGACAGCGACGAATGGGATGCCTGCTTGGTCCTATCCCCACATCCTCGGTTTGGATGTAGCAGGTGTGATCGCAGAAGTTGGAGAAGGAGTAACAGAATTCAAGGAGGGTGACCGTGTCGTTTATCATGGTGACTTCACGAAAAAAGGCGGATATGCTGAATACGCGATCATCACGGCACATACGGTTTCACGTATCCCGGACAGCGTTTCCTTTGAAGATGCGGCTGCTCTTCCGACGGCGGGCTATACGGCCTATCAGGCTATTCACCGTAAATTGCCCCTTGACCAGATTGATACGATTTTGATTCATGGAGGTGCAGGTGGTGTAGGCGGATTCGGTGTACAGCTTGCGAAACTTGCCGGAAAGACAGTCATATCCACTGCGTCCCGTCACAATCATGAATATGTGAAATCTCTTGGGGCCGATCATGTCATCGATTACAGAGAAGAAGACGTGAATGCAAAAGTGATGGAAATAACGGATGGCCGTGGTGTTGACGCTGTCGTGGATGCGGTAAGCAGACAGAGTGCGACCGATTCCCTTGATGCACTCGCATACATGGGTCATATGGTTTACATTGCAGGTGCCCCTGATGTCACGAAGATCAAACCTTTCACGAAAGTCGTTTCGTACCATGAGATCGCTCTTGCAGCGGCCCATCAAACGAATGATATGAAAGCGCAGGAGGATTTTGCGGTAATCGGGGATGAGATGCTTTCCCTTCTGGAGCACGGGAAGCTGGAAGCCATGCTGAAAGAGCCGGTCACTCTTGACGAAGTACCTGAAGCCCTGAGCCGTTTATCCGAACGACATGTAAAAGGTAAGATTGTAGCGAAATTAAAATAATGGTAAAAAGGAGAGCCGTGATTTATGCGGCTCTCCTTTTCCCATTAAATGCTGTTGTGTCGTAAGTATTCAAGGCTTTTTCGGACGCTGTCGATGGGAGGGATCTTTGACTGGTCCTGTTCGACGATCCACCAGTCCACATCACTATGCATGCCATAGTTCAGGACAGAAGCGATGTCAACGCCACCCGATCCCAATTCAGCAAAAAAACGCTCTCCGTCCGTCGTCATATCCTTTAAATGGACAAGAGGAGCCCGACCTTGGTAACGCTTCAGCCACTCCACCGGATGCTCCCCGGCAAATGTCAGCCAGTAAATATCAAACTCGGCTTTTACCCAAAGGGGGTTCGTTTCTGAAAGAATCGTCTCAAGAGCCGTTTTCCCATTGGAAAGGGTCGTTAATTCGAAATCATGATGATGATAGCAGAGGGTAAGCCCAGCTTGAAAGCATTTGGCACCAATGGTGTTCAGATCATCGATCAAACGAAAATAATCTTCCTCTGTTCGTTCTTCAGGAGACAAGTATGGACATACGATGTAGCGGCTGCCGAGCTCAAGCTGATCGGTAATCACATCATCCAAACGGGTTCTAAGATCAGTCAGTGGGATATGACTGGAGACCGCCTGAAGTCCCAGATCATCGAGTACTTTCTTCAATTCTTTGGAAGAAAAACCTCCATAGCCCGCAAGCTCGACACCCTCATACCCCAATTCAGCCACCTTTTGCAGGGTACCTCTGAAATCCTTTTCCGCCTCGTTCCTAAGCGTATACATCTGGAGGGCAACAGGGATTTTTTTCATACCGTCACTCCTATTCTCTGGTCATGTTCGCGTTGATTTGAGAAAGCACGCTTTTATATACTTCTAATTCCTCCTCTGAAATTCCTTTAAGAATTGTCTCTTCATATAATTCCTCTATAAAAGGGGATAGCTCATTCTTGGCTGTCATTCCTTTTTCCGTGATAAAGATAAGGAAGGACCTTCTATCTTCTGTGTTTTTCTGTTTGTAGATCAGCTCTTTTCTTTCCAATATATCCAATATTCTGGTCACGGTAGGCTGATCTTTTTCTGACTTCATGGCCAGTTGTTTTTGGCTGATTCCATCTTGTTCGGCGAGCCTCTTCAAAACGGTCCACTGCTCAGGCGTCACATCGAAATCTTTCAGATTCACGGTGAGGAATCGAATGATATTTTTTACTGTGTGGCTTGTATACAAGCCAATGGTTTCATCGCGGGTCGTCTTCACGGTTTTTCACCTTCTTTTAGTCTTTTCTTTATCATACATGAAATTCGACAGATATAAAATTAATTGTCACAACAACTATATTTACAAATATACATGTTGTAGATATAATTAGTGTAACAACTAGTTGAACGAAGGAGAATGATTGTGGAACATACAACGACACAAACCATCTGGACGAGGCCATTTTATATGGCGTTACTGAATAATTTTTTTCTGTTTTTAGTGTTTTACTCACTGTTAACCATCCTACCTCTGTATGTAATCGATGAACTTCATGGAACAGAAGGGCAGGCGGGGCTTGCCACCACGGTATTCTTATTATCGGCCATACTTGTTCGTCCGTTTTCGGGAAAAATCATTGAACTGTTAGGCAAGAAAAAGACGCTGATCACCAGTGTGTTGATGTTCGGTATTTCTACTTTCATTTATTTCTGGGTAAATGATTTTTATGTTTTAATGGGGCTTCGCTTCTTCCATGGAATTTGGTTCAGTATCGGATCGACGGTCTTAGTGGCGATTGCCGCGGATATGATTCCAGCGAACAGGAAAGGGGAAGGACTTGGCTACTTTGCCATGTCGATGAATCTGGCTGTGGTGGTGGGACCATTTCTTTCATTGGCCCTCATTAGATGGATCCCGTACACCTCTTTGTTCATGGGGCTTTCATGGATCATCGTCATCGGTTTTCTCTGCTCATTCGGGATCGAGGTGTCGGAGGACGAAACGAAAGCCGGGGTATCAAAACGGTTGACACTCAAGGATTTAATGGAAGTGAAGGCGGTCCCGATTGCATTGGTGGGCTTTTTAACTTCATTTGCCTACTCCGGAATCATGTCATTTATATCCGTGTATGCCAAATCTGTCGGTCTATTTGAATCGGTCAGTTTATTTTTCGTCGTGTTTGCAGCGGCCATGCTGCTGTCGCGACCCTATACAGGTCGTTTATTCGATCGATCGGGGCCGAACTCGGTCATATATCCATCCCTTATGATTTTTGCCGTTGGATTGCTTCTATTGAGCGCCGCGCATTCGGTTTCTACATTATTGGTTGCAGGATCCCTGATCGGACTCGGTTACGGTGCTTTGCTTCCAAGTTTTCAGACCATGTCCATACAGGCTGCACCTAAAGGAAGAACAGGGCATGCAACGGCCACTTTCTTCATTTTTTATGACTTGGGGATTGCAATTGGATCGTTTGTGTTGGGGGTAGTTTCGGCGCATTTTGGGTTTTCGACCTTATATATCATTTGCTGCGGGGTGATCTTGCTTACTGTGGCAGTATATAAAATTGTGACGAAACGAAGAAGAATGGCTGTGAATCAAGGGGAGGCATTGGAGTTATAAGGTAAAGGGGGCTAACCTTACTGAGGTGAGTCCCCTTTTTGTGATCAGAGGTTAAAGTGAAGGTATGAACCTGAAACGAAACGTACACTCTAAAGGTATAGGGGAGGTGTATACCATGGCACAAGACGTACTTTGTGAAGTAAGTAACTGCAGGTACAACAGTGAAGGGAAGAAATGTTCTGCCGATCAGATTTTCGTTGTCAGTCATAAAGGGAACAAGGCACATAACAGCGAAGAAACGGATTGCAAAACATTCGAACCAGGTATGTAACATAAGAGAGGGCAACCATAGGCGTGGTTGTCTTCTTTTTATGTAGTATTGATAACAATTCTCATTATTATACAAAAAAGCTCACAATTAAATGTGAGCCTGACCAGCTTGTTCTGAGAGGGTGGTCGTCCGAAGTTGCCTATATTTTGAATAGAAAAGCCCAGTCATCACTAGGGAAAGGCAGCCGAATAGGACCGTCATGATCTTCAGTCCGACAAGATCCAGCAGGAGCCCGGTTAATAGCAGGACAACCTGAAAAATCAGCCTGTCGAGCATATTTCTGAACGAAAAGAACCGGCCGTGGAATTCTTTCGGGATCCTGGTTTGAAAAATGGTGGCAGCTGTCGGGAAGAAGCATCCGACAGAAAAGCCAAAGACTGTGAACGCAAGCACAGACATCACGGGGCTTGTGGCAAAGTAGAGGAGCATTTGCGCTATCCCGATCACAAAGCTGAAAGTGAACAGGATTTTATAGGGCGAGACCGTTTCGCCGATTTTCTTTACCGCAAATGCCCCAGTCATAAATGCAATTCCTTCCGCTGTATAAATCCACCCTTTAATGGCGGAACTGTCCTGAAGCTCACTGATATTGATGACCATCAAGTTGAAGCCACCGATAAAGAGTAGCGGGATGAGTGTCATGACAAGTGTCATGAATACGATGGGAAGACTTTTGATGACCGGAAATACTTCCTTGAATCCTGCCGCTTTTGGTTTTGTGCCCTGAGGAGTTTCCTGTTGTTTTTCATCGATTGTCAGGAACCAGGTCATGATGAACAGCGCGAGATAAGCCACCAGGGAAAGAACATACAGCATCGAGAGTGATATGATGACCAGCAGGATCCCCGCCAATGCCGTACCCAGAATCCTCGAAAGAGTGGCCACATTCATATGCACCCCGTTCATTTGCAGTAGCTCTTTTTCTTTTACTACCATGGGAATGGCAGCCTGAAGAGCAGGAAAATAAAAAGCGGCAGAAATTTGGATGCTCACCAAGAAGACGACCATCCATAGTACCGATCCTGTGTATATGGCAATCAACATGAAAACAACACTCAGCGCCCGTGTGAAACCCGATACGAGCATGAAGGTTTTTTTATTCGCTTGATCCGTTATTTTGCCGGCTAAAGGTCCGACAGCAAGACCCGCGAGAAGCCCCGAAGCCAGGATGACCGACTTCAGGAAGTCAGATGGCACCTTTTCCTGCATAAACTCCAGATTTCCGATGATCCCCAGCCATAATCCAAGCCCGGCGATAAATTCTCCGATCAATAAGATCCACACATTTTTATTTTTCCACATAGTAGGTCCGTCCCTCGCAGTCGATTTCGATTTATTTCGTTACTCTAAATATACTATGGGTGGGATGGGAAGGGAATGGTTTTTTTGTGGGACTGTATTTGAACCTCCCCACCACCGGAACGAGAAAAGACACTCGTTAAATCCTATCTTTCAACAAAAATATCCCAAAACAAAAAACCCGCCAAACCTGACGAGTTCTTATCCCTTCTCAATCCACTCCTGAGACCACTTCTCTATATTTTTCATCAAAGGCTCTAAAGAATAGCCTTTCTCTGTTAACGAATATTCTATGCGTACGGGTGTGTCAGGGTAGACGTCCCGTCTGACGATTTCTTCCTGCTCAAGGTCCTTTAGACGTTCTGAAAGGAGTCTGCCACTGATTCCGATGGCGTCCTTAATGGTGCAGTTTCGCTGTGGACCGGAAAGCAGTTGGTAGATGATAAGGGCTGTCCATCGCTGACTTAAAATACCGATGGCTTTTTCAAATCGTGGGCATATGTCGGATTGATTCATAAAAATGCCTCCATTCATCAGTGAAAAATCTAGTTAGTAGTATACCATATTCATCTTTTTATAGTAAGTTGATTACTTGACGGTTTTTAGTTATTTATTTAAAATAAGTTACATAAAGTAACCTATAAATAAACATCAATATAAACGGAGGAAATAAAGATGAACTTTCATAAATATCCCCATGTATTTGTCGGAGAAGTAAGTCTGAAAGTACAGGATCTACACCGATCTCTATCCTTTTACCAGAAAGTGCTCGGCTTCAATGTTCTGAACCAAACTGAGAAGAGTGCAACGTTGTCAGCAGACGGAAGTCATCCACTGTTAACTTTGGACCAGCCTGAGCATATCATGCCCAAAGAGCAGCGGACGACAGGCTTATATCATTTCGCCTTGTTGTTGCCTACTAGAGCAGACCTTGGGAAGCTGTTGGCTCACTTGATCAAGCTGAATATACAGCTGGGCTCGTCCGATCATCTTGTCAGTGAGGCTCTTTACTTGTCAGATCCCGATGGAAATGGAATCGAAATATACAGGGACCGTCCATCGGAGGATTGGACATGGAATAGCGGCCAGGTAGAGATGGCGGTAGATCCCATCGATGCCCGGGGAATAGTAGCCGAGGCGGAGGGGGAAGCGTGGGATGGGCTTCCTGCCGATACGGTGATGGGCCATATCCATCTTCACGTTTCAGATTTGAAGTCAGCGGAAGAATTCTACGGGAAAGGCCTTGGCTTCGACGTTGTCAGCCGTTTTGGGAATCAGGCACTCTTCATTTCGACCGGAGGGTACCATCATCACATTGGACTGAATACCTGGAACGGGGTCGGCGCACCGACTCCTCCGGAAAACAGTGCAGGACTCAACTGGTTCACCCTGCACTTCCCCAGTGAAGAAAAGCGAAGCATTGCCATTAACAACCTTCAATCCATCGGAGCATTCATCCAGGAACAAGAAGGAAGACTCCTCACCCGTGACCCATCCGGTAACTGCATCTACTTAAGCTTGTAAAGAGAGGGACGGACCTCGAAAATCGAGGTCCGTCCCTCTTCCCATTCCAAAATAAACATTGATGCCTCGCGTTTTGAACAGCCCTTTCTAGGAGGCGTTCTTGTATTTACTCTCCAAAAATCGAGGTCCGTCCCTCTAAGCAGTTTATTTTTATTTCAGGGGATGGTAGTGGGATAATGGTGGGCACATACTAAGGGAAATACATATGGAAAGGGGAGTGTTGGGAATGAAGTTGAGTGTGTTGGATCAGTCTGTGATATCGAGGGGGGAGGATGCAGAGACTGCGTTGAGGAATACGGTTCGTCTTGCCAGGAGAACGGAGGAACTGGGGTATACACGGTTTTGGGTGGCGGAGCATCATAATACGAATGGTCTCGCAGGCTCTGCTCCCCAGGTGTTGATTTCACATATTGCGTCCATGACGGATTCAATCAGGGTCGGGTCTGGGGGTGTCCTGCTTCCCCAATACAGCCCTTATAAGATTGCAGAGGACTTCAAGGTGTTAGAAACTCTTTTTCCTAATCGGATTGATCTTGGAATTGGGCGTTCGCCCGGGGGTTCATATGAGACAAGACTGGCTCTCACGGATGGGTTGAAAAAAAGTATGAATGAGTTTCCAGGACAAGTGGCAGCATTACAGGAGTATTTGCATCTCTCTCCGGATCAATCAGTAAAGGCGTATCCCGACGTAACGGCTCCTCCACTCCCATGGATACTTGGGATCACTCATCGTGGTGCCCGGGTGGCAGCTGAAAAGGGTACGGCTTTTACGTTTGGTCACTTCATCAATCCGGTAAATGGGAAAAGGGCGCTGGATTATTATCATTCTCACTTTCAGCCTTCTCACTCCTTATCTCAACCTAAGAGTAATGTGTGTATCTTTGTTGTTTGTGCTCCTACCCAGGCGGAAGCAGAAGAAATAGCGCTTACCCAGGATTTGTGGCTATTGGCTGTAGAGAAGGGAAGGGACACCGAAATTCCTGCAAAGGAAGAAGCGAAGGCAAGGGTACTATCAGATTTTGAGAAAGAAAAAGTAAAAGAAAACAGGAGAAGAACCATCATAGGGACTCCCCAAAAAGTGAAGGAAGAGCTCGAGATGCTAAGTGAAGTGTATCAAACCGATGAATTTATGATCATAACTAATGTAGCGAAATTCGAAGATAAATTAAGGTCATATGAGTTAGTGGCTGAGGCTGTTCTTTAGTCATGTCCTGCCAAATGCATATAAGCGCCTCACTCATCATCAGCTCTGAAAATAGGAAAAGGAACCCGATTTCCTGCAGTGGCAAGCGGGTTCCTCTTTAAGTTGTATGATATTAATAATAATAGGGGTATGGAGGATAACCATAATAAGGTGGCGGATATCCATAACCGTACCCATATCCATAACCAGGGCTCAATAATGCCGCTCCCAATAATCCTCCCGCAAGTCCGCCTACAAATGGGCTGAAGCCGAATCCAAACGGGCGTCTTCCGAATCCGCCATATCCAAATCCGGGTCTCCGTCCGATCGGGCGACGAAAATCACCATAATTCATAAAGTGCTCGCTGCTTACTGTCTGAAAACCATTCAAAGCATAAAACCTCCTCTCTATCTAGGTTATGAGTATTCTTTCCACACCGAAATGGTATGGGCGTTAACCCATATAGAGAGATTTTATGAAAATGTACCCAGTTTGGAGGCTCAAGAAGGATCTGCTTTTATCGGGAAAATCCTTCTTAAATAATCATTGATGTAGAGCAAATGATGCTAGTTGCTCTACATTCTGAAGAGAATATGTAAAGCAACTTCAAGTAGAGGAATCTTTAGTTTGAACGAGTGCTGATATAATGGCTCCAATCGCTTGAATCCAGCTTCCAACGACGTTAATATTCCCGCTGTCTCTATTATTTAATTCGAGGATGCCGGAGATGGCTTGAAGGGAGTTACCGATGATCTGGAGAAGATTCCCATATATCGAATAAAGGACATCAAGAGAATGTTCTTCATTAAAGGAATCGTAAAGAGCGGCAGATCCCCCTAATGCCTGAAGGAGGTTCCCTTTGATATTAAGCTCTTGCTTGATGATATCATTAAAATCAATCACAATTCCGGCAATGACGGTTACGTTTCCTACGGCTTGAATTTCATTTCCGGCTTTCGTCAGCGAGAAGTCCTCAATGGCATCTGCTTCAAGGGCATTCCCGGTTGCCTGTAATTCATTTCCTATGAGATTGAACGACCTTAATGTATCTTTTGGGATACTCTTGATCGGGGTGCTGCCAATCGCTGCAATAACAGTCCCGATGGCCGCGACCCAGGCTCCGAACGTGGCTTTTTGCTCATTGCTCATAGTATAATCGCCTACTTTGTAGTTCTTAGATATTGTATACAACAGGGCGATTATGTGTTCATTCCCACCATTTCGAAGACGGTAAGCTATCTCCCTTCACAAGGAAAGTCTCCCCGATCTTCGGGGTGGCAATGGGAACATTCAGTTCCTCTCCTCTCCTGGTCACCCGGTTTATGGGATCTGTCCATTCATGAAAGGATAGTGTGAATGCCCCCCAATGAATGGGCAAGAGTGTTTTTCCTTTTACATCGAGGTGAGCCTCTACCGTCTCTTCGGGAAGCATATGAATCGGTGCCCATCTAGGATCGTATTGACCGCATTCCATGAGGGTCAAATCAAATGGTCCATACTGTTCCCCGATTTCCTTGAAGTGAGGACCGAATCCGCTATCCCCGCTAAAAAAGATTTTAGAAGAGGAGCCGATGATACACCAAGAACACCATAAAGAAGCGTTACGATCATGCAAGCTTCGCCCGGAGAAATGCCTGGCAGGAGTGCAGGCCAGTGTAAGGCCATTCCACTCCATCTCGTCCCACCAATCAAGCTCTACGATATGATCAGTCTCCACTCCCCACCGCTCCAAATGACTTCCCACCCCAAGCGGTACAAAGAATTGGTTCACTTTTTTCTTAAGCTTTCGAATCGTGCCGTAATCGAGATGATCGTAATGGTCATGGGAGAAAATCACCGCATCAATCGAAGGAAGCTCATCGATTTGAAATGGCAGCTCCTTACTGTACCTTTTTCCACCTATCCACTGGAATGGAGAGGGGGATCTTCCAAACATGGGATCAAGTAATAACCTCCTCCCATCGATTTCAATCATAGAGGCAGAGTGCCCGAACCACGTTACATTCGTAACACCCGGAGGATGGTCTATGGAAGGAAAGGCTACTCTTGGAATATCATCAGCGGGTTTGCGATTAGCGTTTCTCTTTGCCAGATCGCGAACCATCGATACGGTCGAAGAAAAGCTGGAATCCATAGATGTGGGGACTGAATTTTGAAATGAGCCTTTTGAATATTGAGGAGATAAGCGCACTCTCTCCACGGATGGCTTTCTACCAAATGCGGGATAATACCGTACAACGAGGAAACCGGTCAAAATGATTGCAAAGATCAATACTAGAGTAATAAGCATGGATAGTCTCCTTTTCGTTCAATATCTTTTACTATCTCAGATTCGCGTGAACCTGTCCAAAACGAAGTCCGATGTACATTTAAGAATTAATTAAGGATTCCGTTAAGATTCCATAAGGTTTGTTTTTTATACTACAGTTAATTGGGAAAGAGAGGATGATCGTATTGAAAAGATGGGTTATTGGAATCGTTGCAGCAGGGGTTTTGGGAGTGGGGTGGTGGCTCGTTTCACCGCTTTTCTTCGACAAGGTTGTAAACGAATCACCTTTAGCTACTAATATGAAAGAGAATGAAGACGGGATGATGAAAGAAACCGACTCATCTTCGCCAGACGCCATGACAAACGATACAATGAAAGTAAATGAACTCATGGGAACGTTTAAAGGGGCGGATTCTGATCACGTGGCCAAAGGGAGCGTGATGGTTTCTGAACAACATGTTCGATTGGAAAATTTTGAAGTGACCAATGGGCCGGATCTTTACGTTTACTTAGTAGGGGCGGATCAAGAAACCGCAGAAGGAATTTCTCTTGGCAAGTTAAAAGGAAACATCGGTAATCAAAATTATGAGATCCCTAATGATAAAGCGACAGCGGGGATGAAGATCGTGATTTGGTGTAAACAATTCAATGTAGATTTTGGTATTGCTGAATTACTTACTGGCATGTAAAGGGGCGTTCAACGTGGCAAAAAAAGTGCTGTTGGTAGACGATGAAGAAAATATCGTGGATGTTTGTTCACGCTATCTTATACGGGAGGGATTTGATGTAAGTACGGCCTCCAACGGAATAGAAGCAATCAAAGGGTATCATTCATTCAATCCGGATATTGTGATCCTTGACATCATGATGCCTGAAATGGATGGTTGGCAGGTAGCAGAAAAAATAAGGGAAGATCATGACACACCGATCATCATGCTGACAGCACTAGGTCAAGAGAAGGACCGGATTTATGGTCTTACGATAGGTGCAGACGATTATGTCACGAAACCATTCAGTCCCCGTGAGCTGTTACTTCGGGTCAAAAACGTATTACGAAGAACTTATTCAGCAGCTGCGGAAGAGCAACAGGATGTTCTTAAGTGGATGGACCTTCAGATTGACCGGAATAAACGGACAGTGGTTTCACACGGATTCGAAGTCGAGATGACCGTGAAGGAGTTTGAGCTATTATCTCTGCTGGCTCAACATCCTTCACAGGTTTTCTCGAAATCACAGCTGATAGAAACATTATGGGGATATGAATATATGGGAGATGCCAATACAATCAACGTCCATATCCGCAGGCTGAGGGAAAAAATCGAGAAGGATCCTTCCGAGCCCCGGTGGATCAAAACCGTATGGGGAATCGGTTATAAATTTGAAGGGGAGCATCATGATGAAGATTAGAACTCTCCTAATTTTGGCCAACACGATTTCCCTGGGAGTGATTCTTGCTTTCCTTACCATATCGTATGTCCAAATGTTCATTTCAACCGATATAATCATTCTTCTTTCACTTATTACATTGGGAGCAGGACTTCTATCTTTTGCCGTGAATCTGATGATTACATCCCCCTTATTAAAATCCGTGAAACAGATGAGCAGGGAGGCGGGGAGGATGGCTGACGGCGACTTTGATGTGAAGGTGACAGAAGCGGGACCACAGGAAATCAAAGAGCTCGCGGCTAACTTTAATCATATGTCCTCAAGGATCGAAGGCATGTTTGGTGAATTAAAGGAATCGGAAAAATTTAAAAGTGAACTCATTGCCAATGTATCTCATGATCTCAGGACACCGTTGTCATCCATCCACTCCTTTGTAGCGGCATTGAATGATGACATCATTGAAGATCCGGAGACACGGAAACGATATTTTGAAACGATTTTAACGGAAACGGAAAAGTTAAGTCTTTTGATTGAAGAAGTGCTGGAGTTTTCTCAGCTTGAAAACAGAAAGCTTGCTTGGAATCCATCTCCTGCTCCAATTGATCAGTTGTTGATTGATACCATTCAGCAGTTCGAACAAAAAATACAGGAGAAAGGGATAGAGGTGAAAGTGGAATACGATGAGAATCTCCCTATGATCCCGTTAATGCCTGTTCATATCAAGAGGGTGATGACCAACCTGATCCAAAACGCACTTTCTTTTTCATCCCCCCACACCTCACTGGAGATAAGGGCAGTAACACGAGAGGAACAAATGGAATTCTCAGTGACAGACGAGGGGAAGGGAGTTCCCATTGAAGAACAGGGTTCTATCTTTGAGCGATTCTACCGGGTAGAGAAATCCCGTAACAAAGAGGGAGGGGGATCAGGCCTCGGATTATCTATCTGTAAGGAAATCATCGACCTTCACGGTGGTGAAATTGGTGTGGAAAGCGATGGATATTCTGGCAGCACCTTTTGGTTTCGAATACCTATAGAAAGTAGCAAGGAGGAGAGATGATGAAAAAAATAACGCTTGGCCTCGGATTACTTTTAGTAGTGGGTCTTGGGGCTTTCTTCGGACCGAAACTGTATGCAAGCCTAACTCAGAAATCATTGGGCAGTGAAGCGGTAACGAACAAGGTCGATGAAAACCATGCACTCGCCACCTTTGCAGGGGGATGCTTCTGGTGTATGGAACCGCCCTTTGAAAAACTGGACGGCGTTTACTCAGTCATTTCAGGATACACAGGAGGAGAAGAAAAAAATCCGACCTATGACGAAGTATCTTCTAAACAAACGGGACATGTAGAAGCGGTTCAAATCGAATATGATCCCGATGTGATATCGTATGAACAATTATTAACGATCTTCTGGAGACAGATTGATCCGACGGATGCCGGAGGACAATTTGTCGACCGGGGACCTCAATACGTGAGCGGGATTTTCTATCATAGCGAAGAACAAATGAAAGCCGCTCAGGAGTCTAAGAAGGAATTGGCAGACTCAGGACCTTTTAAAGAAGAGGTTGTAACAGAAATCAAACCGGCTAAAACGTTCTACAAAGCAGAAGAGTACCATCAGGATTATTATAAGAAAAATAAATTAAGCTATAAATTCTACAGAAGCAATTCAGGAAGGGATGATTTTCTGGATGAGGCCTGGGGGAAAGATAGGCATATCAAACTCGAAACCAACTCCCTTTATCCTTCCTATACGGATGATGAATTAAAAGAAAAGCTGACGGAACTCCAATACAAAGTCACTCAGGAAGAGGCAACTGAAGAAGCCTTCAAGAATGAATATTGGGATAACAAGGATGAGGGGATCTATGTTGACATAGTCTCAGGTGAACCTCTTTTCAGCTCGAAGGATAAATACAAGAGTGGAACAGGATGGCCAAGTTTCACCAAACCACTCGTGGAAGACAATATTGTTGAAGTAGAGGACCGCAAGTTGTTCATGGTTCGTACGGAGGTCAGAAGTAGACACGCAGACTCCCATTTGGGTCATGTATTCGAAGATGGACCCGAGCCTACAGGATTGAGATACTGTATGAATTCAGCAGCACTCCAATTCATCCCGAAAGATGAATTGGAAGAGCAGGGTTACGGTGAGTTTGTATCAGAATTTGAAAGTGATGAGGAGGAGGCGTCATGAGTTCAGCAACATTGAGGTCGACTCCCTTTATGGAAGATTTGTCAGGGAGGCTCGTAAACTACTCAAAAAAAGAGGTGATCTATCAGCCTTTTTCTTTGAGCAAGAATCTTTATATGATCCAATCGGGAAAAATAAAACTTTATAAGAATAGTGAGGATGGCCGAAAAACCATACTGATTGTTCTTGGGGAAGGTGAATTCTTCAGTAATATACCACGCTTTAGTTTAGACGATGACGGTGTATATGCAGAAGCGATCGATACAGCGGTAGTCCGGGTGATCTCTAATAAACAGGTGGAGCGCATTGGGGTCACACATCAACCGACCTTGACTGAATTATATTCTGCCCTCAATCAGCATATGAAACAGAGGAGTATATTCCTTGAACGTATTATGTTTGCCCCCGTCAAAGAAAGAATCCTTCATCTCATGACCTTCCTGATGCCTCGTTTTGGAGAAATGAAAGGAAATTATATGAAAATCAATGTTCCTCTTACCCACCAGGATATCGCAAGCTTCATCGGATCTACAAGGGAAACCGTTACCAGCCTGACGAAACAACTCATATCCGAAGGTCACATCCAGAAAATCGATAAGTATTATCATATTATGAAAGGGGCAGATTTCAGCATCGGTGTGTGATAAGAGGTACGGGGATTTTTAAGAGGGCTACTGCGGAAGCTTGTGACGCAGTAGCCTTTTTAGTTTATTTTTTTGTGTAATTAAGGTCCCAGGTGATGCCGAAAGGATCCTTTACCTTGGCATAGATCGCGCCCCAGAACGTATCTTGAAGCTCCATTACGACGTTTCCTTTTTCAGTTAATCGTTTGTAATAAGTATGGATGTCCTCTTCACTTTCCAGTTCGAGGACAAGTGAAATATGATTGCCCACAGTCGGGGCTTGGCCAGGAAAGCTGTCAGATATCATAAAGAAAAGCTCTCCTTTTTTAAATTGAGCGTGCATGATGTGATCTGAAATTTCAGGAGGACTCGGAAAATCTGCCTCGCCGAATGTCTGGATCCCCAGCGCTTCCCCTTCGAATACTTCTTTGTAGTACTCCAATGCGTCTCTTGCCTGCCCATCAAAACTAAAATAAGGTGTAGCTTGATGTTTCATCAATTTCCACTCCAATACCGATGAATTTTTGTTCTCTTTTATTATAGAACAAGAGTGTGATTAAAAACAAGAACAAACGTTCGTTTTTCTCAGAAAAAAAAGGATGGATCTTGAAAGACCCATCCTAAGTGATCAGATTAATTCAGTTTGTAATTCAACTTCGATATTCCCACTTGTTGCTTTTGAATATGGGCAAACACCATGGGCTTTTTCTACTAATTGCTTCGCTTCGTCCAATTCGACGCCGCTGACACCTACGACTAGCGCTACGCCCAGCTTGAATCCGCCATCCGTATCTTTACCGATGGAGACTTCCGCCGTTACCTTGGATTCAATTTTCTTCTTTTCCTGACGAGCGACTAAATTAAGTGCGCTGTCAAAGCAAGCCGCATATCCTGCTGCAAATAGCTGCTCCGGATTTGTTGCTCCTTCAGCCCCGTTGCCACCAAGTGATTTTGGCATGGCTAGTGCCACATCCAATACTCCGTCACTGCTTTTTACTTTTCCTGCGCGGCCGCCTTCAGCCGTGGCTTTTGCTGTGTATAATGCATCCATTTTATTCACTCCTCAATTTGTGTTGTGTACAACTTAATTCTACAAAACCAATTGTATCGGTCTTGATTAAAATTGTCAACAATTTAGTTGTGTAAAATTAAATTTGATAAATGATAGTCTTTTTTGTATGATAATCTCAATTAGTATGTTTCAAGAAAGGAATCGACATGTATGAAAGATCCACTTTTATTGGAAAATCAAATCTGCTTTAAAATATACACTGCTGAGCGTGAGATAACGAAGCTCTACCGGAGCCTGCTGGAGGAAATCGGAGTCACGTATCCTCAGTATCTGGCTTTACTCGTTTTATGGGAAGAACAAACAATATCTGTGAAGGAACTCGGGAGGAAGCTTTTCCTGGATTCAGGCACACTGACACCCATGTTGAAAAGGATGGAAGCAAACGGACTTGTTGAAAGGACACGATCGAAAGAGGATGAGCGGAGTGTTGTCATCAGTCTTACTGAAAGAGGAAGAGACCTCAAGGAAAAAGCAGAATGTGTCCCGACCCGTTTATTGGAGCGTCTTGAGATGGACGGTGAGGAGTTAAATCAGCTGGATCAGACGCTGACGACGATTTTGAATAGACTGCAGAATTAACTGTATATTTCCCGGGATGCAATTGTTATAATTTGGTTATTGGCTGGATTATTGTTTGTTTTGGCTCGATTTTATGTGAAAGCGGCCGGATTCTTCTGGTATTCGGCTGGTTTTTCTTGCGAAACGGCTGAATTTTCACGAATTTCGGCCAAATTCTCCCCTATAATGACTTGAATTCAGCTCATTTATCTAAGAGGAGTGATTCTATTGATCGTAAAAGAGCTTGAACCCCCTGAAATCATCTTCAAACTTGAAGCATTACTGAAGCGGTTGTCCAAATACTACATTGGAAGACATGAAATTGAAATTCAGTTGGCAAGATACAGAGCTGGGTACAACGGCGAAATGTCACTTTCTTATTATTTGAAACAGCTCTCGGTAAAAGAGTATATTATCCTTCATGATCTGCGCCTTTGCCATCAATCAACCTGTTTTCAGATGGATACCGTCATTCTTCATAAGAATTTCATCCTCATTCTTGAAGTGAAAAATATCTCAGGTGACATTTACATTGATACGACTTACAATCAAATGATTCGAACACTAAACGGTACAACGGAAGTATTTCCTGATCCCATTCTCCAGTCTTCAAATCAAAGGAAGAACCTTGAAAGATGGTTGATTGAAAATAAATGTCCTGCTATTCCCATTGAGAATCTGGTTGTATTCACCAACACCAATACCTATATTAAAAATTCTCCGCAAGACCAAAGTGTATTTCGAAGACTGGTTAGAAGTCCTAAACTTCTTTTCTTCATCGAAAACTATACCAAGTCCTATCAAACCCCTATTTTCACTCCTAAACAACTATCCAAGTGGTCAAACTTCTTATTGAAAAACCATTCACCTAAATCCTACAACGTTCTAAAACAATTCAATGTTCCACAAACTGAAATCCTTACCGGCGTCTATTGTGCTCATTGTCAACATGTCTCCATGGAGAGAATAAGCGGTACGTGGAGGTGCATGAGTTGTCTATCCATTCAAAAAGATGCTCATATTAGTGCATTGATAGACTATATTTATCTGAGCACACCATTTATAACGAACAGGGAAGCAAGGAAGTTCTTAAAGATTGAATCCATCTCGGTTATACGAAAGCTCCTTCAAAACTTGAACCTCCCATCCACAGGCACGACAAAAGATAGAACCTACGACTTAACGCCACTCATCAAGTCTCCTCCTTCTCCCCCCGATAAGCCAGCACCGTTGTCTTCAAAGAAGCATAATTCCCGATTGCCGCATATCCGTAAAAAAAGCCCATGAAAAGACCCGTGACGAGATGTCCTCGGTGACTGATGAAAATGGAAATGAACAGTCCAAGTATGACGGCGATATTCGGGACTAAAAAAGCCCGTGGCTTAAATAAAACTTTAATCAGTTGAGTTAAAAGGATAATAACAGGAATCGCAATGACGGCATCCCAGAAGTTAGTGTGAATAGTAGGGAAATCCATAGTAAACCTCCAATAAGGGTTTTACTCATACTATTTCCTTAACTGGAAAAATTACTAAAAAAGATGACCCCATAATGGGATCATCTATGATTTGAATCGGTCATTCCAACGTTCAGCCTTCTCAAGTGCTGCTGTATCATTGACAATTTCACCAGGCTTGACTCCTGCACCGATCATATAGTCTGTGAATTCCATGTTGACGAACTGAAAAATGTAATCAAACTGCTGAACGAGTGGAAGTCCTTTTATCTTGGCGGAGTTTCCTCCGGTAATCACTACATACGCTTTCTTTTTCGTAAGCTCTTCTTTTAGATTGAAACGTTCATCACGAAGGTACTGACTCCAGCGGTCAAAGAAGTTCTTCATCGGGCCGCTCATCCCATACCAATAAAGGGGAGTCGCAAATAATAAAACGTCGTGCTCTTCCATCAAATGGACCAGCTTTTCGTAATCATCCTCGACGGGAAGGAAGCCTCCTTCAGAATGGCGAAGGTCTTCGATCGGCTCGATATGCATGTCGGCAAGGGAAACGACAGTATGATCGGTTCCTTCTACGATTTTCTTTGCAAGGTATTCTGAGTTTCCATTTTTTCGTGTGCTTCCTAAAAGGGCTAATACTTTCATACTTCAACACTCCTCTATGAATTCAATTGTACCGTTTGTGTCGTTTTCTTCTTAGCATTCCATATGAAGACGATCAATACTACGCTTATAGGGTAAATAGCGACCCAGCCGAGAAACGGGAAGAATCCAAGAGTCATAACGAGGGAGGCCATGGAGGCGATCCGTCCGATCTTATGATTCTTTAATAGCTTCAGCCCCGCGGCAGCACCGCCGATATAGGTGGCAAAATAGGTAGCATTCGGGAACGGAAGCAACGTTTCAAAGGAGTTATCGGAACATCCCGATTTGATGACGATTCCCATTCGTCAAGAGAAATTGGTGATGATCGCCCCGCCAAGGCACCGTCTGAATGGCTTGAAAGAAATGAACTTAAAAGAGCTTGAAACTGAAACACTGATCCTGACCGAGGAAGGATGTTCGTATCGTGTCCTGCTTGAGCAATTATTAAAAGAAGAAAACATTCAGGCAAAATCGGTCATCTCTTTCAGCAGTTTAGAGGCCATAAAGCAATGTGTAGCGGATGATTTGGGCCTTGCCATCATGCCTGAGATAGCAGTGAAGAAAGATATTGAGAGCGGGAAAGTCGTCCAAATCCCCTTTGATCATAAAAAAATCCCGGTGTATACGCAGATCGTTTATCAAAAGAAAAAGTGGCTGACGCCTCCGATTGCACAATTCATTTCAGCCTTGACTTCGTAGTCATCAAAATCTTTGATATATAATATGAAAAACTATCAATATCTCCATGGGTGAATCTAGTGCTAAAATGAATACAAACTACAATTGAAGAGGTGTTAAATATGAATACGTTTTTACAATACAATCCCACAAAGCTATACTTCGGTAAAGATGAAGTGAAGCAACTGCCTTCCATCCTGGATAAAGGACTGAACGTGTTACTCGTTTACGGCGGAGGAAGCATCAAGCGTAATGGCGTTTATGACGATGTGATGAACGAATTGAAGAAAATCGATGCAAACGTTTTTGAACTAAGCGGAGTCGAGCCGAATCCCCGTTTAACGACGGTTCGTAAGGGTGTTACGATCTGTCAAAAAGAAGGGATTGATTTCATCCTGGCCGTAGGCGGCGGCAGCGTCATCGATTGTACAAAGGCGATCTCGGCAGGAGCCAAATATGATGGAGACGTGTGGGAACTGATCACCGCCAAAGCACCAATCAATGAGGCACTTCCCTTTGGAACGGTTCTGACCCTTGCAGCTACGGGTTCTGAAATGAACTCTGTTTCGGTCATCACGAACTGGGAAACGAATGATAAATTAGGATGGGGATCTCCTCATGTGTTCCCGGCATTTTCAATTCTCGATCCTGCTTATACATTTTCTGTACCACGTGATCAGACGATCTATGGGATTGTGGACAGCATGTCACATGCCCTTGAACACTATTTCCACCGGACTGAAAATACTCCGATGATAGATGGGTTCATTGAGTCGCTTCTAAGAACGGCGATTGCAACCGGCCCTAAACTGCTGGAGGATTTGGAGTCGTTCAAGCATAGGGAAACGATGATGTACATCAGTACGACCGCATTTAACGGAACCCTTTCCAACGGGACAGACGGCGGTGATTGGGCAACACACAGAATCGAGCATGCCATTTCTGCGATTTATGATATTCCACATGGAGGCGGCCTTGCGATTCTTTTCCCTAACTGGCTGGAGCATGTCCTGGAAGAGGATCCATCACGGGTCAAACAGCTTGCGGTAAATGTTTTCGGGATTTCGCCTGATGGCAAGGACGATATCGAAGTGGCAAGAGAAGGAGCAAAAGCGCTGCGTGATTTCTGGAACTCACTTGGGGCTCCAAGTACACTTGAAGATTATGATATTGACGATAGTCAGTTTGATGCCATTGTAGAGAAGACGTTCATCAAGCCAGGTGTCGGGACGTATAAGGAAATGGATTATGATAGTGTGCGGGATATATTGAAGCGCTCGTTATGAGGGTTTGAGGTAATAAATGGCATTCGGCTGGATTTTCTTTAAAAACGGCTGGATTAGGATCGATTTCGGCTTGATTAAGACAGAAAACAGCTGGATTCTTCATCGTTTCGGCCGGATTTTTACCTAAAGCGGCTCAATTTCAAAACCAGACCCCACATTAAAAGGACGAATCGCCAAAACGATTCGTCCTTTTTACGTTAGTATCATCGTCTCCGGAAGCCTTCTTCACGAAGATACAATGCTGCTTCATCATACCCGCCGAAACTGTCTTCCAAATTGTCACCGGCATATATATTCCAGCGGTCGTCTTCCTCGATTAGTTGCAGGGAGTGTCCTTCTGCATCTTTCCACAATTCTTCCACTGGTGGAGCAGCTACTTCTTCTGTTGCCAGAAGGTCGATGGAAGCACGGACGATTTCCATGAGTTCATCTCGAGTATAGTCCCTGATATTCACAAGGCCTTTCTGATTCGCTTCATACGCTTGAAGACTGCCTGTATAAACAAACCCGTTTCCGTTCGGATGAAGGTGGTACACGACAGTCGTCTTTTCGTATAGACTGTCTTCAAAATGGAAGTTTACCCGGTTCATCGAAACATCCTTCCGTGTAAGCTCAGGAAAGTCTTCTATGACAGCTAATTTTTCATCAAATGTCAGCACTGTTATTCCTCATTTCATTTTTACGATTTCCCCATTATAACACAGGCCCCTATATTCTAAAGAGGTTTACAGGTATAATGAGGATCAAAGAGGTGACCCCAATGAATGATTTTACTTCCTTAGGTATCCAGCCTAAGTATGTCAATGCATTAAAAGAACAATCCATTATAGAACCTACGCCGATTCAGAGTGAGACGATTCCTTTTCTCTTAAACGGGGAAGATGTAATTGGACAGGCGCAGACAGGAACAGGAAAAACGATGGCCTTTATCCTGCCCATGCTAGCCAAGATCGATCCTGAAAAAGATGAAATCCAGTCACTTATCGTGACTCCGACCAGGGAGCTCGCGATTCAAGTAACGGCTGAATTAAACCAGATTCTTTCTTCAACGGAAGATGATATACATGTGCTGGCCGTATACGGTGGCCAGGATGTCGAGAAGCAGATCAAGAGATTGAAGAATAAAGCGATCCATATCGTAATCGGAACACCGGGTCGGATACTTGATCATGTACGCCGAGAGACGGTCGACTTTTCGAATGTATCGTTTCTTGTATTAGATGAAGCGGATCAGATGCTTCATATCGGATTCTTCGATGAAGTAGAAGCGATCATCCGCGAGACGCCGTTCACTCGTCAGACAGCGCTGTTTTCAGCGACGATGTCCAAGGATATCCGCAAGATCGGCAAGCGCTATATGAATCGTCCCCATAATGTACAGATCCGTGAAAAAGAAAAGATCGTACAGGAAATTCAGCAGGAAGTCGTGGAAACGACGGATCGTATGAAACTCGATGCCCTCAGCCAGACGATTCATGATGTTCAGCCGTTCCTCGGAATCATTTTCTGCCGGACAAAGAGAAGGGTTAGTAAGCTCCTTGGGGATCTCAAAGCAAGGGGCTTTCTAGTCGATGAGCTCCACGGTGACCTGTCCCAGGCAAAGCGGGAAAACGTGATGAAGAAGTTCAGGGACGCAAAGCTCCAACTTCTTATTGCGACAGACGTGGCAGCACGCGGGCTTGACGTCGAGGGTGTCACACATGTATTTAATTATGACATTCCGCAAGATGTAGAAAGCTACATTCACAGAATCGGACGTACGGGCCGAGCCGGGAACGACGGACTTGCCATTACGTTTGTAGCATTAAAGGATAAGCAGGACCTGGAAGTGATTGAAAAAGGGATCGGTCGTTCCTTGCCCCGTCGGGTTGTTGAGGTTATTCCTACGAAAGGGACCTCTCATGCGCCGAAAGGATCCAATGAAAGTGCGAAAGATCGCCGTGAAAAGAAGATTCAAGCGAATAAAGACCGTAAAGCACGGCACCCACGTGGAGGCAGACCACGCACGGATGAAAGTAATGTTCCTTCACACAAGAGGAGTTCCGGTCGAGTGGACTCACGTCGAAGTGGTGAATCAACGGGCTCTTCCAGGGGCAGCCGAAGAGGCTCTACGGAAAGGACTAACTCCGGTACTAAGCGAAATAGCGGGGGAAGATCCACTTCCAGCCGCAGAGGAAGGTAGCCTGTTAGCATGGTGACACTAGTGTCACCATGCTATTTATTTTGACTGGATACCTTTAATAATTTCTGAATATTCCCAAAAATATAGCGGAATCTGGTAAAATAATTCCTATAAACGATTCACAGCAGTCATTACGAATCAGAAGGGATGGATATACATATGCATGTACCTTTAGTGTTGACGGATTTTCTCGATCGGGCAGTGGAGTTATATGGAGACAAGGTCGCGATCATCGATGATGAAAAACGATTGACCTATAAGCAGCTGAATGACAGGGTGAATCAGCTGGCAAGGGGTTTGAAACAATTTGGGATAGAGAAGGGCGACAAAGTCGCCTACCTTGCTCCTAACACGACGGAGATGCTGGAAGGATTCTACGGTGTATACTCTGTCGGAGCGGTCATGACGCCATTAAACACCAGATTAAAGCCTGCAGATTATCAATTTATCCTGACCCATAGCGAGAGTAAGGCATTGTTTGTCGATGAAGAGCTCTATCCGTTGGTTCAACCGATACTTTCAGAAGTTCCTCATTTGGAGCATGTGGTGATACACGGTAAGGAGAGGGACGGACACCCCGGATATGAAGAATGGAGAGGCTCGTTCAGCCGGGAGCCTTTCGACCGGGTAGACTTGGAAGAGACGGATATCGCGTCACTTCTCTATACGAGCGGGACAACAGGAGATCCGAAGGGAGTCCTTCTCACCCACAGGTCTAATTATTTGCATGCCTTGTCATCCATGCATCATTTAAAAGTCTCTGATCAGGATACGCTTCTTCACGTCCTGCCGATGTTTCATGTGAATGGATGGGGGTCACCATTTTATTATACGGCGAACGGTGCGACCCAGGTGATGCTTCGAAAAGTAGATCCGGAAGTGATTTTGGACAAAGTGGAGAAGCATGGTGTCACCGTCATGCATATGGCACCGACGGTTCTTAATATGCTTCTGGAATCCTACCCGGAGAGGGAGCGTTCCATCGGGCAGGATGTGAGGGTGGTCATTGCCGGGTCTGCACCTCCACCGGCATTTGTCCGGAAAGTGGAAGAAAATCTGAAATGGGAATTCATCCAAGTATATGGGATGACTGAAATTTCGCCACTAATCACGACTTCCATCCCAAGGTCTTCGGAACAGGGCAGACCTAAAGAAGAAACATACCGACTGAAAGCGAAGGCGGGCTACAGCATGATTGGAAGCAAGGTGAAAGTGGTAAGTGAGCTGGGGGAAGAAGTGTCTCGTAACGGTAAAGAAATCGGTGAAATCGTGACCAGGACTAATACGGTGATGGAAGGCTATTACAAAAACCCCGAAGCCACAAAGCAGACGATCCGGGAAGGGTGGCTTCATACGGGGGATATGGCGACCGTTGACGAAGATGGATATATTGAAATTGTCGACAGGATGAAAGACGTGATCATCAG
Organism: Rossellomorea sp. YZS02; assembly: GCF_033963925.1. Taxonomy (NCBI): domain Bacteria; kingdom Bacillati; phylum Bacillota; class Bacilli; order Caryophanales; family Bacillaceae; genus Rossellomorea; species Rossellomorea sp. YZS02. Next base: position 54,773 of record NZ_JAXBLY010000011.1, on the reverse strand, counting down.
CGGAGGGGAAAATATCTCATCCATTGAAGTAGAGGGTGCCCTTTACGAGCATGATAGTGTGCTGGAAGCAGCCGTTGTGGCGGTTCCTCATGAAAGGTGGGGGGAAGTTCCCCATGCAGTGGTCGTTCTCAGGGATGGGCACAGTGTCACAGAAGAAGATCTCATAACGTTTACAAGAGAAAAACTTGCCCACTTCAAGGCGCCGAAAAATATAACCTTTGCCAAAGAGTTACCCAAAACGGCCTCCGGTAAGATCCAAAAAGTGGTCATCAGAAAAGAGTTCTGGAAGGATCATGATCGGATGGTGCATTGATAATAAAAGGCATGCAGCTGCATGCCTTTTTCCATTTCCATGGACAAACGCCCTTATTTCATCGATACATGATGCTCGTCGTCCCTGTTTAGGCTTATGCGGCATAACTTATAAAAAGGAAGTTTTATCAGCATAATAACAGGGAAAAGCAGTGTTTAAGAGTAGACAAATGGAGGGCGTAAAGATGAGTTTAAATTCCCCGTTGGTTCCGAATTCGAAAACGCATTGTGCCAATGAGTATGGAAAGCTAAAAAAAGTAGTGGTGGTTTCACCTGAAAATATGCAAATCAACGAAATCATAAATGAAACTCAAAAGCACTTTTTAAATGACAATATCAATATAGATAAAGCTGTTCTGCAACATAAACAATTTGTAGACACATTAGAAAAAAATGGTTCAGAGGTCATTCATCTTCCGGCATCCCCTGAATTCAATGAGCAAGTCTTTACAAGAGACATTGGCTTCACCATCCATGATCAGTTCTTCGTAGCATCGATGAATACTGAAGTCAGGCGTGGGGAAGTGGAGACGCTAAAGACTTGGCTGAAGGAAGGTGAGATCCCTTATCGTGAACTTCTTCATTCCATAGAAGGAGGGGATGTCCTCGTGGATGAAGAAAATATCTGGATCGGGGTGAGTGGCCGGACGAATCAATTGGCCATCCAATCGTTGCGAAATCAACTCCCGCAATACACCGTTCATGAAATGCCTTTAAGGGAAGACATCCTCCACTTGGATTGTGTCTTTACCATCATTTCGAGTGATTGGGCACTTGTCTATCCGCCGGCATTTTCAAAAGAGGATCTAAAGACCATCAAGAAGCATTATCATACCATCACGGTCACAGATCGTGAACAATTTCAAATGGGGCCGAATGTGTTGGCGATCGGTGACGGAAAGATCATCAGTCTCATCCAGAACGAAGCTTTAAATGAACGGATCAGAGCGGAAGGATTTCAGGTGATCGAGCTCGACTTATCGGAAATCATTAAGTCGGGTGGGTCATTCCGCTGCTGTACTCTCCCCCTTATAAGAGAATGATATTGAAAAGAACAGGTGACTTTTTGCCTGTTTTTTTAAATTTACATAAGCTTTACTCTCCTGTATTCGTTTCGTAAATGGTTCTTCATATTTCCCCTTTATTCTTCTACATGTACCACGAATTATAGGAGGTAGGGAAAATGAAGAAATCGATGAAGAAGATCCTTCCATTAGCGGTGGTTTCCACATTAGCTCTTGGAAGTGTCATAGGAATGAACCAGGACGACACAGAAGCAAGTGCGAAGGAATCGAAGAACGGCAAAGCCAAGAACGTCATCTTTATGATCGGTGATGGAATGGGTGTACCTTACACAACTGGCCTTCGTTATATGAACGACAATCCTGATACTGTCGAAATGGAAAAGACGGCATTTGATCCTTACCTTGTCGGACTACAAACGACGTATCCGGAAGATGAAAAAGAGAATGTTACAGACTCTGCAGCTGCTGCAACAGCCATGAGCGGTGGAGTGAAGACTTATAATAATGCAATTGCAGTGGATAACGATAAATCAGATGTGAAAACGGTACTGGAACAGGCGAAAGAAAATGGCATGTCTACAGGAATTGTAGCTACATCTGAAATCACGCATGCTACACCGGCATCTTACGGGGCACATGAAGAGTCACGTAAGAGCGAAGATGCGATTGCCAATGATTATTATGATGAAATGATCAACGGTAAACATAAGATTGATGTCATGTTGGGTGGAGGAACGGATTTCTTCGAACGTGATGACCGTAATGTGGCAGAACAATTCAAAAAAGACGGATACAGCTATGTAAAATCAGCTGATGAGCTTAAAAAAGATAAGAATGATCAAATCCTTGGTCTGTTCGCTGAATCCGGAATGGACAAGATGATTGACCGTGATGAGAAGCAACCGAGCTTAGCGGATATGACGACGGCTGCCCTTGACCGTTTAAAAGGAGATAAAGATGGTTTCTTCTTAATGGTGGAAGGTAGTCAGATCGATTGGGCCGGCCATGATAATGATGTAGTCGGTGCGATGAGTGAAATGAGAGACTTTGAACAAGCATTTGAAAAAGTAAGAGATTTTGCAAAAGAAAATGGAGAAACTCTTGTCATCGTGACGGCAGACCATTCAACAGGTGGAATCTCAATTGGTTCAGACGGTGAGTACAACTGGGATCCGGCTCCGATCCAAGCGGCAAAGCATACACCTGACTATATGGCAGAGCAGATTGTGAATGGTGCATCGGTTGAAGAAACATTAGCGAATAATATCGACCTTGAACTGACGCCTGAAGAAATCGCATCTGTGAAAACCGCGGCTGAAGAAGGTGACCAAACGGAAATCGATAATGCGATCGAGAAGATTTTTGATACCCGTTCTGGAACGGGCTGGACAACAGACGGGCACACTGGTGACGACGTTCCTGTTTATGCCTTTGGTCCACAAAAAGAGAAATTTGCCGGTTTGATCGATAATACAGATCAGGCAAACCAAATCTTTGAACTTTTGAAGAACAAAGGGAAAATTAAAGACAAGAAATGATCTGAATGAAGACCACGACGGGGGACTTGCCCGGCGTGGTCTTTTCTTTTTTATACCTCTTCTAAATCAGAAACACTTACTTCTGAACGTTCTTCCAAAGGCCCTCGAAGATGCACAACAGCCGTTTTTCCGTCTTCTGATACAGAGTCGATCCAAACGGATGCATCTTTGTATTTGACCTGGATGTCGGCTGAAGAAGATAAGATCTGTTTTACTCGATTTTGGTCCATAATTCATACCTCCTAATGTTTTCATTGATTAGTGTGTCCCAATTCGGTAGAACCATGAGCCGCATAATCCCAATGGGAAATTGATACTCTAATAGTGAAAGGATGATGATATGAAGAAGCAGGAAGAAAAAATGTCCCCGACAGAAGCCAACATGGAGTTAAACGAACGATTAAATGGTGATGATGAGAGGGAAGCCGACCAGAGTCACATACATGTTGAATCCAACATGATTCCGGTGAATATCTCTAAGGAAGATGACTGAAACCTTTTCCAACCAAAAACCTGCCTGAAACAAATCAGGCAGGTTTTTACTATTTCGTTTTATTTTTCTGGTCTTTATTATGCTTGTTTCCCTTACTGTTGTCCCCGCTTGTGATTTCGCTTGCAAACTCTGTCGTGCCTCGTTTAGGTGAATTTTGGTTCTCGCTGCCCCGATTGTTTTTCTTTGTCAAAGGAATCCCTCCATATTAGTAAAATCGATATTAGTTTTTGATAAGGACAAGGGGACTATTCAATTCCGGGAGAATATATGTCTTTATTCCTAAATTTAACAATCAGGATGAATTTTTATCAGTGCTGAACGATAATGAAGAGAAGAACGCTTTTCTATGGGGAGGGCAATGCTGATGCATGAAAGAATAAAAGAAATGCGGGAAGGAAAACCAGGCAGGTGGTTCAAAGATGAGGAAGCAGCGAATACGGAAGGGTTTCCGGTCTTGTTTGTCCATGGCATCAATACTTCATCAGACACGTGGCTATCGAATAATGATATGCTCCCCATCATCCGTGGAGCCGGTTATCAATCGGTGTTCATCGATTTGCACCAGGACGAAGACATGTGGACGAATGGAGCTATTTTAGCAGAGAAAATAGGTGAAATGTACGATTCTTTAAAGGAAAAGCTCGTGATTGTCGGTCACAGCAAGGGAGCGATCGATGCCCAAACGGCACTGTTGCATTACGGTGCTTCCCCTTATGTAGAACGGGTCATTACACTATCAACTCCCCATCATGGATCAGAGCTCGCCGATCTTGCATTTAGTAAATGGGCGGGATGGCTGACCGATGCGTTGAAAAGCAAGACCCCTGCCGTCTTTTCATTGCAAACGGGCTATATGAAAGGTTTCAGGTCGGAAATGGACCGGCATGATCTTGCAAGAAGCATCCCTTTTTATACGTTTGGCGGTACAGGTTGGGGCGGAGCACAATCTGAATTGTTTTGGGGAGGGCTTTATTTAAGTCGATTTGGTCAGAGCGATGGTGCTGTCCTGGTGAAGAGCTCCCGGCTTCCTTATGGCATAGAAGTGGCGGTACGGGACTGGACTCATTCGACCATTAAAGAAGGAAGTACCATTTTCCCTTATATGAAGGAGCTTCTCTCGGATGAGGTGAAAGCTGTAGTTCATGCTGAAGCGAACGAACATGTTAAGGAAGAGGAAACCTCGGTGCTTCACAGGGGAGGGACAGTAGATGGTATGGCAGTGGAACATTTCTCTGTGGAAGAAGGGGTTGAGAGGCTCACGATCGACTGGGTCAGCGATCAACGGGATACGATGTATGAACTGGTGGGTCCGGACGGTCAAGTATACAGGCAGTGGAGTGTGGCTGAAGATGCTACAGGATATTTCCCCGGCGCTTTTCATCACAGCATCCAGCTTGCTGCTCCCATTACTGGAAGGTGGGAAGTAAGGGCTCACGCGTCTCAAGAACACTATATGCTGAGCATTCTCTTTCATAAGAAATTAGCAGTGACTTCCTTGACTGCAAGTGATCAAACCTTGTTGAAAAAAATGTATACGATCCACCATATCCCAATGAAGAGCGGGAAAAAACCCTCTACACTCATTACTTGTGAAGATCTGTCGTCCCTGCCGCTGGCGGACTTTGAGGAAGGAATCCACAACATCACCCTTGACCTGGAAGGGAAAACGGAGCAAGGAAACATATTTCAACGAACAGTGATTCAAACGGTGTATGTAGATGGAAAGGGAAATATTTATTAAGTGAAAAACAAAGGTCCGTTCCTCTGTATAAATAGGGACGGACCTTTGTTTTTATAGTGAATTCAGGAATTCTGTCACTTGTTCTGGTGATTTGGCGTTTGCGCTGTGCAGGTGAGCGATTTTTTCGCCGTTTTTGTATACCAGCAGGCTTGGAATGCCCATGACGTCATATTTTTCAGCGATTTCCGGGAATTCGTCCTTATTGATGTCATACCATTTATATTGATTGAACTCTTCCATGATTTCATCAATGAACATGTCCATACGACGGCAGTCCGGACACCAGTCCGCATGGAATTTTACGATGACAGGCTCTGTTGAACCGATTAGATCGTCAAAGGTTTCTTTGTTTTTGATTGATTGCATGATGCTAACCTCCCTTTTCCACTTATTTTATACAAAACCCTGCCCCATTGTAAAACGAATCATTTTTAGTCTGACTTTGTACATGCTAATATGAGAATACATTTTCAAAGAAAAAGGTGACATTATGCAGCCCATTAAAGTTGGTTTAGCAGGATACGGTTTCTCAGGACAAAGCTTTCATCGTCCTTTATTAGTTCACTTAGAGGAATTTCACATTGAAGCGGTTATGTCTTCCAATGAAGAAAAAGTATTGAAAGACATAGAAGGAGCGACCGTCGTGTCGACACTTGACGACTTGCTTCAGGAAGATATCGAGTTAGTGGTCATTACGACTCCTAATCACCTTCATTACAGCATGATTAAACAATCGTTACTAGCAGGCAAGCACGTCATCGTGGAGAAGCCATTTGTAACGAACAGCAAGGAAGGGGAAGAGCTTCTGGCTTTAGCAAAGGAAAAAGGCCTGCATCTCTCTGTCTTCCATAATCGACGCTTTGATGCTGACTTCTTAACGATTCAGCAGTTATTAAAAGAAGAGGCGCTTGGTCAAATCTATACATATGAAGCTCATTTTGACCGATTCCGTCCCGCTATCAAGGACCGGTGGAAAGAGAACAAGATTGAAGGAGCGGGAGTACTGTATGATCTGGGTTCTCATCTTCTGGATCAGGCTTTAACCCTGTTTGGCAAGCCAAAATGGGTACAGGCAGATGTCTTTCCACAACGGAATCCGGATAAAGCGGAAGATTACTTCGTTATCACCCTCGGATATGACGTTCTGAGAGTGCAATTGTACTCACGTTCGATCGTCCTCGATCCGGGACCGCGTTATCAGGTTCATGGACTAAACGGCAGCTACGTGAAACATGGGATGGATCGGCAGGAGGATGATTTGAAGGCCGGAAAAAATCCTCAATCAGAAGACTGGGGAATGGAAGATGAAGAAAACTGGGGCGTCTTGACAACCATCTCAGAGGAAGATGTGACATCTGAAGTCATTCCATCCGAAAAAGGGGATTATTCTCAATTTTATCTCGGTGTGTATGGTGCTCTAAGAGAAAATCAAGTTCTTCCCGTTGACCCTGAGGATGCTTTACAGGTCATAAAAATCATTGAAGCGTGTAAAGAAAGTGCTGAAAGTGGACGGGTCATAACCTTATGATCATTATAGAAGGCTCCCTTCATATGAAGGGAGCCTTTCATTATGCGTTATTCCACCGTACCCGCTTCTAAAATCTGAACTCTTGCGTCCACATTGAATTTCACTTGAGGATAGATGCTGTCCTCCCATTCCTTGAAGTCAAACCCGCGTATACCATGCTTTTGGTTTTGGCCTATGCCTACAGGGTCGATCCCTAACTCCTGGAATTCTTTCAGCATTTTTGTGCATTTCTCTTCTATATCTTTCTTCATTTGTTTTTCTACTTCATTTACTTTGTCGGGAGTCAAGTTTTTACCTGTATATTCCCGGACAATTCCCTTTATTTTTACTTGGACCGTCACTTCGACAGGGTCGGTATTGTGTTTGACGATAATTTTATTCTTGGATTTAAGACTCGTGACAGAAGCCTCAACGGACTTTTCAATATGGCCGCTTTTTTTTTCTTTCCCCATTTTAATGACGTGACTGCCTTCTGCGTACTTATCCACCAGCAGTTTAAAGAAAAACATATCTTTAGCAGGGATCTTCTTAACCATTTTATCTTTATCAAATAAAGCAACGCCTGTAATAGCGACGCTCTCATTGGAAATCTGCTGTAACACTGGAAGATACGGTGTCTGGCCTTCCTGAAAATAATCAAATACGAACATATGAAGGTTGGTCTCGGGTAATTCTCTCCGTTTAATGTTATGGTGAATCAAATTGGAGAGGTACGTACCGTTTCCCCTTAATCCATAATTTCCTTTGATGAGTTCCCCAGCTTTTCCCTCTGTGACGGTCAAATAGAGACGGTCTCCGACACTTGCGTCCCTTTGAAGGGAATCACCGATATCGATGATTCCCTTCCTTGCTAACTCTTCTCCAATCAACACGATGTCCAGGCCGCCACGTACCATGGGTTGTTGTGATCTTCTTTCTAGTTTTTCCAATACTTCACGGGTAGAGGAGGCCTCTGCAGAAAGGGTACCGTTTTGAATAGACTTATCGGCTAGATAGATTGGGAAAAGCGCTGTGCCTCTTATTTTATCCTCTCCTTCGTAATCAAAAGCTTTGGCTGTTTCAATATATAAGTCATCCAGGATTTCTCTTTCCACACATCCTGCCAGGAGCATAGAGGAGATCAGGATAAAAATAAATAAGGAACGTAATTTCATTGTTTATGCCTCACTTTCATCATGATAATCACAAGTAAAAGGAGTATTGGGACGTAAAGATAGTCTATATAAAAGCCAATTTGCCCTGAGATGTTATTCAGGAAGTTCACTTGTTTTCGATCAGAGAAAAACGTAAGAGTGGATAGGCATAGAATACATATGATCAATAACGTAGTCCTGTGTTTTAACGGCGTCATTCGTTTTAAAATCCTGCTCGCACACCAGATGGCAATACATGCGTTTGGAAGAATGATGAGACACCAATTGGCGATCCCAATGTATTCGAATCGTTCTACAAACGGCATTTCGACAATCTTCCACATAGAGAGGGTGGCCCAGACGGTCTTTTCCAATTGTTTCTGGCTAAAGAATGCAAATGAAATGACAGCTAATAAAGTGTAGAGAGTGGTTGTGAAAAATAACCCCCAATGGGCGTACTTTTGAGATTTTTTTGCGTCCTTTACAAAAGGGTAAAGAATCATGATCGATTCATAACCTAAATAAGTTAGTGACATATTCTTTGTAGAAATCAATAAATCTTTTACAGTATGATCAAAGACCGGTAAAACATTTCTGAAGTCTGCATATTTAAAGGTAAAAGCGAAAGTTAAAATAAGATAACTGGGAAGGATGATCCCGAAAAAAGCCGTTCCGGCAATTGTTCGGACCCCACCGTTCACAATATAATAGACAAGGATGAGAAAGAATAAGGAAAAGAAAAACGTACTCAATCTTGGGTACATCCACACCTGTAACACCTCGATATACGTTCTCAAAATGGTGATCACAAGCAAACTGAAATATACGACAAAAATGAAATTGAATACATTCCCTATCCATTTTCCAAAAACAAACGTGTGAGCAGTCACAAGGTCTCCATCCACCTTATTTAAAATTAGGTACATCATGATCATAATAATGTGAGTCGATATCCCTGCCAGAATAACAGAAATCCATCCATCATATCCCGCATTTACTGAAATGATACGCTGGAATCCGAGAACGCCCACCCCTACTTGGATGGCGTGAACGAGAAAGAAGACGAGGAACGGCGATATTTTTCTTCGATCCGGAACAGGTTGCATGTGATCACCTCCAACCATTATTCATCAATATCAAGCTTTTTCTTGCCTTCAGACGGTTTGAATCTAAAAGGCTTCTGTGTTCGCAAATATTCCGGACGCCCTTTTTGCTTACTAAACGGAAGTCGAATGAGTGCATCTTTAAGGTCCTTTACCCTTGGAGGATAAAGGGGCTCTAAGAATGGCCTGCCCAAAGACGTTAATTGTAAGAGATGTCCCATAAGGAGGCAGAAACAATAAACGATTCCCAACAACCCCCAAAGCTGTGCGAACAAAAGAAACGGAAAACGCAGCAGACGAATGGTATTACTCATCCGGTATACGGGAGTGGTAAAGGAAGCAAGTGCAGCAAGCGCTACCAGGATGAGAAGTACATTACTCGTAATCCCGGCTTCAACGGATGCTGTCCCGATTACGATACCTCCAACGATACCAATGGTCTGACCGACCTTGGTCGGCAGGCGGGCCCCGGCTTCCCGCAACAGTTCAATCGTCAATTCAAGAAATAATGCCTCTAGTATCGGCGGCAGGGGAATCTCTTGTCTCGACGTGATGAGGGTTGCCATTAAATCCTTAGGAATCAGTTCATAATGATAAGTCAATGCCGCTACATAGATGGGTGTAATTAAGATAGAGAATGCTACGGCGAATACACGAACGAGACGTAAGAATGACGAAATGAAGAAATTCAGAAAGTAATCCTCATATGCATTGAAAAATTCTACGAGAGTGGTAGGACCGATCAGAGCATGAGGAGATCCATCCACAAGAATCGCAACCTTCCCTTCCACCAATACAGAAGCGACCCGGTCAGGTCGTTCCGAGTCCAATAGTTGGGGGAAGGGGGATTTACTGTTATCGGCGATCAATTGTTCTATAAAGGAACTATCCATGATCTGATCAAAGTCTATATCACGTAATCGTTGGCGAACGGTATTAACGTTGGCCTCATCTGCCAATCCGTCAATATAAAGTAACACCACCCGGGTATGGGTGAGCTTTCCGATATTGAATTCTTCCACAAGCATTTCCTTGATGGGCAGCCGTTTTCGAAGGAGGTTTAAGTTATCGCTGAGTGATTCCACAAATGCCTCTTTCGGACCGACGACGCTGAATTCGACCTCTGGTTGGGATACCTTTCTCCCCATCTCATTTTTAGTCGCGATGAAGGCGAATTTTCGGTTCGAAGCATCCATTGTTAAGAGGGTATATCCGTTATAAAGCTTCTGCTCAATTTGAGATTCATCCGTGGAAATTTGAATATCCAGTACAGGAACCAGTGTCTTCAAATCATCGAATGAATGAAAGTCTTTGGATAGTAAAGAGGGGAGGACGTCCTCCTGCAGGATTTTCCCATCGATCAGCGTTGTAAGGAAGTGGAGACTGAATTTGGCCCCTGTGTGAGGATTTTTATAAAATGCCTGTTTATAATCGGCAGATTTCTCTGCTTCCTTTTTCATGCTCTCATATGACTGCTTCTTCTTATCATGATCATTATTCTTTTTGTTCTTAAAGAATGGAAACATACTAATCCCTCATGTCCGAAGTCTATTCTACCCAGTAGTGTTTCCGAAAAAAGGAGAATTATGAAAAATAGAGGGGGAGAAGGAAAATAATCGTAAGGAGGGTGAGGGGAGCCTGGAATGTGAAAGAAAATAAGCCGGAAGGATAATCCCTTCCGGCTTACATTTATTCCTTTTCTAAGAAATACTTCTCGATATCATCAAGCATTTGATTCGCTGCGATGACACCGCCTGCTGTATTCCAGATGCTATCATTGACTTCGTATACCCGATCTTTCTTCGCTACTTCAAGGTTCTGGAATAGAGGGTCGTTGATCCACTCTTCAGCAAGCTTATTCGCTTCGCCATCTCCCGTTTCATACGTGAAGTAGAATAGGACATCTCCATCCATCGCAGGGATGCGCTCTTTTGTCACCCCTTTTTCAGCAAAGTCGTCCACATCCTGACCTTCTGGACGGGCAAATCCTAATTCATCCAGGATCACACCCGAGAAGGAATCTTTATGGTAGATTCGGACGTCTCCAGCCATGAAACGGACCATAGACACTTGCTGATTCAATTTATCTCCCAGTTTTCCTTTCAGGTCTTCAATGCGCTGATCATATTCAGCCAATACTTCTTTCCCTTTTTCCTCTTTATTTAACGCTTTCGCATACAATTCGAAGTTTTCTTTCCAGTCTCCGCGAAGGGTTTCAGCCATTACTGTCGGTGCGATTTCTTTCAGCTGATTATACTGCTCTTCCTGACGCATTTTATTTCCGATGATCAAATCAGGTTGTAGCTTTGCAATTGCTTCAACGTTCAATTCACTCTCTGTTCCGACCACTTCAACATCCTTCATGTCGTCGGCAATATGTTCATACCAAGGGTCACCTGTCCATGATTGTACAGCGCCGACCGGCGTCACTCCCATGGAAAGAAGGGCTTCTGTTCCTTCATTTGTAAGAATGACGACCTTTTTAGGAGTACCTTTGATTTCTGTCGTACCCATGGCATGTTCCACCGTGTATGTTTCTTCTTTCGTATCATTTCCTGCAGATTCATCTTTCTCGTCTTTATTTCCACAAGCTGCAAGAAATAGAAGAGTAGAAATCAACAGTAATGAAAGTAAGCTTCTCAATTTCATATGTATATCCCCCTGATATTGGTTTATCGATGATAATGATTATCATTTACACTCATAATAGTAGATGAGAAGATTTTCATTGTCAACACCTAAATGATAATGATTTTCAAAATCATTGACGCTTGTTTCATTCTTCTTTAAAATAGTAAGGGTAGAATTGATTTCCTTTTCTTAAAGAAGACCTTTAAAAAATAGAAAGGTTAGCACATAATGAAAATTCAAAAACAACTTTTGATATTTATAGGTACATTCCTTTTTCTTATCTTGTGTGTCGGGATCAGTATTGTGTATGGTTACACGGACACGTCATGGAGGACCGCTTTCAATGCTTTTACCAATCCGACGGGATCGACTGAGCATATCGTGCTCCAGACGATCCGGTTACCAAGGGCGCTGATCGCTGCGACAGTAGGGGCATCCCTGGCGATTTCAGGTGTCCTGATGCAAATGTTGACCAAGAATCCTTTGGCTTCGCCGGGGATATTCGGTATCAATGCAGGCGGTGCCTTCATGGTGGTCGTTGCGGTTACGTTATTTGGTGTAACCAACCTTCAATCCTTCACGTGGATTGCATTTCTAGGTGCTGCAATTGCAGCTGTAGGCGTTTTCGTCATCAGTTCCGCAGGGGATAAAGGCTTGACACCAATGAAGCTGACTTTGGCAGGGGCCGCCATCACGGCGATGTTTTCTTCCTTTACACAAGGATTGCTTGTCCTGAATGAAGCGGCACTTGAACAGGTATTATTCTGGCTGGCTGGTTCTGTACAGGGAAGAAGTCTGGAGATATTAAATGGCGTTTTCCCTTATATAGTAGTTGGATGGATCCTTGCTCTGATCATAGCGGGTAAGATGAACATCCTTGCTATGGGGGAAGATGTGGCAAAAGGGCTGGGCTTGAAAACGTCACTGATCAAGTTTCTCGCATTGGCCATCGTCGTCCTGCTGGCAGGTGGCTCTGTCGCCGTTGCAGGTCCCATCGGTTTTATTGGTATCGTCATCCCTCATATAGCCAGGAAAATCATCGGAGTGGATCATCGGTGGCTCATTCCCTTCTCGGGACTTCTCGGAGCGGTATTACTCTTGGCCGCTGACGTTGGAGCCCGATACGTCATCATGCCCCAGGAGGTGCCCGTTGGCGTCATGACCGCCATCATCGGTGCACCATTCTTCGTGTATGTTGCTAGGAAGGGGTTTTGACAGATGAATCGATTTATAGGAAAACGCTGGCTGAAGGATCGGGTATCCATGCTCGTGGATTTATCCGCACTTAAGAAAGTACTCATCCTTGGTGTGATTACATTGCTTGTCCTGATTATGAGTACAGGTATAGGCGATTTAAAAATCGCTCCCTGGAAGGTGGTAAGTGTCTTCTTTGGAGGCGGGACAAGCTTGGAACATCTCGTGGTGACGTCATTCCGCCTCCCAAGGATCATCATTGCTCTCCTGGCGGGAATGGCGCTGGCCGTTGCAGGGGGAATCCTTCAGGGAATGATCCGGAATCCCCTGGCTTCACCTGATATCATCGGGATCACAGGGGGAGCGGGAGCGGCTGTCGTAGCGTTTCTGACCCTTTTCAGCAACGATGACAATACGCTGATGGTGAGTGTTAAATGGCTCCCGGTCGCTGCATTTATCGGAGCGACCATCATTGCATTTTTGGTCTATTTTTTAGCTTGGCGAAAAGGGGTATCTCCTGTAAGGCTCGTGCTGATCGGGATCGGGATATCCGCTTTAACACAAGCATTGACGACATTGCTCATGATTCTCGGACCGATTTACCGGGCGAGTCAGGCAAATATATGGATCACGGGTACGGTGAACGGTTCCGATTGGCAGGATGTATGGATATTGCTTCCCTGGAGCCTGGTCTTTATTCTGTTAAGCTTCTTTATTACCCGTCAACTGAATATACAGGAACTAGGAGAAGAAATTGCGACAAGTGTAGGAGGGAATGTCCAGCTTCAGCGCTTCTTCCTTCTACTAATGTCAACGGCTTTAGTAGGCGGGGCTGTTGCCTTCGCGGGAGGGATCGGATTTGTAGGCTTGATGGCTCCCCATATGGCAAGACGGATGGTCGGGTCTTCATTTGGGGCACTGCTACCTACTGCAGCCCTTATCGGCGGAATTCTCGTCATGGTGGCAGATTTGATCGGAAGGACCTTATTCCTGCCCTTGGAAGTCCCTGCCGGAGTATTTACGGCAGCGATCGGTGCACCATATTTTATCTATCTTTTATTTAAAACAAGAAATTCTTAAAGGAGTTGGCCATAGATGAGTGATGCATTACAAACGAAAGATTTGACTCTATCCTACGGGGAGCGGACCATCATCGATGAATTGAATATTGACATTCCAAAAGGGGAGATTTCGGTCTTTATCGGCGGGAACGGCTGTGGTAAATCCACACTTCTTCGTTCCATCGCCCGTTTGCTTAAGCCGAAACAAGGTTCGGTCCTCTTGGATGGGGAGGCAATCTCACGTTTATCAACAAAAGAAGTCGCTCGAAAAATGGCCATTCTCCCTCAATCTCCGACGGCTCCGGAAGGATTGACCGTCCTGCAACTCGTCAAGCAGGGGCGCTATCCCCATCAAACCTGGCTCAAACAATGGTCCCAAGAGGATGAGAAAATTGTCCAGGATGCATTGAGAGCAACGAAGATGGAGGAGCTCAAGGACCGGAAAGTGGATGAATTATCAGGGGGGCAAAGACAGCGCGCGTGGATCGCCCTGACACTCGCCCAGGACACTGACATCATATTATTGGATGAGCCTACGACGTATCTTGATATGACCCACCAGATCGAGATCCTGGACTTATTATTCGAACTCAATGAGAAGGAGCAGCGTACGATTGTCATGGTTCTTCATGATCTGAATCTCGCCTGCAGATATGCCCATAATATCGTCGCGATCCGGGATAAGCAGATTTACGCCCAAGGAAAGCCTGAAGAGGTGATCAGTTGTGAACTCGTAAAGAATGTGTTCGATATGGATTGTCAGGTTTCAAGGGACCCGCTATTCGGCACGCCATTATGCATTCCATTCGGGAAAGGGCGCTGCATCTTGAAGGACGCAGTTGAGACGGGATGAATTCCTTGACTGAAGAACAATGGGATACTCTTGGAAAATACCGGTTTCATGCGTCAACTGCTACTATTGAAGGAGTTGATGCAAGCACATTCTGCGACGGTGATGAGATGAGGGAGTACTTGTCACATCGCCTTTCATTGATTGGGACGGATGATCTTAAAGTGGCAGCATCCTTATTTATGAAGCGATATGCTTTTGTAGCGGCCATGGGCTTGATGGCGATGACGTATTGGAATAAGAAATTAAACCTTACGCCTGAAAACCTGATACTTGTGGATGAGGACAAAAAGGGTCTGTGGATACCTCACTTTCACCTGAAAGATGCGTCCGTGACGGAGTTTTCATCTCTTGAGGAAAAGAACGAGTTCATTCAATCCCTCTTCCGGGGGCATCTTGATCGGGTGATTCAAACATTAAAGAATGTTACGAAGCTTTCCAACCATATCCTTTGGGAAAACATCGCCGTATATGTATTCTGGGTATTTGAGAATGATGACTTCCTTATGAACGAAGGAATGAGGCATCGGCGTGATGACCAATTCCAGGATCTTCTGTCAGATGAAAACCGACAGTGGTTCGGCAGATATCGTACGAATCCATTGGCAAAATATTATAGTAGGAAAGTAAATGTCGAGGGTGTAATGGACATGGTGCGTGTCAGGAAAACATGCTGTTTCTCCTATAAGCTGAAGGACGGGGAACAGTATCGCTGTAAAACCTGTCCGCAAACCTGTCTGGTGAAAAAGACCTGATTCATCACTCATAAGGAGGTAAACGTAATGAAGGAATTTCCTGAACAATTTGATGCATTGCTTGAAAAGTACACGGAGCTATTGGTTGGAGAATCCGACGCCGGCAAGAAAGAAATGGTGACACAATATGCACTTTACTCATTCATCGCCAAAAACATGCCTTCACTCGTGAAGCATTGGAATTCACTTTACCCTGAAGGCAAGGATGAAATGAAACGGATCGTCGGGGAGATCAAGAAGATGAATGAAGCTCATCGTGCGGAAATGAATGGGAAAAATAATGGAGAATAGCGGTTTAGATTGATTAGTACCCTTTTGATGAGAAGAGGGTGCTTTTTTATTGGAATTTGGAAGAGACGGGGAAGATAGATGGAGATTCTGAACGAGTTTGGGGGTTGGAGTAATCAAAAAAGGCAGACCGGAGTCTGCCTTCAGCATTATTGAACCTGACCGCCATACCCATAAGGGAATTGAGAAGAATATTGCTGGTGCTGTTGATACGATTGTTGTATCTTCTGGCTGTCGGCGGCTTCAAGCTTGTACCAGCCTTTGCGGAACATTTCGTTGTATAACTCGCGCTGGGCGTTCTGTGTTTCATTAAAAATCGTGAGCAAGTCTTGGTATAGCGCTTGATGACTTGCTTCATTCAGAGCCGTACAGTACGAAGCTGTCATATACTTTTCCTGTGACAGGACATCGGTGATGAAGTCACGATCATTCATCTGGGGTGTAGCAGGTACTTGAGTTTGTGGATTTTGAATTTTTTGCTGATTTGGTTGATTCACGGTAGAGGACCCCTTTCTACATCATGTTTTGGTTCGTCGTGTTTAAATGTGCCAGTAGCTGTTGGTAGTGACGCTGATGCATTTGCCCGCATTTATCCAACTCGGCTTTAATCTCCGTATCCTGACAGTGAGC
Source organism: Rossellomorea sp. YZS02 (assembly GCF_033963925.1). Lineage (NCBI taxonomy): Bacteria > Bacillati > Bacillota > Bacilli > Caryophanales > Bacillaceae > Rossellomorea > Rossellomorea sp. YZS02. The sequence goes on along the minus strand of NZ_JAXBLY010000011.1, from coordinate 38,491 downwards.
AGCGGCAAAGTGACACTTCTTCATAGCGTTCAGATTCCACGCCAGCATATCATTTAAATAAAGTGAATCTTTCGTTGTAAGCATATTCGGTGGCTGTGTATAAGTCTGCTGCTGACTTCCTTGTTGAGGTTGTTGTTGCATGTTCTATTCCTCCCTTTCCATATTTTCAGATATGCCTTCTTCGGGTTGATATTATAGGTAATATTACCCTGTATACGAAACGGTCAGAAAGCGATATCATCATAAGGCAAAGGTTATTTTTCCTACTATTCAACAGACTTATTCACGGATTTACAAATTTCGATAATATTCTACTAAGAAAGTATTGAAAGTATATTCAAAACGTTTAAAAGGTGATAAAATATTGGTAGATATACTGGTATGGACCTTCTCTTTTTTAGCAATAAAGAAAACGGTTTCATAGTATGGTATATATGTTTTTTCAGGGGGTAAGCAACATGGAGCAAGCAATGCGTAATTTCTTTTTATTCCTTTCAAAAAATAAGCCGATGACGAAACTTGCTAAGAAATATGGCCTGCGCTTTGGTGCCGGTCGGTTCGTTGCAGGGTCTTCCATCCTGCAGGCAGTTGAGGTTATTCGCGAGCTGAATAGTCAGAATCTTGTTGTAACGATCGACTATTTGGGAGAGTTTGTGGACAATGAGCGTGAAGCAAACGAAATGGCCCTTGAATGCGTAGAGGCGATTCGTGCAATCGGAAGAGAGAACCTCAAATCTCAACTATCCCTTAAAATGACTTCAATGGGGCTCGATATTTCTGAAGAGGTTGTCATGAAGAATATGAGACTGATTCTTGATGAAGCAACCAAGCAGAACGTTTTCGTTACCATTGATATGGAAGACTACTCCCGTTGTGGAAAGACCATTGATATTTTCACGCGTCTGAAGTCAGAGTATGATAACATCGGCACGGTCATTCAAGCCTATTTATATAGAACAGAAAAGGATATCGATGATTTGAATGCGTATTCCCCCAATCTGCGTCTTGTAAAAGGGGCTTATAAAGAGTCACCTGAAGTTGCGTTTCCCGATAAGAAGGATGTAGACGATAATTTCAAAAAAATCATTAAAACTCATTTGCTGAATGGGAATTATACGGCTATTGCCACCCATGACGATGAGATGATCGAATATACGAAAAGACTCGTGGAAGAATATAAGATTCCACGTGATCAATTCGAATTCCAAATGCTTTTCGGTATCCGCGTGGAACGTCAGCATGAACTGGTCAAAGAAGGCTACAAAATGCGCGTCTATGTTCCATACGGTACGGACTGGTACGGATATTTCATGAGAAGACTGGCTGAAAGACCGGCCAACGTCGCCTTTGTTCTAAAAGGGGTCATAAAGAAATAATAGTAAGTAGGATGTAGACTCTATGGATGTTCATAGGGTCTTATTTGTTTACATATGACAGGGGGAGAAAAGATGAAATTGGTGCCGTTCCGAGTCGGGGGTTACTATTTTAAGAAGATGATCAGTCTATACTGTCGGTTGTTCAACCTAGATCCCGTAGGCATGGAAGAACAGTTCAAACGTCATTCTACCTATCCCTTTTTTGAAGGATACCTGGCTATCGTTGATGGGGAGGTGGCAGGGTACATCTATGGTTATTCTTCAAGAAAAGGTCAGTACTATCACGATTTATTAGCACGCCATTTACATGCAGAACGGATATGGATGAAGAATTGCATGGAGCTGGTTGAGCTTGGTGTCGACCCGGCATACAGAGGCAGGGGAATCGCCAAACAACTTGTGGAGCATTTATTGCAAAACAGAAGGGAAGAGAGAGTCCTGCTTACAACACGTAAAGATAATCATGGTGCCATTGCCTTTTACCATTCCAGGGGATTTCAGACGATCCGGGAGGGCTTCTTTCCTAATGTCCCTCATGAATATATCATTATGGGCAAACAATTATGAGGAGGGGCATAAATTCATTTGGGGTGTAGTGCATAATCATTGTGATATAATTCACAATATTGTATAATATAAGGAATAATCTTCATGAAATAAGAGGCGATACTATGGAAATGACCATTGATAACTTGACCCTGCTCCTTGGCCTCTTGCTGTTGGTCGGCGTCATCACGGCTAAATTCTCCACACGACTTGGCGTTCCCTCACTGATCCTGTTCATCATCGTGGGTATGGTACTCAATACATATTTCTTCTTCGACAATGCTCCCATCACTCAATTCATCGGTACGCTTGCCCTGATCATCATTTTGTTCGAAGGCGGTCTTCAAACGAAATGGGGGAATGTGAGAAAGGTATATAAACCTGCCTTATCCCTGGCAACGATCGGGGTGGTGGCCACGACTGTATCCATCGGTGTGGCAGCCAAGTACATACTCGATGTAAGCTGGCTTGAAGGGATGCTATTCGGGGCCATCGTCGGTTCCACAGACGCTGCAGCGGTGTTCTCCGTTTTAGGGAACAAAAACATCAAACCGAAGATATCTTCCACACTGGAAGCCGAGTCCGGCAGCAATGACCCAATGGCCATCTTTTTAACGGTTGCTTTTTTACAATTGATTCAATTTCCGGGATTAAATCCAGCGTCACTGATCCTTAGTTTCTTTTGGCAGATGGGGATGGGATTGATACTTGGATTGGTTCTCGGATATGCTTCAGTGTGGATCATCAACAGAATCAACCTCGATTCATCAGGTTTGTATCCGGTCCTATCCATCTCTCTAGCCATCTTCACTTATGCGTTCACGAGCATACTGGAGGCGAGTGGTCTGTTAGCCGTTTATATCATGGCGATCGTTGTGGGGAATAAGGAATTGACCTATCGCCATTCGATTGTCCGTTTTAATGAAGGGTTTGCGTGGATGATGCAGATTGTCATGTTTATCCTCCTCGGATTATTGGTATTCCCTCAGCACCTGCCGGGGATTGCATGGCAGGGAATTGCACTGGCGGTTCTGCTGATTGTGGTAGCGAGACCACTGGGCGTCTACTTAAGCTTAGCACTTGCCAAGAACTTCACGGTAAAAGAAAAGTTCTTTATTTCATGGGCAGGATTGAAAGGGGCAGTACCGATCGTATTGGCCACTTATCCGATGGTAGCAGGTATCGAGAACAATGAAGTCATCTTCAACGTCGTATTCTTCGTCGTGCTCCTATCTGCCCTCATACAAGGGACGACGATTTCACCATTAGCAAACTATCTGAAGCTAGCGGGAGAAGAGAAACCGCCGATTGCCCACAGCATCGAGCTCGTCTCCATTGGAAAAACTAATAATGAAATGCTTGAAATCCTTATTAATAAGGGTGCATATATTACGAACAGGGCCATCAAAGACATCAATCTTCCACAGAAAACGTTGATTTCTGCCGTCATACGAAACAATGAATTGATCACTCCCATGGGGGACACTTTGATCAAAGCAGGAGATACCCTCTATGTGCTCGCTGATAAAAGCCAGCGAAAACGTATTAATGAGATGTTGAATGCGAAAGGGAAAGTAGTCGACAAGTCATGAAATGGAACAGAAAAAGCCATCTCCAAGGAGAGATGGCTTTTTACTTTGGTCAGTCTGCTGAAACGGCTGGTTTCCCCATCGATTTTTTTTCGAAGATCTGCTCGAAAATCGGGAAGCTGTATTGAACGACGAACCCTAACGTGAGAGTCACAATGATCGTTCCGATTCCGATATCCCCTTTAAATAGGAAAGCGAGTGAAAGGGCAAATCCCTCACTGATGATCCTGGAGTTACGAAGATTTAAGCCGAAACGTGTGTGAATGGCCACCATAAGTGTATCCATCGGACTTGCCGGAAATTTAGCCTGCAGGTAAATGGCTATTCCAAGTCCCATCGTCAAGATCCCTGAAACAAGAGCGAAAAGCTGATTGAACAGCATCTCAGGAGCATAATTGTTAAAGACAACGAGCAGCCAAAAATCGATTAACATCCCAATTAAAAGGATAGATCCCGCTGCCAATACATCCGGTTTTTTCTTCATAATAAGGGCATTCAAGCCAATGAGCACAATTCCATTGATGAAGACCGCAGTCCCCACCGTGATTCCGAACATATTCGATTCACCAACCGCCAGGGCATCCCAGGCAGAAGCGCCGAGTCCTGATTTAATAATGAGGGCAACCCCCATTGTTAAAATGAAAAGTCCAATTGTAAAAAACATAAATCTTCGCTTCATCTACACAAACTCCTTATCTGTAAACGTTCTCATTCAAATACTTAAAAAAAACAGACAATCCACTTCGATCATGCTTTTAAAGTAGGAGGTCTGACGTCTTCTAATGAATAATAATAGTTTACTTTAAAACGTGCGGGAAGGCAAAGTTAATTTTTGTATGGAAATGATGTTTGGTTTATGACAGTTTTTAACTAAAACAAGTTAACGGCTCATAAATCCGTAACCACTCAACCCCATATAAAAAACAGCACCAGATCACAACGGATCAGGTGCCGTTCCCAAACCTTTTATGGCTGTTTCTTAAATTGATTGTTCTGACTGTTCCTTTTACCGCCGCCGTCCATCTCAACCGTCGGACCGGCATCCCCCTTCACACTCGCTGCACTAACCCCAGCCTTAGAAGGATTCTTCTTATGCTTCGCCATATCGAACACCTCCACCCCTAACATGCCCGAAACACGAATGAATTATGAGGGACGGACCTCCAAATTTAAGCAGAAACGAACACGAAAGAGAAGGGGAATCCCTTCAGAATAGGCTTTTTTAAAAAAATGGGAGGAGAAATGGCCGTCTACCTAAGGTCCGTCCCTCAAAAATAACATATAAATAATAGTAGGGAATTTGTTTTGGTATTTGTCTTCACGTGGACGGGTTTTGGTGAATAGGTTGCTGTAGACGGTTGTAGACGTTTGCCCATTTGAGGGTGTGGGAGACATTAGTGAATTTTTTGTAAATTTAACGTTTAAATATTGCGATATTTTAGAATATCCGATATATTAGATGTAACAGGAACTCATTCGAGTCTTTTTTTTAAGTGAAAAATGAATGAGTATTCATTCAAAGTGTGTATAAGGGGGAAATACCATTGGTTCGTAGAATTCAGAAAGCCGCAGTGTTAGGATCAGGAGTCATGGGTTCAGGAATAGCCGCTCATCTTGCAAATATCGGCATCCCGACAATGTTATTAGATATCGTACCAAGAGAATTGACCGACGAACATAAAGCAAAGGGACTGACAGAAGAGAGCAAGGCGTTTCGTAATCAATTTAGTGAAAACGCTTTAAAAAAGCTCTTCAAACAAAAACCGGCTCCATTAACATCAAAACAAAACGCTTCACTAATTACGGCAGGTAACTTTGAGGATGACCTTGCAAATATCGGGGACTGCGATTGGGTGATCGAAGTAGTTGTCGAAAACTTAGATATTAAGAAAAAAGTATTTGAGCAGGTGGAGCGCTACCGTAAACCTGGCAGCATCATCAGCTCCAATACGTCAGGGATCTCAATTGAGGCTATGTCAGAAGGACGCACTGAAGACTTTCAGAAGAATTTCTTAGGTACGCATTTCTTCAATCCACCTCGTTACTTAAAGCTTCTTGAAGTGATTCCTACGAAAAAGACGGATCCGGAAGTCGTCAGCTTCATGAAGACATTTGGTGAAGACGTCCTCGGTAAAGGTGTCGTCATGGCGAAGGATACGCCAAACTTCATTGCAAACCGGATCGGAACATATGGATTGCTGGTTACGGTACAGGAAATGCTGAAGGGCGGCTACTCTGTAGGAGAAGTGGATTCCATCACAGGGCCGACGATCGGAAGACCGAAAAGTGCGACATTCCGTACACTTGATGTAGTGGGACTTGATACGTTTGCACATGTTGCAAAAAATGTGTACGACCAAGTGGATGGCGAAGAGCAAAAGGTGTTCGAAGTACCGGCCTTTATGCAAAAAATGCTTGAAAATGGCTGGCTTGGAAGTAAGAGCGGTCAAGGCTTCTTCTTGAAGCAAGGAAAAGAAATACTCGAACTGAACCCTGAAACATTGGAATATCAGCCACGCAAAAAGCTGAAGACAGCTTCACTTGAAATGGCGAAAAATGAAAAGGGATTAAAAAATAAAGTAAAATCACTTGTTTACGCAAAAGATCAGGCAGGTAGCCTTCTTTGGAATATCGTGTCACCGGTCTTACTCTATTCGGCACAGCTACATGGCGAAATCGCCGATGATATCGTAGGGATCGACCAGGCCATGAAATGGGGATTCGGATGGGAAATGGGACCATTTGAAACATGGGATAGCATCGGAGTTGAAAAATCCGTAACCCGTATGAAGGAAGAAGGCCACACTGTACCTCAGTGGGTTGAAACCATGCTTTCAGAGGGTCATTCTACTTTCTACAAAGAAGAAGATGGAGAGCGATATTTCTATCACAACGGTGACTACCAACTGGTAGTGCGGAATCCTAAAGCTCTTGATTTAAAAGCTCTGAAAAAACAGGGGAATCTGATCAAGAAAAATTCCGGAGCGAGCCTGATCGATATCGGGGACGGAATTGCCCTTCTTGAATTCCATTCTCCAAACAACGCCATTGGGATGGATATAACGCAAATGATCAACTTTGCCGTTGATGAAGTGGAGAAGAATTACAAAGGTCTTGTCATCGGAAACCAGGGCAAGAACTTCTGTGTAGGAGCAAACCTTGCCATGATTCTTATGGAAGCACAGGATGACAACGTCTTTGAAATTGATATGGTCGTAAAACACTTCCAGCAGGCTATGATGAAGATCAAATATTCCTCTAAACCAGTTGTTGCAGCGCCATTCGGTATGACATTAGGCGGAGGTAGCGAAGTCTGCTTACCGGCTGCCCACATCCAGGCTTCCATGGAAACCTACATGGGATTGGTTGAAGTCGGTGTAGGATTGATCCCTGGGGGAGGCGGAAACAAAGAGCTTTATATGAAGCACTTAGCCAACCTGCCGAACGGTGTGGAATTCGATCTTCAAAAAGTAGCCAATAAAGTATTCGAAACGATTGCCATGGCGAAAGTCTCCACATCCGGTGATGAAGCAAGGGACAATAATTTCTTAAACAAAGCAGATGGAGTGAGCGTGAACAATGATCATCTGTTATACGATGCGAAACGCGCAGCACTCAGCTTATACGAAGGTGGATACTCAGCGCCGATCCGTAAAAAGGTTCCGGTTGTAGGTGAACCAGGTTACGCGACTCTGCTTCTAGGGGCTCAATCCATGTTCCAATCAGGCTTTATTTCAGAACATGACCTGATGATTGCGAAAAAACTTGCATACGTCATTGCAGGAGGAAAAGTACCATACGGAACCGAAGTAGACGAACAATATCTGCTGGATCTTGAAAGAGAAGCGTTCCTGAGCCTGGTTGCTCAGCCGAAATCTCAGCAAAGAATGCAGCACATGCTTGTAAAAGGAAAACCATTACGCAATTAATCAGCGTTTTTATCATATGAGAAAGCGGGGGAATATCATGCGCGAAGCAGTCATTGTTGCTGGTGCAAGAACACCAGTCGGAAAATCACGAAAAGGATCATTGGCCGGGGTAAGACCGGATGATCTTGGAGCACTTGTAGTCAAGGAAACCCTCAAGCGTGCAGGAAATTATGAAGGTAACATTGATGATTTGATCATCGGATGTGCCATGCCTGAAGCAGAACAGGGATTGAATATGGCACGGAATATCGGAGGACTTGCAGGTCTTCCGGACTCGGTACCTGCGATCACGATTAACCGTTACTGTTCATCTGGACTACAATCCATTGCCTATGCGGCAGAAAAAATCATGCTCGGTCACTCAGACACAGCCATTGCAGGTGGAGCAGAATCCATGAGCCTTGTTCCTATGATGGGTCACGTGGTCCGTCCCAACGCAAAGCTCGCTGAAAACGCTCCTCAATATTACATGAGCATGGGTCACACGGCGGAACAGGTGGCAACTAAGTTCGGCGTATCCCGTGAAGATCAGGATGCCTTTGCCGTGCGAAGCCACCAAAAAGCAGCCAAGGCAATCGCTGAAGGGAAATTCGATGATGAAATCGTACCTGTTGATGTCCTTCATCGCTCAGTGAACGGTAACAATAAGCTCGTCGAGAAATCCTTCCAATTCACAAAGGATGAGGGTGTGCGTGCGGAAACAAGCTCGGAAGTACTGGCTAAATTACGCCCGGCTTTCAATGTGAAGGGTTCTGTAACGGCAGGGAACTCTTCGCAAACGAGTGACGGGGCTGCGGCTGTCATGGTGATGGATCGTGAAAAGGCAGGTTCACTGGGACTACAGCCGATGGCGAAGTTCAGAAGCTTTGCAGTAGCGGGAGTTCCACCTGAAATCATGGGAATCGGGCCGGTTGAAGCGATTCCACGGGCATTGAAGATGGCAGGGCTTGAGCTTTCAGACATCGGATTATTTGAACTGAATGAAGCTTTTGCTTCCCAGTCCATCCAGGTCATCCGTCAGCTCGGATTAGACGAAGACAAAGTAAACGTGAATGGTGGGGCCATCGCTCTTGGTCATCCGCTTGGCTGTACAGGCGCGAAGCTTACCCTTTCACTTGTCCATGAAATGAAACGCAGAAACCAGCAATTCGGTATCGTCACCATGTGCATCGGAGGCGGAATGGGAGCAGCAGGAGTATTTGAATTAATAGGTTAATAGAGGAGGGACGGACCTCTCACTGAGAGGCCCTCCCAACTCACTACAAAATAATCAATTTTAGGGGGATTCGAAATGGCGAATCAAACAGATAAGTTAATCAAAGGCGGAAGTTTCTTAATTGAAGATGTAAGCTTTGAACAAGTTTTCACACCGGAAGATTATTCCGATGAGCAAAAAATGATTGCAAAAACGACGGAAGATTATGTCCTGAATGAAGTGGTACCTGTCATTGACAATCTGGAAAACCATGAGTTCGATCACTCTGTCCGCCTTTTAAAAGAAGCTGGAGACCTTGGTCTTCTTGGTGCGGATGTACCTGAAGAGTACGGTGGATTGGGCCTTGATAAAGTAAGTTCGGCTTTGATTGCTGAGAAAATGTCACGTGCTGGCGGATTCTCCATCTCTCACGGTGCCCATGTGGGGATCGGTTCCCTTCCAATCGTTCTTTTCGGTAACGAAGAACAAAAGCAAAAGTATCTTCCTGTACTTTCAACTGGTGAAAAGTTAGCGGCTTATGCACTGACTGAGCCAGGTTCAGGTTCTGATGCCCTTGGTGCAAAAACGACGGCTAAATTAAACGCTGAAGGTACCCACTATATCTTAAATGGGGAAAAACAATGGATCACAAACTCTGCATTTGCCGATGTGTTCGTTGTTTATGCGAAGATTGATGGGGAGCACTTCTCAGCATTCATCGTGGAAAAAGAATTCCCTGGCGTTTCAACAGGACCAGAAGAAAAGAAAATGGGGATCAAGAGTTCATCGACTCGTACATTGATTCTTGAAGATGCTGAAATCCCAGTGGAAAACCTACTTGGGGATGCTGGCAAAGGTCATATCATTGCCTTCAACATCTTAAATATCGGTCGTTACAAATTAGGAGTAGGTGCAGTGGGAGCAAGTAAGCGCGCTCTTGAAGTAACGGTTCAATACACGAACCAACGTCAACAGTTCAAAACTCCGATCTCAAGCTTCAACTTAACGAAAGAAAAGCTTTCAACGATGGCAGCACGCTTATATGCAGCTGAAAGCTCCGTTTACCGTACAGTTGGCTTATTCGAGGATCGTATGAGCAAGCTGTCGGATGAAGAAGTAAAGAATGGAACAGAGGTTGCCAAATCCATTGCTGAATACGCAATCGAGTGTTCACTGAACAAATTCTTCGCAACGGAAGTACTGGATTATATCGTTGATGAAGGCGTTCAACTTCACGGTGGATACGGTTTCATGCAGGAATATGAAATCGAAAGAATGTACCGCGACTCCCGTATCAACCGTATCTTTGAAGGAACGAATGAAATCAACCGTCTTCTTGTTCCTGGCACATACCTTCGTAAAGCGATGAAGGGTGAATTACCACTACTTCAAAAAGCACAGGCGCTTCAAGAAGAGTTAATGATGCTTATGCCTGAAGAAGTGGGCAATGAGCCACTGGCACAGGAAAAATACCTTGTGAAAAATGCGAAGAAGATCGGCTTGATGCTGTCTGGATTAGCAGCACAGAAATACGGTAAAGCCCTTGAAAAAGAGCAAGAAATCCTAGTGAACATCGCGGATATCGTTTCTGAGGCTTATGCAATGGAATCCGTTGTTCTTAGAACGGAAAAAGCGATTGAAAAAGGTGGCGTAGAGAAAGCGAAGCAAAAACTTCTTTACACACAAATCTTCTGCCAGGAAGCATTCAACAAAATCGAACAGCATGCGAAAGAAACACTTGTTGCAACCGAAACTGGTGACACACTTCGCATGATGCTGTCAGCACTTCGTAAGTTCACCCGCCACACACCGATCAACGTGATCGCAGTGAAGCGTGAAGCATCAGAAAAACTGATCGACTCAGAAAAATATGCACTGTAAGTAAGTCAGGGACGGACCTCCGAATCGGAGGTCCGTCCCTATTTTTGTTCTATAACTTGACATACCGAACCCAGTAAATTATTATATGTTTAAACACTTGAACGTTTAAGTGTTTAAACATTAAAACAAGGTGGTTACCATAAATGAATAAAACGGTATTGATAACAGGAGCTTCAAGCGGGATCGGGTTAAACTTCAGCCATAAATTTGCAGGATCTGGCCATGATGTGATTCTTGTAGCCCGTAGTGAGGGAAAGCTTCAAACTCTTTCAAATGAAATCGAGAACAAGTACGGAGTAAAGACGTATGTATTTACTTCAGACCTTTCAAAGCCTGATGCTTCAAAGAAATTGTTTGAAGAAATAAAAGCCCAAGGAATACAAGTGGATATTTTAATCAATAATGCAGGGTTCGGTCTATTTGGAGAGTTTGAGCAAACGGATTTGTCAAAGGAACTGGACATGATCCAAGTGAATATCACAGCCCTTACAGAGTTGAGTAAGTATTTTGGTAAAGAGATGGTGAAGAGTAAGAAGGGACAAATATTAAATGTCGCATCAACCGCTGCGTTCCAGCCCGGACCGTTGATGGCAGTGTATTACGCGACAAAAGCCTATGTACTGTCTTTCTCGGAAGCTCTCGCGAATGAGTGGGCACCACATGGAGTGAATGTGACGGCCCTATGCCCGGGAGCCACTAAAACGGGATTCAGTGACGCTGCGGAACTTCAGTCCTCCAAACTGTTCCAATCAGGCGTGATGAGTGTCGAAGATGTAGTGGAGGAAGGGTATAAACAGATGATGACAAGCACTAAAACGGTCATTGTCCCAGGGATGAAAAACCGGATTCTCACACAATCAATTCGGTTCATGCCGCGTAAAATGGTCACCAGTATTGTTCGTAAGGTACAAGAACGGGTATAATTAATAGTGAATGAGTTTGAAGGGAGAACACTATGGGTCAAAAAGCAATCGATACATTTCGTGCTTGTATACCATTATTTCAAGCGCTGAGCGATCCTTATCGTCAAGATATCATTTTACTTCTTGCCGAACAAGAACCTCTTACGGTCAATCAGATAACTGATAATCTGACACTATCCCGGCCTGCTGTTTCGCACCATTTAAAAATCCTGAGGGATCAGCAATTAGTATCCATGGAACAAAAAGGAACCCAGCGTTTCTATTCTCTTGAATTGGATAATGCAACCGACCTCCTTAAAGAGTTGGTAGAAACGGTAGAAAATCAATGCAGCTAATGTTTCTGAAAAGAAGGATACTTACGGATATTGTCGAATGTAAGAAATAGATGACTGTTGCCGGACGGGGATTTCCCCGTCTCCGGATTTTATTGAAAGGTGGTGGAATGATGTCATTGACTTTTTATTCTTATCCGAAGTGCGGTACATGCCGCAAAGCTAAAAAGTGGCTGGAAGACCAGGGCACAGCTTTGAATGAAGTACATATTGTAGAGAATCCGCCCTCAAAAGAAGAACTTAAGAGCATGTATGAAAAGAGCGGATATCCTCTTAAGAAGTTTTTCAATACAAGTGGAAAAAAATATCGTGAACTTGGTTTAAAAGATAAAGTGAATTCAGCATCGGATGATGAATTATTGGAAATCCTTTCCTCTGACGGAATGCTGATCAAACGTCCGATTACAACGGATGGAAACCAGGTTACAGTAGGTTTTAAAGAAGAAACATTTGAAGATACCTGGAAGTAATTCGGGGCCCTGGATTCCCTAAATCATGGGCTATGAAAAAGTTTCATTATTCATACTTGGTTTTCTTGCTTTTTCAATGAAAAGTGTGTCAATATTAGGTTGTATAACTAGCATTTGGAGGGATAGAGAATGAGTACACCGAAAGAACTTCGTTATTCAGAAGAACACGAGTGGGTCAAAGTTGAAGGGGAAAATGTACGCGTAGGAATTACATCATTTGCACAATCTGAACTGGGCGATATCGTATTCGTCGAGTTACCTGAGGTTGGCGATGAAATCAAAGCGAATGAGCCATTCGGCAGTGTTGAATCGGTTAAGACCGTTTCTGAGCTGTATGCCCCTGTTTCAGGTAAGGTGGTAGAAGTGAATGAAGAGCTGTCCGACAGCCCTGAATTCGTGAACGAATCACCTTATGAAAAGGCATGGATGGTCGTTGTTGAGCCTTCAGATGCTGGAGAAGTAGACAAGCTTATGACAGCTGAACAGTATGACGAAATGATTAATGAAGGATAATATCTGCCAGGACACCTTGAGGATTTCTCAAGGTGTTTTGTTTTTCTTTTTGGGCATCATATGACTACGCGTAAATAGAAAGGATGAAGACGTATGGTCCTTGAACCAAAGAAATTAGATGTGACAGGCAGAGTCACTGGTAAACTAAAAAATGGTGAAGTTGAGTTATACCTTGATAATCAACCGATCGGCAAAATGAGTCTGCCTCTTGATGGGGTGACTCTGGAACCGAACTTTGAAGCAAAGGAAAATAAAATTTATCAAAGCTATACTTCCACTGATGGACATGACGCCAGATATACGGATTGTGATGAAGGTGGATGGTGTTAGATTTTCTCGGTGCCAGATTCATTATTGAATCTGGCACCATTTCTATACGTAATGAAACAAACCACTTGCACTATTTTTTGTAAACATGAGAAAATATGAGTAGAAAGTGGACATCATCTCTTGTTATCTGAATATACTATCCTAATCTTATTTCTGAAAGATAAGGTGATGATCATGATGGAACTTGACGAAAAGGTAATTATCGTTGAAGGAACAACCGATAAGAGAAAAGTAAAAGACATTATTAAAGAACCAATTGAAATCATTTGCACAAATGGAACGATCAGTATTACAAAGATGGACGAACTGATTGACGAACTGTTTGAAAGGGATGTGTACATCCTGGTGGATGCCGATGATGCAGGTGAGAAGTTACGTAAACAGTTTATGCGTGAATTTCCTGAGGCCGGACACCTTTACATCGACCGGATGTACAAAGAAGTAGCCGCAGCTCCTGAATATCACCTTGCCTCTGTTCTGATCGGAGCAAACATTGATGTGCATAAACAATATCTTGGAAAAAGGATGATCTAGTTTTGATCGAGGTAAGCAGTACAGAAGAATTACAGCAATCGATTGATGGTCATACGTTAGCAGCCGTATACCTTTATACACCAATGTGTGGTACATGCCAGGTTGCAGGTAAAATGATGGACGTTGTGGAGAAACTTCCCCAGTCGTTCCATTTTGTGAAAGCAAACTTGAACTACTTGCCCGAATATGCAGAAGAGCACTCCATTGAAAGTGTACCCTGCCTGCTCCTCTTAAAAGATAGCGTGGAACAAGAAAGGATTTATGCCTTTCAATCCGTTCCATTCATCTATGAGACCATCACCAAGAATGCTTAGAGAGATAAAAGACCTTTTTAAAGAGGGTCTTTTTGTTTGGCTGTTTTCGCAAAGATTGTTGCTATTCTCATACAAACCAAGATATACGATGCTCTGTCATTTAAGTTATGGTGCAGGAGGGTGAAGGGAACTGCTTCGCTTTCCACGGACGTTCGGCCGAGCCTCCTCAGCAAAAACCGCTTCCGGGGTCTCGGCACGCCTGTTTTCCGTAGGAGTCTACGCAGTTCCCTTCACCCTCTGGAGTAGTATGTGTTGACAGAGCAAAATGGTGTGTGACCATCAGTTTTAAAAGAGTATGGGACTATGAAATAAAATCAGTCACTGCAACGAATGAAAAAGCAGTGGCATACCCGATCTCCACATTTCCTTTGTGATAGTCAAATTTCGCGTCAGTTGATTGGAGCGGAAGGTGCTCGACTCCTGCGGGAAACGCTGGACAGGTGAGACCCCGCAGGCGAAGCCGAGGAGGCTCACCGCCAGCCCCGCGGAAAGCGAGCACCTGTAGCGGAAATCAACCGCCACTCGCTACATCCAAAAACAACAATGTTTACGAAAACAGCCTTTTGTTTTTATACTTTGGACATTTTAGCATTTTTCGTTCTACATTCGCAGACATATTTCTCGGGAAATGGTTCGAATCCCCTCATTTTTTGACCTTCCATCATCCAAATTCTTACTGTTCGACAAATTTGATACATCCGTTCAAAACATGTCGAGAATGTTTAAAAGGGAATGATCACCTGAAGTGGAATTGTAAGTATATAGAAGTTTCACTGGGAGGGTATTCATGCGACTATATTTAGAGGAATTAGTAGATCAGTGTCATTCAAGATACCATTTACGACTCTTGTTTCCAGACAGCCCATTTATCCTTCATTTTCAATGCAGGGATTGGATCTATGGAATTTCCATTTCGAACAGCCGTTGTGCAGTATTAGAAGATATAATGCCTGAAGCACATTTTGTGATCGAGGGAGAAGAGGGGGATATCATTTCTCTGTTGACAGGTGAAGAGCGATTGTCCCAACTGGTTGAAAAAGGAATCCTTGAAGTCAGGGGAGGATACCGCCCGCTGCTATTTGTGGAGTCGGTGCTTTGGTTGACAAGGTCCAGGGTGAAGGAACCGGTTAAAGTGTCATAAAAGTAAAAAAAGAATTGACACTTTTCTATATCCGATGATAGAATCTCTCTTGTAGCAAATTTTCAGAGTCTTTAGCTAATAAAATTAAATAACTTGATACTTTACTCTTATTTAGAGAGGTGGAGGGACGTGCCCTATGAAGCCCGGCAACCGTCAATGAAAATTGAAATGGTGCCAATTCACTCAAAGCGATTGCTTTGAAAGATGAGAGAAAGGATAGTCCTATATATGATTATGCCTTTCTGCTTATCGCAGGAGGGCATTTTTTTATTGAATATCCTGAAAGAGCTTGAGAGGTTGCAGGGATATATTTACAATCCTGATTAAAACGACCGTTTTACTTAGAAAGAAGGTGGAGACAACATGATCAGCATTTCAGATGTAAAGAAAATCTATCAATCCAAAAATGGTCCGATTGCTGCAGTTGATGGAGTAAATATTGACATTGCCGAAGGAGAAATTTTTGGAGTGATCGGCTATAGTGGTGCAGGTAAAAGTACGCTGATTCGAATGCTCAATGGACTCGAGGTTCCGAATCAGGGTATTGTCGATGTGAATGGACAAATCGTTTCCAAGGTGAAGGGGAAAAAGTTGCGAGAGGCAAGACAGTCCATTGGAATGATTTTTCAACACTTTAACCTCCTCTGGTCCCGGACTGTCCTGCAAAATATTATGTTCCCCTTGGAAATTGCAGGGGTACCCAAGAAGGAAAGGATACAAAGAGCCAATGAATTATTGGTGCTGGTCGGATTGGAAGGCAGAGGGGATGCCTATCCTTCTCAACTGAGCGGAGGGCAGAAACAAAGAGTCGGGATAGCGAGGTCTCTGGCGAATAATCCAAACGTCCTTCTATGCGATGAAGCCACCTCAGCATTAGACCCGCAAACCACCGATTCCATCCTTGATTTGCTGGTGGACATCAATCAACGGTTAGGACTCACAATCGTCTTGATCACCCATGAAATGCATGTGATCAAAAAAATCTGTCACCGTGTGGCTGTCATGGAAAAAGGGAAGGTTGTAGAAATTGGTGATGTCCTGGAAGTGTTCCGGAATCCACAAGAGCAGGTGACAAAGCGATTTGTAAAGGAAGTATCCCAAGGAGAGGAAACGGGAGAAACAATTCAGCACCTATTGGAACAGTATCCGAATGGAAAAGTCATTAAATTTACATTCGTGGGCGATTCGACTGAGCAACCGCTCATCACCAGCCTGATCAGGAAATTCGATCTTGAAGTCAATATCCTGCAAGGGCAAATTTCACAAACACAAAAAGGAGCTTACGGTACGCTATCCGTCCATCTGGACGGGGAAGAACAGACGGTCAACAAAGCCGTTCAGTTTGCCGAAGAGCAGTTGGTTAAGGTGGAGGTGTTACGAGGATGATGGAGAACTTATTTCCGAATGTGGATTGGGAAAAGATGTGGGAAGCCACCCTTGAAACCCTTTATATGACCGGGATGTCGGTGTTAATTACATTTGTATTGGGGATGATCCTTGGAATTTTGTTATTTCTTACATCCAAGGAAAATTTGTGGGAGAACAAGCTTACTTATACCATAACGAGTGCAGTGGTCAACGTGTTCCGCTCCATCCCGTTCATTATCCTGATTGTACTATTGATTCCCTTCACCAAATTATTATTGGATACGATACGTGGAGCGAACGCAGCTCTTCCTGCTTTGATCATAGGAGCGGCTCCTTTCTATGCCAGGATGGTTGAGATTGCTCTGAGAGAAGTGAACAAAGGCGTCATTGAAGCAGCGAAAGCAATGGGAGCTAAAACGAGTACGATTATATGGAAAGTATTGATCCCTGAATCACTTCCGGCTTTAATATCAGGAATCACAGTAACAGCCATCGCCCTCGTTGGATATACAGCGATGGCAGGGGTCATCGGGGCAGGAGGCTTGGGGAATCTCGCCTATCTGGATGGATTCCAGCGCAGCAGGGAAGATGTAACACTGGCAGCAACGATCATGATTTTACTTGTCGTTTTCGCCATTCAACTAATAGGTGATTTCTTTACAAATAAATTAGATAAAAGATAAAAAGGAGAGAATGATAATGAAAAAATGGGCAGCAGGTATTATTGCAGCAACGAGTATCTTTGGTTTAGCAGCATGCGGGAATGATTCAAGTTCCGGAGGCAGTGACGAGAAGGAGTTAGTGGTTGGGGCATCGAATGTACCTCATGCAGAAATTCTTGAACAAGTGAAGCCGATCTTAGAGGAGGAAGGGATCGATCTTCAAATCGAGACGTATCAGGACTATATCCTACCGAACAAAGACCTGGATAATGGGGACCTGGATGCGAACTATTTCCAAACCACACCGTATATGGACTTACAAATGAAAGAAAATGACTATGATTTCGTCAACGCCGGCGGAATTCATATCGAGCCGATCGGTGTATACTCTAAAAAGTATAAATCACTTGAGGACCTTCCAGAAGGCGCAACGATTCTCATGAGTAACTCCGTTTCCGACCATGGACGCATCCTTACTTTATTGGAGAAAAAGGGTCTGATTACATTAAAAGACGGTGTCGAGAATACACAGGCTCAACTGGAAGACATCAAAGAAAACCCTAGAAACCTGAAATTCGATTATGAATACGAAGCAGCCCTGCTTCCACAAATGTATGAAAATGAAGAAGGGGATGCGGTCGTCATCAATTCGAACTATGCCATCGATGCTGGCTTGAAGCCACTCGAAGATTCAATTGCCATCGAAGACAGTAACTCACCGTATGTAAATGTGATTGCAGTGAACAAAGGTGATGAAAACAAAGAAGAGGTAAAAGCTTTGGTTGAGGCATTGCGCTCAAAAGAAATCCAAGACTTCATCAATGAAGAATGGGACGGAGCGGTGGTACCGGTAACTGAATAACAATCATAAGAGACTGGGACAAAAGGGTTTCAGATAAAGAAAAATCCGAACGAGTAATTTGATAAAAATCTAACTCGTTCGGATTTTTAATTTTTAAAATCCATGTATTTAGCAGGTTCTAGCTGTTGATTGGAGTGCAAGACAAAGACTCCTGCGGGAAAAGCGGAATAGGTGAGACCCCGCAGGAGCGCAAGCTGTGAGGAGGCTCGCCTTCCGCCCGAGGAAAGCGAAGTCTTGCACGGAAATCAACAGCGGTGTAACACGTAATCTCATTGTTCGTCTTTAGAGTGTATAGATTTAGTTATGTCCCAGCCTCTTTATTTGATCACAGCCCTTTCCGTAATTTAATAACATAATCATTTCCTGATTGGCTCATACTATTTCCGATGAATCTATTTTGAGATGGAGTTGAATGAAATGCAGATGGAACCGAGAAATACAACAGAAGCAGCCCTTCATGATTATAAAATGGGACTTGGAATCTTCACTGAGAAAATGCCGGAACTAGCTGAGCAGTATAACACATTTACCGAGCACTGCTTTAGAGAAGGAGTACTTACCAAAAAAGAAAAACAGCTGATTGCCCTTGGAATCAGTCTGTATTCACAGGATGAATACTGCATCATCTATCACACAAAAGGATGCCTCGATCAAGGGTGCAGTGAGGAAGAAATCCTTGAGGCCATCGGCGTAACAGCTGCATTCGGCGGAGGAGCCGTCATGAGCCAGGCAGTCACCCTGGTTCAACAGTCGATTCAAGACTTGAATCAATTAAAGCAATAACCTAATCGAGAGGGAGAAATCCTTCTCTTTTTTTTGACTCTTTTCGTAAGGCAGTTTTCTCAAAAATTGTTGCGATTCTTATACAGACTTAAGTTTTGGGTATGCTCTGTCATTTAGGTTGTGGTGCAGGAGGGTGAAGGGCACTGCTCCGCTTTCCACGGACGTTCGGCCGAGCCTCCTCAGCAAAAACCGCTTCCGGGGTCTCGGCACGCCCGTTTTCCGTAGGAGTCTACGCAGTTCCCTTCACCCTCTAACGTAGTCAGTAGTTGACAGAGCAAAATGGTGTGTGACCATCCGTTTAAAAAGAGTATGGGACTATGAAATAAAATCAGTCACGGCAACGAATGAAAAAGCAGTGTCATACGCTATCTTCACATTTCCTTTGTGATAGTCAAACTTTTCGTCAGTTGATTCTCGCTGCAGGCGCAGCCGAGGAGGCTCACCGCCAGCCCCGCGGAAAGCGAGCACCTGGAACGGAAATCAACCGCCACTATCTTCGTCAAAAGCAACAACAGTTGCCATTTTTGAAAGAGAGTATCAAAAAATCAATAAATATACATTCTAATTAATAAATTCACACTTCCATACTATTAATTGGCAGTATAATGGCGGAATTTTGTGAAAACTTAAGGGTAGCCCCCGGGAGTGATTCTGAAGGTGAATTTTTCAGAAAAAATGATGAAATTCCGGTTTTGTCTTATGAACGAGGGGGTAGTATAGTTGTAAAGTAATTAAAAACCTGAAAGGAATGATTCATTATCGACTCTCTTGAGAGTATCTCGTACACAAGTGAAATGGAAAAGGCTATGCATGGAGCCCATGGGATTGGTTATGAGGTGTACAAACGAAAGCATGATGTCAGGATGCAAGTAGAGCAGAAGAGAGAGCAGGAATACAAGGAAAGCAGAAGAATGATTGCGGCCCTTGATCGCAGGGTGCACGCTAATATATAATAAGGAAGAAAAAAGGAAACCAGTGTAGGATGTGCACTGGTTTTTTGCTGTTTATAGATGATGAAAGGGCAGAAAACCGGCTAAAGTCCGCCAAAGAGAAACAAGTCATCGACATCCTACATTTTTCCACCCGTTTAGGACAACAATAGATAAGGATTCTATCGTCCGGTTAACATGAACTGACAACTTGAAAAAGTTGATTATAGCTTTTATTTGTTATAAGATTGTAATGAGAATAAATTGAGAATGATTAAAGAATTGTATTCTTAAATTCATTATAAAGTCACGGAGGTAAATACACATGGCAGGTTCTACTTTAACAATTAAAGATCTTCATGTTGAGATTGAAGGAAAGGAAATCCTGAAAGGGGTTAACCTTGAAATTAAGGGTGGAGAAATCCACGCAGTAATGGGACCAAATGGTACAGGTAAATCAACTTTATCTTCTGCTATCATGGGTCACCCGAAGTATGAAGTGACAAAGGGAAGCATCACGTTCGACGGTGAAGATGTCCTTGAAATGGAAGTGGATGAGCGCGCTCGCGTAGGTCTATTCCTTGCAATGCAATATCCAAGTGAAATCAGTGGCGTAACGAACGCAGACTTTTTACGTTCAGCCATCAACAGCCGTCGTGAAGAGGGCGAAGAAATTTCCCTTATGAAATTCATCCGCAAAATGGATTCCGAAATGGAATACCTTGAGATGGATCCGGACATGGCTCAACGTTACCTGAACGAAGGATTCTCGGGCGGAGAGAAGAAACGTAATGAAATCCTTCAATTAATGATGATCGAACCAAAGATCGCTATCCTTGATGAAATCGATTCAGGTCTTGATATCGATGCTCTTAAAGTTGTTTCAAAAGGAATCAACAAAATGCGTGGGGAAGATTTCGGTTGCCTGATCATCACTCACTATCAGCGTCTTCTTAACTACATCACTCCAGATCATGTTCACGTCATGATGCAGGGACGCATTGTGAAATCAGGCGGCGAAGAATTAGCTCAACGCCTTGAGGCGGAAGGATATGACTGGATTAAAGAAGAGTTAGGAATCAAAGACGAAACTGTTGGCCAAGAAGCGTAAGTGTTAGGGGGATGAAAATGACTGTAGAAACGAAACTACCAGTAGATCAGGACTATGTCAGCTCCTACTCAAAACAACTTGGAGAGCCAGAATGGTTAACAACCCTTCGTACAGATGCCTTTGATAAAGTAAAGGATCTTAGCCTTCCAGTTGCTGATAAAACGAAGATCACAAATTGGAATTTCACTCAATTCCAGAAGCATTCAGTTGAAAGTGACGCGTTTTCATCATTGAGCGAGCTGCCTGAAGAAGCGAAAGCATTAGTTGATTTAGAAAACAAAGATCAAAGTCTTTATATTCAACGGAATAATACACCTGCTTTTCTTTCACTATCGAACGAATTAAAAGACAACGGTGTTATTTTTACGGATATTTTTACAGCAGTGAAAGAACACAGCGAACTTGTACAGAAGTATTTCATGACTGAAGGCGTGAAAACGGATGAGCATAAGCTTACTGCCCTTCACGCAGCGTTGATGAATGGAGGAGCCTTCCTGTACATTCCTAAGAATGTGGAACTTTCTCAACCGATTCAAGCGGTTTACGTTCATGACAATGCTGAAGTTGCTATGTTCAACCATGTATTGGTTGTCGCAGAAGATAATAGCTCTGTCACATATGTAGAAAACTATATCTCTACAGCTGATGTAGAGAACGGTGTATACAATATCGTCACAGAAGTGTTGGCAAATAATAACGCGAAAGTGGCATACGGTGCAGTGGATAATCTTACAAGCGGATTCACGACATATGTAAACCGTCGTGGTGTAGCAGCAAGAGATGCCCGCATCGAGTGGGCTTTGGGGTTAATGAACGACGGTGATACCGTTTCTGAAAATGTGACGAACCTGATGGGCGATGGCTCATATGGTGATACGAAAACCGTCGTTGTCGGACGTGGAAAACAAAAACAAAACTTCACGACGAAGGTTGTTCACTATGGTAAGAACTCTGAAGGATACATCCTTAAGCATGGAGTAATGAAAGACGAATCGTCTTCCATCTTCAACGGTATCGGTAAAATTGAACATGGTGCATCCAAGTCGAATGCAGAGCAGGAATCACGGGTGTTAATGCTTAGTGAAAAAGCACGTGGAGACGCGAACCCGATTCTTCTAATCGATGAAGATGATGTAACAGCAGGTCACGCAGCTTCTGTAGGCCGTGTAGATCCATTACAACTTTACTACCTTATGAGTCGCGGGATTCCACAGCACGAAGCAGAACGTCTTGTCATCCACGGATTCCTTGCTCCTGTGGTAAAACAATTACCAATCGAAGGAGTTAAGAAACAGCTTGTTGAGGTTATTGAAAGGAAAGTAAACTAATGGATGTAAAAGAGATTCGTAAACAATTTCCGATTCTCGACCAGGAAGTAAATGGCCATCCACTGGTTTATCTTGATAGTGCCGCAACATCTCAAAAGCCTGTTTCCGTTATAGAAGCGATGAATGATTATTATCGTGGATATAACTCAAATGTTCACCGAGGTGTTCATACTCTTGGTACGAGAGCAACGGATGGATATGAAGGTGCCCGTGAAAAGGTCCGCAATTTCATTAATGCGTCCTCTACTCAAGAGGTGATTTTCACCCGTGGAACGACTACTGCAATCAATACCGTCGCAGCGAGCTACGGCCGTGCGAACCTGACTGAGGGTGACGAAATTGTGATCACTCATATGGAGCATCACAGTAACATCATTCCTTGGCAGCAGTTAGCCAAAGAAACCGGAGCGACGTTAAAATATGTTCCACTTCAGGAAGATGGGACGATTGCGATCGAGGATGTGAAAGAGACTGTCACTCCTCAAACGAAAATCGTTTCCATCATGATGGTTTCAAACGTACTTGGTACAATGAATCCGATCAAAGAAATTACCAGGATCGCTCATGAAAATGATGCCGTCATGGTTGTGGACGGAGCTCAGGCAGCTCCACATATGAAAGTTGATGTACAAGATTTAGACTGCGATTTCTTTGCTTTTTCCGGTCATAAGATGGTAGGTCCTACAGGGATCGGAGTACTTTACGGTAAGAAAAAGCATCTGAATAAAATGGAACCGGTAGAATTCGGTGGGGAAATGATCGACTTTGTCGGCCTTCAGGAATCCACATGGAAAGAGCTTCCGTGGAAATTTGAAGGAGGCACACCGATCATTGCAGGTGCCATCGGACTTGGAGCTGCGATTGATTTCCTTGAGCAAGTAGGGCTTCATAACATCGAAGAGCACGAACATAAGCTTGCGGCTTATGCTTTGAACAAGATGAGTGAAGTTGAGGGGATGACAATCTACGGACCAAATGATCCGGGTCAGCGTGCCGGTCTTGTGACGTTCAACATTGATGATGTTCACCCCCATGATGTAGCGACTGTACTTGACGCTGAAGGGATTGCCGTTCGCGCTGGTCATCATTGTGCACAGCCGCTGATGAAGTGGTTGAACGTATCCGCAACAGCACGTGCCAGTTTCTATCTTTACAATACAGAAGAAGATATTGATAAACTGGTTGCCGGCCTGGTGAAGACAAAGGAGTTTTTCAGCGATGTCTTTTAATAATTTAGATCAGTTGTATCGACAAGTCATCATGGATCATTACAAGAATCCACGTAATAAAGGTTCTTTAGAGGATGGAAGCTTTACCATCGACATGAATAACCCTACGTGTGGTGACCGCATTCACCTGACATTGAAGGTGGAAGACGGTGTCGTTCAGGATGCGAAGTTTGATGGAGAAGGCTGTTCGATCTCCATGGCTTCTGCTTCCATGATGACACAGGCGGTCAAGGGAAAAGAGATTGAGAAAGCCCTCAAGCTTTCCAAGATCTTCTCTGATATGATGCAAGGCAATGAATATGATGACGATGTGGATTTAGGAGATATTGAAGCATTACAAGGAGTCGCGAAATTCCCTGCCCGCATCAAATGTGCGACATTGGCATGGAAAGCGATGGAAAAAGGAGTGTCAGAGGAAGAGCAGGACTAATGCTCTCCTTCGGCCCTACCAAAGAATGGAGGAATCAACATGGCTAAGAAAGCGCCTGAGATCGGGGATTATAAATATGGATTCAGCGATAAAGACGTTTCCATTTTCCGCTCGAAACGTGGTTTGACGCGTGAAATCGTAGAAGAAATCTCCCGCATGAAAGAAGAACCTCAATGGATGCTTGATTTCCGTTTGAAATCACTTGAGCATTTTTATAATATGTCAATGCCTCAATGGGGCGGAGATATGCAGGAATTGAACTTTGATGAAATCACTTATTACGTGAAGCCATCTGAAAAATCTGAGCGCAGCTGGGATGAAGTACCTGAAGAGATCAAGCAAACATTTGATAAACTAGGGATTCCTGAAGCTGAGCAAAAGTATCTTGCAGGGGTATCTGCACAGTATGAATCAGAGGTTGTATATCACAATATGCAATCAGATCTTGAAGATATGGGAATCGTATTCAAAGATACAGATTCTGCTCTTAAGGAAAATGAAGAGCTATTCCGTGAGCATTGGGCGAAGGTTATCCCTCCTACGGATAATAAATTCGCTGCCTTGAATTCAGCGGTATGGTCCGGTGGATCGTTCATCTACGTACCTAAAGGGGTAAAGGTGGATACACCACTTCAAGCTTACTTCCGTATTAACTCTGAGAACATGGGTCAGTTCGAGCGTACGTTGATCATCGTTGACGAAGGCGCAAGCGTTCACTATGTAGAGGGTTGTACAGCACCGGTTTACACAACGAACTCACTTCACTCTGCAGTCGTTGAGATCATCATCAAAAAAGATGCATACTGTCGATATACGACGATTCAAAACTGGGCGAACAACGTGTTCAACCTGGTAACGAAGCGTGCCGTATGTGAAGCGAACGCAACGATGGAATGGGTGGATGGAAACATCGGTTCAAAACTGACGATGAAATATCCGGCTGTCATTCTGAAAGGTGAAGGCGCACGTGGTATGACACTATCCATTGCACTTGCAGGGAAAGGCCAGCACCAGGATGCCGGAGCGAAAATGATCCACCTGGCACCTAACACATCTTCTACGATCGTCTCTAAATCCATCTCAAAGCATGGTGGTAAAGTAACGTACCGTGGAATTGTACACTTTGGCCGTAAAGCAGAAGGCGCACGCTCAAATATTGAGTGTGATACGCTGATCATGGATAATCAATCGACTTCCGATACGATTCCTTACAACGAGATCCTTAACGATAACATTTCGTTAGAGCACGAAGCGAAGGTATCAAAAGTATCTGAAGAACAGTTATTCTATCTGATGAGCCGCGGTATTTCAGAGGAAGAAGCAACAGAAATGATCGTAATGGGCTTCATCGAGCCATTCACGAAAGAACTTCCGATGGAATACGCAGTTGAAATGAACCGTCTGATCAAGTTTGAAATGGAAGGTTCAATCGGATAATCTACATGTCAAACTCCCTTGATGTTTATCAGGGGAGTTTTTTCTTTTTCTAAATGGCGGTGGATCAAGCCAAACATAAGAATTTCCATTTCCCTTATGATAAAATGGACATGTTCATAATAAAGCAGGTGAATGCGGATGATATACATAGGAGTCACAGGTTGGGGAGATCATGATACCCTTTATGAGAATATCTCTCTACGTGATAAATTAAAAGAATATGGAGCCCATTTTCCCATCGTAGAGGTAGACACGACGTTTTACGCGGTCCAGCCTGTTCGCAATGCTGAAAAATGGGTACGAGAAACACCGGAAAATTTTAAATTCATTGTAAAAGCTTATCAGGGGATCACCGGGCATCAGCGTGGAGAAATCCCCTTCGAAACAAAGGAAGACATGTTCCGTGCATTCAAGGATTCCCTTCTGCCATATGTGAAGGCAGATAAATTAGCCATGGTCCTGCTGCAATTTCCACCATGGTACGACTGTAAAAAAGAGCATGTCGCATATATCCGGTATTGCAGGGAGCAGTTAAAGGACTTTCCCCTTGCACTTGAATTCCGTCATCAGAGCTGGTTCAGACCGGAGTATCGGGAAAAGACCTTATCCTTCATGGGAAATGAAGGCTGGATCCACAGTATTTGCGATGAACCACAGGCAGGAGAGGGGTCTGTACCTCGGGTGCTCGAAGCCACCCATAAAGAGGCTACGCTCATTCGGTTTCACGGCAGGAATCTGTATGGATGGAATAAACCGAATGGGGAAGACTGGCGTGAGGTTCGCTATCTTTATCGCTACAATCGTGCCGAACTGGAAGAGTGGATTCCTCACATTCATCGCTTACATGAAAACTCGAAAGATTTATATATTTTATTTAACAATAATTCTGGAGGAGACGCCGCAGCAAATGCGAAAGAACTGATTGAATTGCTGGGCATCGAGTATGACGGGCTTGCACCGAAGCAGCTGGATCTTTTCTAATGACAGGAGATGAAAGATAGATGGAATGGATTGTTCTTCTATCCATTGGACTTTTAGCAGGGGCGATCGGTTCCCTCGTCGGACTCGGCGGTGGTGTGATCGTTGTACCTGCCTTGATATACTTTGGTACATATACAACCTTGATAGATGGCATGAACCCTCAAACGGCTGTAGGTACTTCTTTGGTTATTATGATTTTTACGGGATTATCATCCACCCTTGCTTACTTGAAGCATAAAACCGTCGATTATAAAAGCGGCTTGATTTTCTTTGCCGGGAGCGGACCTGGTTCCATAGTCGGTGCGTGGGTGAACAAAGGCTTGAATATGGAGAGCTTTAATCTTTACTTCGGAATTTTCATGATATTGATAGCCGTGATTCTGATGGTGCGGAATAAATTAAAGCCCATTGAAAAATTCAGGAATGCATCCTTCCAACGGGAATTCACCGATCCAAGCGGAGAGACATTTCGCTACGGATATCCTCCTGTCCTGGGTGCGGCCATTGCCTTTGTCGTCGGCTTCACATCCGGATTATTCGGCATTGGAGGGGGCTCATTGATGGTCCCTGCCATGATCCTGATCTTCTTATTCCCACCTCATGTGGCCGTGGCAACGTCCATGTTCATGATTTTTCTGTCGGCAATTGTAAGTTCTGGCACACATGTCCTGTTCGGGAATGTTAAATGGCTCTATGCACTCGCTCTCATCCCGGGAGCCTGGATCGGCGCAAAGATCGGGGCGTATATCAACACGAAGCTCGAATCCAAAGTATTGGTTAGTGTATTGAGAATTATTTTGATATTAATTGGAATTCGGTTGATTTATCAAGGAATGACAGGATAATATACCTCCTATAGGAGTGAACGACTTATGAGAGAAACCATTCATATTTATCATACGAACGATCTTCACAGTCACTTTGAACATTGGCCCAGGATCAGAGATTTCCTCAAACAGCGAAAACAGCAGCATGTGATGGACGGGGACTCTGTGTATGTATTCGATATCGGAGATCACGTTGACCGATGGCACCCTTTGAGTGAAGCGACGTTGGGACTAGGGAATGTAGAGTTATTAAATGAAGCGGGGTACGATGCCGTCACAATCGGCAATAACGAAGGGATCACCCTTGATTATGATGATTTAAACAATCTCTATAAAGATGCCGAATTTGATGTGATTGTCGGGAACCTGCTGGATCAGTCATCCGGGCGTCCCGACTGGATAGATACTCACCGGATTTATCAGACGGGTAGAGGAGGGAAGATTGGTGTCATTGGATTAACGGCCTATTTCAAGCCTTTTTACGAAGCGCTCGGCTGGAATATCACTTCACCAATAGATGAATTAAAGAGATTGGTTGACGAGCTTCATCCCAAAGTGGATATGATCATTCTGCTTTCGCACTTAGGAATCAAGGATGACGAGATGATTGGGGAGCAATTCCCTGAAATAGACGTCATTCTCGGTGCACATACCCACCATGTATTACCTGTGGGCAAAATGGTGAAAGGGACCATGCTGGGTGCCGGAGGGAAATATGGTCACTACGTCGGTCATGTGACCATTGAAGTGGATACGGCTACAAAGCAAATCGTAGAAAAAAAGGCAGTGTTATATGAACAGCATGAACTTCCTTCAGTTGAGGGGGAAGAAGAGGAGATTCTTGATTGGATTCGCAAGGGGGAAAAATTATTAGAGCAAGAGATTACCCGGCTGAAAGCACCTCTCCCAGTCGATTGGTTTCAGCCATCCCTCCTTCCTGACAGGCTTTGTGCAGCACTTGTGGAATGGTGTAGTGCTGATTGCGGATTCTTGAATTCAGGTCTTCTTATGGATGGTCTTCATGAGGGAGCAGTGACAAAGCAGGATTTGCATAGCATCCTTCCCCATCCCATCAACCCATGTATGATCTGGATGAAGGGAGCTGAGCTGAAGGAAATCATTAAGCAGACTCTCAATGAGGATTGGCCGAATCTTGAAGTGAAGGGCCTTGGGTTCAGGGGGAAAGTGATGGGTAGATTTGTATATTACAATATTCATTTCAGTAACCATGATATCCTGATTGGAGACTCCCCGATCGAGCCTTCAAAAATGTACAAACTGGCGCTTCCTGATATGTTCACTTTCGGTCACTTCTTTCCAGACCTTCAAAGGCTTGAGAAAAAGTACTTTATGCCGGAGTTTTTACGGGACGTTTTGGAATGGAAATTAAAGCAGTAAATAGGTCACCGTTTCTTCATTCATAACATACATATGAGTGAAGGGAGCGATGAAATATGATGAATGTATCTCCAATTACCATTGGAGGACATACCTTTACAGCCATATCTGTTGAACTTCCGAAAACCAATCTCCTCGTCGTGACGAGTGAAAAAGGATATATCATGTGTGGGGCACTTGATGTTGCGCTGCTGAATGAGAAGTTAAAGGACAGGGGGATCATCGCCGGAAGAGCGGTCGGTGTGAAAACCATTGATCAGCTACTGGATGCGCCACTGGAGTCCATCACCTACGAAGCTGCGAATCTCGGTATCCATACAGGGATGGCTGGCAGGGATGCGCTGTTAAAGATGATATAAAAGTTGAGAATGACCAGTGCTCATAACAGAGTAACTGGTCTTTGTTATGGGAGAAAGAGAATCATTAAGGGGGAATTTGAGCTATTGGTAGGTGGATCCCGCATGTAGAAAGGGATTTATCACATTTTCACATTGCTGGTATAAGGATAATTGCGTCAAAATCGACCGTGATTGCGTCATTATATGATTTATTGCGTCAAAACCGACCGTAATTGCGTCATTATTTTAATTATTGCGTCAAAGTCACCCGCAATTGCGTATTTTAACAAAAAAAGGAAATTGAGTCCCGTATCTAACCCGCTTCACATCCAAAAAACCCCATCTAATCCCCCTTATTTCTTCAATATTCTTTCATGAATATTTAACCAAATACACCTTGCAAGATCATTTTTATCCTTTATAATGGAGATACTAGGAAATTTTGTCGAAAAATGAAAGAATTACATAGGAGAATTCTATGAGGCTTATATCAACTCGGGCTTTAAAACCCGGCATGGTTCTAGCTACAACGGTATATAATATGAGAGGTCAAGCTTTGATTCATGATAACGTTCCTATTACAGAACGCATGATTTACAGGTTGAAGGAGCTTAGTATTCAGTATGTCTATATTGAAGACTCTCTTTCCAGTGGAATCCATGTAAAGGGGTCCGTTTCGAGTAAAGTGCGGCAGCAGGCGATCCAAAATATTGAGACGGCCTTCAATCAAATAAGTACCTCTAAAGAGCAGCCAGGGTTATTCATGATTGAGAATAGTGCCAAGCAGTTGAAACAGGTGATAGATGTCGTCCTGTCAGAGGTCAAGGCGAACCATGATCTTCTCACCATTTTGACAGATGTGTTTACATATGACTCCTATATTTTTCATCATTCATTCAATGTAACGTTATATACGCTTTCCATCGGGCTTGAACTCAAGCTGTCCCAGAAGCAGCTGGAGCAGCTTGGAGTGGGGGCGATCCTTCATGACATCGGCAAGATGCTGGTTCCTGAAGAGATCCTTCTCAAGCCGGGTAAACTCACAGAAGACGAATTCTGTGAAATCAAGAAACATTCGGAGCATGGCTTTGACATTCTGAGACAGCTTCATTCTGTATCCCTGATCATCGCCCATTGTGCGTACCAGCACCATGAGAGGCTCGATGGCTCCGGTTATCCACGGGGGATCAAGGGAGAAGACATTCATCCTTTTGCAAAGATCATCGCTGTGGCCGATGTATTTGACGCCATGACTTCGAATCGAGTTTATAGAAAAGCCATGCTTCCTCATCAGGCATTGGAGGTCTTGTATGCGGGTTCTGGATCTCTGTTTGATTCCCAGGTGATCGAAGCCTTCCGTTCATCGGTGGCCATCTATCCTACTGGAATGATCGTCGAGCTAAATGATGGGAGGAAAGGGATCGTCACCGATCAAAATAAAGGGGTGACGGACAGACCAGTGATCCGTATCATCGAAGAGGGCGGCGAGGAACTGAATTCTCCTTATCCTTTGGATTTAAGCAAGGAACTGGATAAGGTCATTACAGGCTTTGACCCCGATTATGAACCGCAATCTCTGAAGATTACATAAATTTTTGCGTTAATCTCTCCTTACCAAGCATACAAATAGCTTGTAAGGGGGGATTTTTTTGTCAAAGTTCAAAACCTACAAACCCCGAAGAGGAGGTCCACTGCCTTTTCGACATGTGATGATCATTACATTTTTGTTTTTTATGATCTCAACTGGATTTGGATTATGGATCATTAACAAAGGGTTGAAACCGACCCTTCTTGCTTATGCCGAGACACAGACCAGCAGGATTGGTACCCTGGTGATTAATAAAGCGATCAATAAGAAGATTGCCGATGTACTGGATATTTCGGATATAACTGAAGAAGTGAAGAACCAGGAAGGCGATATCGTTTCGTTTAAATACAATACGCAGACCATCAACAGGGTCCAGGCAGAAATCACGAATCTGGTCCAACAGAATCTTCAGGAAGCTGAGGCAGGGAATATTGAAAATCTGGAGTTCCTCACTGAAGTGGAAATTGATGAAGGGAAGTCGAAAGCATCGAAGGGCATTACGTATTCCGTCCCTCTAGGTCAGGCTACGAACAACGTTTTACTCGGAAACCTGGGGCCGAAGATACCCATTCGCTTTCATTCCATCGGTGACGTGCGTTCCGATGTGAAAACGACGGTAGAGCAGTTTGGCATCAATAACGCAGTAGTGAAAGTATTTGTGGAGCTTGAAGTAAATGTACAGATCATCATCCCATTTGCAACGAAAACCGAAACGATTAAGCAGGATATCCTGGTTGCCATGGGAACGGTTCATCTGGATGTACCGCAATTTTATAACAATGGTGGAGGAGATTCCGGACCATCCATTGAAATTCCCACAAATTAGTACGGAAAAAAAGTTGTCAAAAGAATGATAGTTTGTTATATTAATAAAGAAAATTTTATAACACACCACATCATCAGTCCGATGGGGTAGAGGCGCAGGGTTCAAGAGTAATCTGTTCGAGGATGACAACGAAGAAAACAGATGAAAGGGAATCTTTGCCGAAGTAAATATGCTTGTCAAAGGGATATTTGCTGGGGTTGTCTTGAAGAAGGATAACACTGTCATTATAGGGAAATCTCTATAATGGGGAGCTACAGATCGTGATGGAGCACTTACGTTACTAACAAAGGTAATGATAGTTTCTCTATCGTTGCCTTTTTTTATTATCCTCTGTCATGCTACGATGGTTCCCCCCTATCAAATAGGAGGAGGACACTATGGAAAACACGATTTACTCATTATTACCACCCCTTTTAGCCATTCTTATGGTTATACTCACAAGACGGGTCCTGCTTTCATTGGGAGTAGGGATTGTCGCATCTGCCTTTCTGTTGGCGGATTTATCAATACCCAAAACATTCAGCTTTATATGGGACGCCTTTAAGGGTATCTTTGTCGCAGATGGCGGACTGAATACCTGGAATGTCTACATCATTTTCTTCTTACTCATTCTCGGTGTTATCACGGCATTTGTGAATATCTCAGGCGGAAGCCGCGCGTTCGGTGAATGGGCGATGAAACGAGTGAAGACAAGGCAGGGTGCACAGCTTCTGGCTGCGGTATTAGGTATCATCATTTTTATTGACGACTATTTCAATGCCCTTGCTGTCGGTCAGGTTTCAAGGCCCATCACCGATCGTCACAGAATTTCACGAGCAAAATTAGCTTATATCATTGATTCAACTTCGGCTCCGATCTGTGTTGTTTCACCTATTTCCAGCTGGGGAGCTTATATTATCGGGATCATCGGTTCGATTCTTACTGCTCACAGTATCACGGAATATACGGCATTTTCAGCTTTCATTCAAATGATCCCGATGAACCTTTACGTATGGGCAGCAGTCTTACTTGTTGTAATGGTTGCCTATAAGGGTCTTGATTTCGGTAAAATGAAAGAGCATGAAGTACGTGCCATTGAAACCGGAGATCTTTATGATCCCGGCAAAGAAATTCCCGGTGAATTGAAAAACGATCTTCCAGTCAGCTCAAAAGGATCTGTGGGCGATCTTGTCTGGCCGATTGTGGCTCTTGTCATCGGTACAGTTTCCATGATGCTATGGACTGGTTATCAAGCGGTGGGATCCTTTGATCTACTGCCTATTTTTGAAAATACGGATGTTACCAAATCGTTACTATACGGTGGATTATTCGGACTTGTGGTTGCCCTGATCTTCTTCCTTCGCCAAGTAAGCCTAAAAGGAATTGAAGGAAGTGCTCTAGGAACGGCTGTACTGGAAGGAATCAAGTCCATGCTTCCGGCTGTTTACATCCTGATCTTTGCCTGGACCATCGTCACGCTTATCGACCAATTGCAAACAGGAACGTATCTTGCCGGTCTGGTAGAGCAATCTAACTTACCGATGCAGGCACTTCCGGTCATTTTATTCCTTGTTGCCGGAATCATGGCCTTCTCAACGGGAACATCCTGGGGATCGTTCGGAATTCTCCTGCCGATCGCCGGAGAAATTGCTGCAGCGTCAGATGTAACGATCTTACTTCCTGCCATGGCAGCGGTGCTTGCGGGATCTGTTCTGGGTGACCACTGTTCACCGATCTCAGACACGACGATCCTTTCCTCTACAGGTGCAGGAAGCAACCATATCGATCACGTCATCACGCAGCTTCCATATGCGATTATTGGTGCGGTAGTAGCCGCAATCGGATACCTGGTATTAGGATTTACGGGAAGCACCATCTTGGGACTCGTGGTTGTCATCATATTAATCCTGGCAATCGCATTTCTGTTCGGTGAAAAAGCAAAGCCTGCATCTGCAGAATAATGGAAATGAAGACCAGAAGCCAAACGGCTTCTGGTTTTTTTTCTTGTATGGAGGATGAATTCACTTTATGATTCTATCGCCTCCCATTCTCCAAATTCCGACAAAATTCTTATAGTGAAATAGTACTGCCGGATTTTTGTGAAATTCTTATGAAATCACTAAAATAAAGCTTTGACAATTGTCCCGGAACTAGCTATACTGACTTTAGATTATAAATAATCTGAAAATATAAAAATTTCAAATACCTATTAAATGGTAGTTGGAAAGAACTAGGGGGGAACAGCATGGAAAATCGTGCACAGTTTGGTACACGGGCAGGATTTATTCTAGCTGCTGTCGGATCGGCAATCGGTCTAGGGAACATTTGGCGTTTCCCGGCAGTAGCGTATGAAAATGGCGGGGGAGCATTCTTCATTCCTTATTTATTCGCTCTTTTGACAGCAGGGATTCCATTATTAGTACTTGAGTTTACAATCGGTCATAAGTACCGTGGTTCAGCACCTTTATCTTATTTCCGTCTTAATAAGAAAACAGAATGGCTTGGCTGGTGGCAGGTATTAATTGCCTTCGTCATCTCCACCTATTATGCCGTCATTATCGCCTGGGCGATGTCGTACAGCGTATTTTCTTTCAACTTAGGTTGGGGAAAGGATACAGAATCCTTCCTGTTCAGCGATTATTTAAAACTTTCGGTTGATGCAGGTCAGACGGGAAGCGTGGTTCCAGGAGTATTCATCCCGCTTGTCATCGTATGGGCCGTAACACTTGGTATCCTTTTCAAAGGAGTAAAGAAAGGGATCGAAGTAGCGAATAAAATCTTTATTCCAGCACTTGTTATCTTATTCTTAATTATTGTTGTTCGCGCTTTAACGTTACCTGGGGCGATGGATGGACTTGATGCATTCTTCAAACCTGACTTCAGCAAAATCGCTGATCCTGGCGTTTGGGTGGCAGCATACGGGCAAATATTCTTCAGCTTATCCATTGCCTTTGCCATCATGATCACGTACTCAAGTTATCTTCCGAAAAAATCGGATATTACGAACAATGCCTTCATCACTGGCTTCAGTAACTCAGGCTTTGAATTATTGGCCGGTATCGGGGTGTTTGCCGCATTAGGTTTCATGGCTCAATCGCAAGGTGTTGGTGTGCAGGAAGTAGTAAGTGGCGGCGTAGGACTAGCGTTTGTCGTCTTCCCGCAGATCATTAACGAATTCCCGGCATTCAACGAAGTATTTGGTTTCTTATTCTTTGCTTCGCTGGTCCTTGCCGGACTGTCATCGTTAATATCGATCTCAGAAACGTATGTAGCAGCAGTCTCTGAGAAGTTCGGGATTTCCCGTAACAAAGCCGTTCTATTCGGTGGAGGACTTTCAGCTGTTATCTCCATTCTTTTTGCCACACAGGGCGGACTATTGTTCCTGGATGTAGCAGATTACTTCATTAATCAATTCGGAGTGGCGTTTGTAGGATTAGTGGAAGTGGTAGTAATAGCCTGGTTCCTTCGCAAACTGGGAGCATTCCAATCCCATGCGAATGGAATTTCTGATATCCAGCTTGGTGCATGGTGGAAAGTATGTTTAGGTGTTATCACACCGATCGTCCTTGGTTGGATGATGTTCGGATTATTCAAAATGAACCTACTGAAAGAATTTGAAACAGAAACTGGAAACTATGGAGGATACTCTGATACTTTCATTATGTACAGTGGATGGTTTGTAGCGGCATTTGCTATCCTGGCAGGAGTAGCCTTCGGATTTAAACGCTGGCATGCCAAATCGGATGCTGAAAGCTATAAGGAGGTAAGCTAACATGACTGGTAGCGCAATTGCAATGATGGTGGTCGGGATGGTTATCATCTGGGGTGGATTAGCAGCTAGTATCATGAACGCTGTTTCCAAATCGAAGAAACAGGTATAAAGGAAGAAGCAGACGATGGATCCTCCATTGTCTGCTTTTTTAATGTTTCCTGCTTTCGATTCTGTCCTGGCGCTCCCACATTCGTAGATGGGGATACGGATCAAACGACCATTCTGTCAGGCCGTTATCCTTGTACATACCGTAATGCAAATGGGGAGGGAATTTTCCTGACGTTCCCGGAGGTCCATAACCTGAACTTCCGACCCCGCCTATTACCATGCCAGGCTCGACCACCTGTCCTACATGAAGATCTTTGGCAAAACCACTCAAGTGGGCGAAGTAATGATACGTGTTATTGATGTCACGGATCCCAATGCGCCAGCCTCCATAACGGTTCCAGCCTTTCATCTCGATGATGCCGTATGAGGTGGCTCTCACCGGTACACCATAATCAGCGAATAGGTCCGTCCCTTCATGGATCCTTCTTCCGCCCCAACCTCGGGCATCCCCCCAGGTGTTCCGGTAACTATAGTTAAATCTCAGGGGAAGGGGAAAGGCTTTTTTATTCAAATGAATCGTTCCGTACTGTTTATATATTTTGGCATTTCCCATGATGATACTGACGGTTTTATCCCGTTTGTAATAATCCCAAAGTGCCAGCTTGAAGTTATCGCGATCGATACCATATCTCAGTATGAAGTCTGTTAAGGAAGCAAGAATATCTTCATCATTTTTCAGACTTGCTTTCCCATCCAGGTCTCCGTCCCGACCGATTCCATTGAATAGTGCAATGGTTTCCGGATTCTCATCGTCAGAGCGCGGATTCAGAGGGCCAATCCACTTTTCGGGTTCCATATAAATCGAGATATAAGAAGAAGGCTTTTCTCTATCTTTCCGGGCGAACCGGAGACTTCGTTCATATTGATCAATGGCAGCTAAGTAGTACCAGGGAATATGAGTCAAGGCCTCGCTCTTTTGAAACAATTCCATTCTTTTGGTGTATATCTGCTCATCCGTAAGCTTTTCTGCTGCAAAGCCCTGAGTTGGACTTATCACGAAGGAGAAAAGGACAATGAGTATGACCAATCTTTTGTACAAAATCATCCCTCCATTTTTAGGGGCCTATTTGTAGTTTGTATCGTTCATCGGGATTCATAATCATCAATAAATGGTAATAGGGTATCGCATGCTTGTTTTCACTTTTTTAGTATGATAAAGTGACAAAAGAAGTATATTGATGATGGCTTTTTTACATAGGATGAACGATACAGCGTTTCACTCTTTGCCTAAGTCAGAATTATTTAGGATTGGAGATGAGGGGTATGAGCAAGAAAGATGAACATATTCGTAAACCGGATTGGCTTAAAATTAAGCTGAATACGAACGATAATTATATGGGCTTGAAAAAAATGATGCGTGAAAACAATCTTCATACAGTTTGTGAAGAAGCTCGCTGTCCGAATATTCATGAGTGCTGGGGAACAAGACGTACGGCAACTTTCATGATCCTGGGGGATATTTGTACACGTGCCTGCCGTTTTTGTGCGGTTAAAACAGGTCTACCAACTGAATTGGATCTTAAAGAACCAGAACGTGTTGCGGATTCCGTACAATTAATGAATCTGAAGCACGTGGTTATTACGGCTGTTGCCCGTGATGACTTAAAAGACGGCGGATCACAAGTTTTTGCTGAAACCGTTCGAGCCATTCGTCGTAAGAGTCCTTTCACTTCCATTGAAGTACTGCCTTCAGATATGGGAGGGGTTTTTGATAATATTAAAACATTAATGGACGCAAAGCCCGACATCATGAATTACAATGTCGAAACGGTCCGCCGCCTGACTCCAAGAGTTCGAGCACGTGCGACCTATGATCGTACATTGGAATTCCTGCGCCGTGCAAAAGAACTGAATCCTGATATTCCGACAAAATCAAGCATCATGGTTGGTCTTGGGGAAACGAAGGAAGAAATTCTTGAAACGATGGATGATTTACGCGCCAATCATGTTGATATTGTGACTTTGGGTCAATATCTGCAACCATCGAAGAAACACTTGAAGGTTCAAAAGTATTACCATCCAGATGAATTTGCCGAACTCCGTGAAGCCGCTATGGAAAAAGGCTTCAGCCACTGTGAAGCAGGACCGCTTGTCCGTTCTTCTTACCATGCCGACGAGCAGGTAAACGCAGCAGCCAAAGCAAGACAAGCCAAAGGTGAGCAGGAAGTTCAAAACGCATAATTTCACATAACAAGAAAAGGACTGACCTGTCGGAGTTGCACTCTTACAGTCAGTCCTTTTTGTAGCAGATGGAGATTAATCCATCATTTTATCAGTACCTGTATCAGTGTAGTCATTACGTTTCTGACGGTCCATGTTGATTTTATGGGTGTCATCATCACGCATTTCGTATTGATCAGATGTCATTTCGCCGTTGGCATTCTCTCCGGAATCGACATTTCTTCCTTGTGGAGAATCTTTCAGCATTAGGTTGATGGTGTCGTCAATGGCTGTATTGGCGTTTTTGCTGTCACTATCCATTTTGGCCAGGTTTTCGACATTCCGCATCAAAGACTTATCATCGGTCACATAGACATGGTACCAGCGTGGGATGACGGACATGGCCGTTTTCTTTACTTGATCGGCTACTTCAAAGCGGCCGTCTTTATCTTTTTTGTCGGTCACATAGGAGACAAGAACTTCTTCATCCGTCACAAGGGTAGAGCAATCCTTCACGTCAGGAAGAGCGACACTCATCTTGCTGATGCTGTCTGCTACCTGTTCGCGATTGATGCTGTACATATCCTTCGTAGAGATGTTCTGACCACCGGTGGGACTTTTCTGCTGTCGGACGTAACCGAAGTCTTCCCCTCTGTGGGCTCCTTTTTTGGTCCAGCTGTCTTCGTTATA
Source organism: Rossellomorea sp. YZS02 (assembly GCF_033963925.1). NCBI lineage: Bacteria > Bacillati > Bacillota > Bacilli > Caryophanales > Bacillaceae > Rossellomorea > Rossellomorea sp. YZS02. The sequence continues at coordinate 612 of NZ_JAXBLY010000011.1, read as the reverse complement.
CAGGTCTTCCCTGTCTCTGACGTTGATTGTATTTCCATTATCGTGGAACATTTCTTCATTGGCCGTGTCAATGCCATTACAGGCAGTTCCGATTAGCGTAATGCTCAGAACCGTCGTACCTAGAATTAATTTATTCAACTTAAACACCCCCTATTTGATAGGGTGACCATCTCGTATGGTAATTTTTCATAGAAATTAATGGACAATCCGTTATAATTTAAGATAAGGAAACGAAAGTGGGTGGACAGAGGTGATTTGCGTGCAGAACACATGCTATGAAATCGTCGACGAATTCAGAGATGGATTCAACGAAGAAGCGTTTAAGGAAAGATATAGCGATATTTTAAGCAAGTACGATTATATCCTCGGCGATTGGGGATATGGACAGCTCAGGCTGAAGGGGTTCTTTGAAGATCACAATCAAAAGGCTTCTTTCGATACAAAGGTAAGTACTCATAAGGATTATTTATATGAATACTGCAATTTCGGATGCGCTTATTTTCTCGTGAAGAAAGTCAATAAATAAAGGGAAAGAAGAGGCAGGGACAAAACAAAATCTATACACTCTAAAGACGAACAATGAGATTACGTGTTACACCGCTGTTGATTTCC